>JACNKC010000043.1 GCA_014382245.1 Pseudomonadota bacterium | reverse complement strand
CTCAAGGAAGAGATGCGGCGCATGGGGTCGCTCATCATCGCCGCTGCCGAGGCTCACCAGGTGCCAGCCGGCTCGGCATTGGCGGTCGACCGCGGCGGTTTTTCACGCTACGTGCACGAGGCCGTTGAGCAGGAGCCCGGCATAACGCTGAAGCGCGACGAGCTGACCACCATTCCCGACGAGTTGGTAGTCATCGTAGCCACCGGGCCGTTGACCTCGCCGTCGCTGGCCTCGACCCTCGGCCAGCTGATGGGCAGCAAGCACCTCTATTTCTACGACGCCATATCGCCCATTGTCACGGCCGAGTCGGTGAATATGGACCTTGCCTTTCGCGCCGCGCGCTACGGCCGCGGTGGAGACGACTACGTGAACTGCCCGCTCACCGAAGACGACTACAACACGCTGGTCGACGAGATCCTCTCGGCGGAGTTCGTGGAGGCCCGCGATTTTGAGCGCTGCGTATGGTTTGAAGGCTGCATGCCGGTGGAAGAGATCGCGCGGCGTGGACGCGAATCGTTGAGGTTCGGGCCGATGAAACCCGTAGGCCTGGAGTTGCCCGGCGGCGGCATGGCCCACGCGGTGCTGCAGCTCAGGCAGGACGACCGCGAGGGACGGCTGCTGGGCATGGTGGGTTTTCAGACCCGCATGACCTGGACCGAACAACGCCGGGTGTTTCGCGGCATCCCTGGATTGGAGAACGCCGAGTTCGTGCGCATGGGCAGCCTGCACCGCAACACCTTTCTCGACTCGCCGCGGGTGCTCACGACCGACCTGCAGGCAAAGAACAGGCCGGGACTGTTCATAGCCGGGCAGCTGACCGGGGTAGAGGGCTACGTGGAGTCGGCGGCCACCGGCCTGCTCTGCGGAATCAACGCCGCCCGCGCACTCGCAGGTGAACAGTCGCTGCTTCCGCCGGCCAGCACGGCGCTGGGCTCGTTGCTCGCCTACGTCACTGACGAGGGCCGTCGCGATTTTCAACCCATGAACGCCAACTACGGGCTCATGCCTCCGCTCGAGGGTGGCAAGCTGCGCAAGCGCGAGCGTCGCCAGGCCATGGGCCGCAGGGCTCTCGAAGAGCACGGGCGGTGGATGCAGACCTGGCCCGACGGCAGTGACGGGCACAACGTACGAGCGCAACAGGCATGACCAAGGCGGAGCTGGTAGAATCGGTGGCAAGGAGTACGGGCTTGTCGGGGCGGGCGGCTGCCGATGCAGTGGAAGCCACCATACGGCAGATCGCTCGTGCCCTGAAAAAAGAAAAACGAGTGTCCGTGGCCGGGCTCGGTACCTTCTCGGTCCGGGTTCGCAAGGCACGCAAGGGACGCAACCCTCGTACCGGTGAAGATTTGATCATCAAGGCAGGAAAGACGGTTGGTTTTCGCGCGGCTCCCGGGCTGAAGAAAGGGCTCTAGGAGCATCGTGTTACCCTCCGCACTGTCGGGGCTGGGTAGGGCGGGGTGGAGGGCTGCTCTCGAATCGGCGTTGGAAAGGGCGCCGTCGCCTGCCCACGCGCTGGCGGCGACCGAGAGGCTGCTCGAGTCGGGCGGCCGCAAGGCGCTCAGCAGCTGGCCCGCTGCGGGGCTCGACGACTTGCTTACCATCCTCGGTGCCAGCCCTGCCATGGCCCGCACCCTGGCGGGCATGGGCGAGAGCTGGCCCGACTGCGCCCGTCGCTACCAGGACCCCAATCCCGGACCGCGCGGGCTGGCCTCGCTCAGCGGCGCCCGCCGGGCCCGCAACGAAGAGCAGCTCGCCCACCGCCTGCACGAACTTGCAGCGCTCGAAATGCTGCGTATCGGCGCCCGCGACCTGCTCGGCCTCGCCACGCTCGAGGACACCACGCAAGGGCTGACCGAGCTCGCCGATTTTTCGATCAAGACAACGGTGGACAGGCTGCGGCGTATACTCGTGCACGGGCAGGGCGACGTGCTCACCACCGACGGCCGGCCGCTGGGCTTTGTAGTGCTCGGGATGGGCAAGCTGGGCGCGAGCGAGCTCAATTACAGCTCGGACGTTGACCTGGTCTGTCTGTACGAGAGCGCGCCGCTGGCCGAGGGCTGCCCCGACCCCGGTAGTTTTTTTTCCTCGCTGGTGTCGGGCCTGTCGCGGGTAATAGGCGGTGGCGATTCGGAAGGTTTCGTGTTTCGGGTTGATCTCGACCTGAGGCCAGAGGGGTTGCAGGGCCCTGTGGTCAATTCGATGGCAGCGGCGTTGTCCTACTACGAGAGTTGGGGCGACACCTGGGAACGCGGGGTCATGCTCAAGGCACGCCCGGTGGGTGGCCAACTCGAACTGGGGCAGGAGTTTATCCGCGAGATACAGCCCTTCGTTTTTCGTCGCCACCTGGACTACCAGACCATCGAAGATTTCAGGCGCATGAAGGAGCGCATAGACGCCGAGCTGGCCGAGTTACCGCGCGAAACCAGGAACGTCAAGATAGGCAGGGGGGGCATACGCGAGCTGGAGTTCGTGGTTCAGCTGATGCAGATCGTTCACGGTGGCCACGTACACTCGGTGCGCTGCCGGGGTACGCTGCCAGCGCTCGTAGAACTCGAGAAGCACGGCTTTATGACCAGCGAGGATACCGGCAGGCTGCGCGAGGCTTACGTTTTTCTGCGCGACGTTGAGCACGCGCTGCAGGTGGTCGAACGCAGGCAGACCCAGGCATTGCCCAGCGGTCGTGGGGAGCTCGCCTGGCTGGCCCGGCGACTGGGCTACGGGACTGGCCGCCGGGGCAGGCCGGTCCTCGACCCGGCTATGGGCGGAGACGAGGCCGACGCCTTTGAGGCCGACTGGCAACGTCACACCGGGCAGGTGCGCGAGGCGTTCGTACGGTTCCTCGAGTTACGGACCGATTCTTCACCGGTGGAATCTACGGATTCTTTTCCTGCCCTGGTCGACGACCTTTCGTCGGGGCGTCTCGAGGAGGCCGCCGCCGGACTCGAGGGGCTGGGCCTGCGCGATGCCGGGGCCGCGGCTTCGTCTCTGCAACGGCTGTTCCGGGGAAGGGGGTTGGGCCCGATGAACGCGCAGCGGCGCAGGGCCATGGAAGCCATGGCACCGGCGCTGCTCGACGCCGTTGTCAGCAGCGGCGACCCCGACCGGGCGCTCGGCAACCTGGTGGAGTTTCTCCTGCGCACAGGCGCGCACACCAGCTACCTGGCCCTGCTCGGCGGATCACCTGATACCATGCTTACCCTCGTGCGCCTGTTTGCCGGCAGCGCATTGCTGTCGAGCCTGCTGGTCGGTCACCCCGAGCTCATCGATTCATTGGTGAGGTCCGACCGCGGGGCTCCGACCAGGGAGCGCGGCGACATGGAGGCCGAGCTGGCCCGCGCCTGCGATGCGGTCGAAGAGGAAGAAGACCTGCTGACCGCGCTCAGGCGCTTCAAGTCGGCTGAACTGCTGCGCGTCGGTTTCAACGACCTCGCCGGCGAACTCGACGATCGGCAGGTAGCCCGCGAACTGGTCACCCTGGCAGAGGTCTGTCTTTGCGAAGCCGCCCGCCAGGCCCGCAGGCTGCTGGGCCTGGGCGAGGACCCGGGCCGCGGCAGGGTGCGGCTCGTGGTGCTGGCCATGGGGCGACTCGGCGCCGGCGAGCTGGGCTACGGCTCGGACCTCGACATAATCTTCGTTTACCAGGGACGCGGCGAGGATTTCGACGAAACGGCCCACACGGCGGCGACCCGGCTGGCCCAGAAAATCGTGTCGCTGCTGCGGGTGCCGACCCGCGATGGCAGGGTATTCGAGGTTGACACCAGGCTGCGCCCGTCGGGCCGGGGAGGGCCCCTGGTGACCTCCCTCGATCGTTTTATAAACTACCACGACAAGGAGGCCGACCTGTGGGAGCGGCAGGCCCTGCTAAGGGGGCGGGTGGTGTACGGTCCGGCCACGTTGGCGCGGCGCATTCACTCGGAGGTGCAGCGGCTGGTTTATACGAGCGGGCTCAGCAAGAGCGGGATTCGCGAGATCGCCGAGCTGCGCGACAAGGTGATAGCCGACCGCGAGATAGACGAAGAGCTGAGGCTTAATTTTAAAGTCGGCCGGGGCGGCATCGCCGACCTCGAGACAATTGTGCAGGTGTTGCAGCTCGCGCACGGCCATTCGAACGAGCTGCTGAGGGCGGCCTCCAGCACCGGCGATACGCTGGCCGTGTTGCGCGAAGAGGGCTTGCTGGACCGGGCAGATGCCGAGCGCCTGGAGGCGGCCTATGTCTTTTTGCGGCGGCTGGAGTCGGGGCTCAGGCTTGACCAGGACAAGTCAGTGGAAGACGTCGAACGCGACGCCCGCCTGCTGGGACCGGTGGCCTGTCGCATGGGCTTCACAGGCCCCTCGGCTTCGGCCGACCTGCTCACCGAGGTTGACGCTCGGCGCGCGCTGGTAAGCGAGATCTACGCCCGCCAACTGGCCGGCGACCCGTCGTCTCGTTGACCTGCAGGCAGGCGGCGTGTATCGGTCAGGGCTGCCCGCGCGATTGCGTGGCGGGCAAAAGAGGTGAGACCGGTGACCACTACCGACAAGATATGGATGGATGGAGAGCTCGTTGACTGGGCTGACGCCCAGGTCCACGTGCTCAGCCACAGCCTGCACTACGGGCTGGGCGTTTTTGAGGGCATTCGCTGCTATCGCTGCGACGACGGCGGTTCGGCCGTGTTCAGGCTCGACGATCATGCCAGGCGCTTGCGCGACTCGGCCCATATACTGGGTCTGGATTGCCCGTGGAGCCAGGACGAGATCGCCATGGCCTGCCTCGACACTATAAAGGCCAACGGGCTCGAAGAGTGCTACATCCGCCCACTGCTGTTCCTGGGCGAGGGCGAGATGGGGCTGGCCGCTACCTCAAACAAGGTACACCTGAGCATAGCCGTCTGGCCCTGGGGCGCCTACCTGGGTGACGACGCGATCAAGAACGGCATCCGCTTGAAAACTTCTTCGTTGCAGCGCTACACGGTCAACAGCTTCATGACCAAGGCCAAGGCGACCGGCCAGTATATCAACTCGATACTGGCCAGCCGCGAGGCGGCCAACTCCGGCTACGACGAGGCCCTGTTGCTCGACGTCGATGGTTTCGTTGCCGAGGGCTGTGGCGAAAACCTGTTCATGGCCCGGGGCGGGCGGGTCAAGACCCCCAATATAGCCACCGTGCTCGAGGGTATAACGCGAGACACCGTCATAACGATGCTCGGTGACCAGGGCGTTGAGCTGGTCGAGGAAAGCTTTACCCGCGACGAAATCTACATAGCCGATGAGGCCTGGTTTACGGGCACAGCGGCAGAGATCACGCCCATAGCCTCGCTGGACGACCGCAAGGTCGGAGCCGGTAAGCCGGGGCCGATTACCAGGGCACTGCAGGAAGCTTTCTTTGCAGTCATCAGGGGGAAGCAGCCGAGATACGAACACTGGCTCACGCGGGTGCCGTCCTGAGCCAGCCGCGCCGCGGGTTCCGCCTGGGCGGTCTCGGTTCAGGCGGGTCCGGCATGGGGATAGGGCCGAGCGGGCCCGTCCCGTCGGCGATAAAGGGCCTCATGATCGCCAACGTGCTGATCTACATCATGCAGATCAGCGCGCCCCGCTACTTCTTTCTTGAGAACTTCGCGCTGGTGGGCCCGCTCGTGCTGCGGGGCGAGATCTGGCGGCTTGGCAGCTACCAGTTCCTGCACGGGGGAGCGTGGCACCTGGGCATAAACATGCTCATGCTGTGGATGTTCGGCTCGGAGCTCGAACAGCGCTGGGGCCCGCGTTTCTTTCTGAAGTACTACTTTCTCTGCGGTGTCGGCGGCGGCCTGCTCTACACCCTGTTCATGGCCGATGCCATGGTTCCCAGCGTCGGCGCTTCCGGTGCTATCTACGGGGTGCTGATGGCCTATGGCCTGTGGTTTCCCAATCGCCAGGTGCTGCTCTGGTTTCTGGTGCCTATTCCGGTGCGTACGCTGGTGCTGTTTCTTATCCTGATCGAGTTCCTGCAGTCCCTGCAGTCGTCGGGCAGTGGCATTGCTCACGCGGCTCACCTGGGCGGCATGGCCTTCGGGTATGTTTACCTGCGCTGGTGGGGACAGCGCTACGGCGCCACGCTGGGTACCTTGCCCGGCCTGAAGGATATCCGTATGGCCTGGTTGAGATGGAAGTTCAGGCGTTTGCAGAAGCGCCGCATCGGCGGCGGGGAGGGAGGCGGCAGTAAGGGCCGCGGCGGGCCTACCCTGCACTGACCAGATGTGTTGTACCGACCGGATGCGTCCACCGGGTGCCGGCAAGCGGGAAGGTTGGCCAGAAGAGGACTTGGCCTGGCCTCAGAAAAACAGTCTCAGGGACCAGGCAACGACTCTCTTTGAAAATCTTCGGGGACCAATCCCAGCTCCAAGCATCAATCGGGAAACAGCACCCCGATCAGTAAAAAACCTGCTGCCATCAATATAGATTCAATCACGAAGGCTCCTTGTCCTGCTCAAATACAGAACCCGTGTGCAGGGTAGTTCTGGCAGGTTTTAACCATTGTCGTCAACCCCCCGATCGGGTATTTATGTAATGCTGTTCACATTTGACAACCGCGGTTTTTCTCCTGGTTACGCTGTTTAAATGCTGTGTCGCTCTCCGTAACAATGAGTTTTTGGATATAAAACCAGCTGGTTGGGCCGTTTCCTATGATATGCGGTTCGCCTTGGCAGAGCCTGTATACCGACCTGGCGGCCGGCGGTGTTGGGTCTGAGCTTTCCGGTTTCTCGATAATTTTTCTCTTGACCCTGGTCTCAGCCGGTTCTCTGATCGGGGGTGCAGGTGTAATGGAGAACCGCCGGGGATAAAAAGTTCGGGTGTGCCGGGTTGAAGACGGGGTTCGGGTCGAAGAAAGGGCCCTGGAGGTCGCTGCTGGCCGTCGCAGCGCTGCCCGCGTATGGGTGGGAGCCCACTCGCAGGCAAAATTGCTGCTGCTGCACGGCATGGGGCAGTACGGCGGACGTTTTGACGAGCTGGCGCGCCACCTGGCGTCGGTTGGAGTAAGCGTTACGGCTTACGATCAGCGCGGACACGGGCGCGGGCCGGGCCGCACGGGCTGGCTGGGCGATTTCGACCAGCTGCTCGACGACCTCCAGG
Source organism: Pseudomonadota bacterium (assembly GCA_014382245.1). Lineage (GTDB taxonomy): Bacteria > Desulfobacterota > Binatia > UBA1149 > UBA1149 > UBA1149. Next base: position 33,273 of record JACNKC010000043.1, on the reverse strand, counting down.
CCGTGGTTGAACAAGCAGCACGCGAGCAGCCCGAATTGCCGCTGCTGCTCATGGGCCATTCGATGGGAGGCCTGGTCGTGCTCGCCTACCTGCTTGACCGCCGCCCCCTGCCCGACATGGCGGTACTGTCGAGCCCGGCTATTGTGCCCCTCATAGACGACGAGGATGGGCTTGACCCGACCCGGCTGAGCAGGGACCCGGCGGCCTGGCGATCGTACATGCGAGACCCGCTTCTGCTCAGGGAGCGCGTGCAGCCCGAGCTCTACCACCACCTGTTCGACGGCCTCTGCCGCCTTCCGGGAAGGGCAGCCGAGCTGAGCTTGCCGTTGCTGCTCGTGCAGGGCAGCGACGACCGCCTGTGCAGCGCCGAGGGGGCGGTGGAGTACCTCGAGCAGGCCTCTTCCGCTGATATTGATCTGAGGGTCTACGAAGGAGGGCGCCACGAGTTGTTCGCAGACACCATACGCGAGCGCGTGATCGCCGAACTGGGCGAGTGGATACTGGAACGTGTGCCGCGGAACTCTGCTAGCATGGTCTCAGCATGAGTTGCAGGGTTGCATTCGTAGTTGGCTCGCCGCGGTCGGGGTCGACCTTGCTGGCGCGCATGATCGGCTCGCATTCGGCTGTTTTCGGCCGCCCCGAGCCTCACCTGCTCACACCGCTTGCCCACCTCGGCTATTTTGGCAACGTCGACAAGGCTCCCTACGACCACGTGCTGGCGGCCGAGTCCACGCGGCAGTTCGTCGAGGATCTGCCCGCTGGAGAGCGGGACTACGTTGATGCCTTGAGGGCATACACCGACCTGCTCTACGAGCGCATGCTTTCTACGCGGCCCGGCAAAGAGCTGTTCCTCGACAAGACTCCGGCCTACGCGCTGGTGCTGGATTTCATAGCCCGCATCTATCCTGATGCCCGTTTCGTGGTGCTCACGCGCCACCCCCTGGCAGTGTTCAGCTCATACGCCGAGTCGTTCTTTGACGGTGACTACCAGGCTGCCCACGACTACAATCCCATCACCGAGCGTTACGTGCCGGCCATAGCCGGGTTCCTGCGCAATTCGGGCCTGCCGCTGTGCCACGTCGTCTACGAGAAACTCGTGGCCGACCCCGAAGCCGAGCTCGCGCGAGTGTTCGAATATCTAGGTATTCCCAACGAAGAGGGTGCGGTGGACTACGGCGAGCACGGGCATGTTGAAAAAGGCCTGGGCGATCCAATCGGCGTGGCTCGTCACAAGCGGCCCTCTACCGAGTCGATGCATAAGTGGGCAGCCGAGGTCGCCGCCGATCCCGCCCGCGAGGCACTGTGCCGAAACATCATCGCCCGCCTCGACCCCGCCGACCTGCAGACCTGGGGCCACCCGCTGGACACCATCTGGCAGCCGCTCGAGGAGATCTCGGGCAAGCCGCCGCGCAAGCCGCGCAAGTGGGATCGCTACAGCGTAGAGAGGCGTGCCATAGTCATGCTCAGGCGCAGGGTGCAGGCCAGTCGCGGCCTGCGCAAGTTGATGTCCACCGCACGCCTGGGCCTGGACGTACTCCTGCGCGACTGATTCCAGGCTGGCCGGCCTGCTGGTGCAGATCAGGGCGGCTCCCACGCCATTTCAATTGACGACCGCCGGGCGCGGGCGTATAAGATTCGAAGGCCCATAAGGTCTACAAATTTACTGTGACTGCTGCCACCCAGCCCCATTGCATGGCCAACAACCGTGCTTCGCTCATGAACGTGGGCCGCGAGGTCGACTACGCGGTGCGCGCGCTCAGCTACATGGCGGTCGCGTCGCGTTCGGGCGCGCCGATAAGGCGAGCCGAGATCGGCCAGGCCCAGGCCATACCGCGGCATTACCTGGCGAAGATACTTCGCAAGGCGGTCGACGGCGGGCTGGTAGAATCGGGCGTGGGGCCGCGCGGCGGTTTCTGGTTGGCTCGCGACCCGGCCCGCATAAGCCTGCGCGACGTGTACGAGTGCATCAACGGGCCCATGTGCCTGGTGGAGTGCCTGGCCGAGAAACCGGCTGGTGGGCCGCTGATCTGTGATTTTGAAGAGGTCTGCCCGCAGGCTGGCGTCTGGCTCGGCGCCCAGGTGGCCCTCTTGAAGTATCTCGAGGGTTACGACCTTGCCGGCCTGTCGGCCCGTGCCGATGACGAGGGACTGGTTTCAGCCCTGGCCGCCCGGGCCTGAAAAAGCCGACGGCCCCCTGGGCGCAACGCGTGGAGGACAGTAAGATGGCAGACAGCGTAAAACTCGACGAGGAACTGGTGCTCGCGACCCTTTCGACGATCAACGACCCTGAGATTCCGGTCAACATCGTGGAGCTGGGATTGGTCTACAGCGTTGAAATAGTGGACCGTACGGTAGACATCGCCATGACCCTCACCACCCCGGGTTGCGGTATGGCCGGCTACATAACCGGTGAGGCCAGGCAGAAACTGCTCGATCTCGAGGGCGTTGACAAGGCCGAGGTCAGACTGGTGTGGGATCCGCCGTGGAACGCCCACATGATCAGCGCACCGGGCCGCAAAAAGCTGGGCCTGGCTGACCCCGGCGACTGAGCCTCGCCACTGAGCCCGGCGAGCCGGCTGTCGCCGGTCTCGCTGCCCGCTGGACGGGCAGTGCTGCTGACCGTTTTACGGGCAACGGGCCGCCTGCGGCCTGCTTTCTACCCGCCGGGAGCACGGGTTTCGCAGGTTTCCCAGCTTACGCACAGCTTGGATAGTTGGCACCGATCCTGCTTCTACGGGAGGTGAGGGGAGACCCTTACCCAAACCGGGAGGAGCAAACCACATGAGAATTCACACCATAATCCGTTCCCTGCCCCTGGCTGCAAGCATGCTGCTGGCCGGCGTAGCGGTGGCGCTGGCCGAAGAAGCCGCGGCGCCCGCAGTGAGTGACGGAGTTTTTACAGCCAACAACTCCTGGATGATGCTGGCCGCTGGCCTGGTCTTCATCATGCACCTGGGCTTCGCGACGCTCGAGTCGGGTCTGACCAGGTCGAAGAACACCACCAACATCCTGTTCAAAAATACGTTTATCGTCTGCGTTGGTATTATCACCTACGCGCTGGTGGGCTTTAACCTCATGTACCCCGGCGACTTCAACATCATCGGCGGTGGCGTGCTCGGCTTTGCCGGTTACGGCTTGTTTCCGGCGGCGGTCGATAACACGGCGGCTTACGCCGACGGTGGCTACACCTACTGGACGGACTTCCTGTTCCAGGCGATGTTTGCTGCGACAGCCGCCACCATCGTATCAGGGGCGGTAGCAGAGCGCATAAAGCTCTCGTCGTTCATGATCTTCTCCACGGTTTTCGTGGCGCTGGTCTACACGGTCGTCGGTTCGTGGAAGTGGGGCGGTGGCTGGCTCGACGTCATGGGCTTCTACGATTTCGCCGGCTCAACCCTGGTGCATTCGGTCGGCGGCTGGGGTGCACTGGCCGGTGTCCTTCTGCTCGGCCCGCGCATGGGCAAGTACACCAAGGACGGTAAAATTCGCGCCATACCCGGCAGCAGCATGCCGCTGGCCACCATCGGCGTGTTCCTGCTGTGGCTGGGCTGGTTCGGCTTCAACGGCGGCTCGGTGCTGAGCGCTGATCCGGCCCTGGTTTCGCTCACGCTCGTGACCACCTGCCTCGCGGCCGCGGCCGGGGGCCTGGCGGCGATGGTGGTTTCCTGGGCCATCTCGAAGAAGCCCGACCTGTCGATGGCGCTCAACGGCATACTGGCCGGCCTGGTGGGCATAACCGCCGGCGCCGACCTCATGGCCATGCACTCGGCCATAGCCATCGGCCTGGTGGCGGGCGTGATCGTGGTGTTTTCGGTGATGTGGTTAGACCGGGCAAAGATAGACGATCCGGTGGGCGCGATCTCGGTTCACCTGGTCTGCGGAATCTGGGGCACCCTGGCCGTGGGTATCTTCGGCGGTCCCGATTACTCGGTGGGCACCCAGCTCGTAGGCGTGTTGGCTTACGGCGCGACCTGCTTCCTGTCGGCCCTGCTGATCTTCGGCGTTCTCAAGAAGACCATTGGCCTGCGCGTCAGCGAGGAAGAAGAAATGCTGGGACTCGACCTGGGCGAGCACGGCATGTCGGCTTATCCGGATTTCTCAACCGTGTCGGTAACCGGTGTTCACCCCTCCGGCTAGGCATGGACGACCAGGGGAGACCCCGTGGCGTAGTTTGCCACGGGGTTTCTTTGCAGTGTCGGCCGCTGTCAGGTGAGGGTCACGGAGCAGGCAATACAGGCTTGGGCCCCGTAGTAGCTGGCCATAACCAGGGCTTCGCGGGCGGGTAGCGCCAGCCGAAAACGGTCAACGGCGAGCAGCCCATCCGACAGCACGAACAACAGGGCTCCAGCCGCCGCGGCCAGGGCCGATGGCGAGCCATCGAGCGCTCGCAACACCGCCAGCACCGCGACCAGGCCTATCACCGCCACGTAGGCGGCCACTGGCACCTTCATCTCGCCCAGGCCGGGAAGCAGGTAGCGGTACAAGGCTATCGAACCACCGCCGAGAAGACCCGCTACCAGTAGCGTCGGCGCCGCGCCGGGCGGCGGGGCTATCCAGGCCGCCGCGTAGAACAGGTGGCCGACCAGGAACGAGACGAGGCCGGCGGCAAACAGCTTGCGCGGTAGCATGAGCAGCACGTCTCCGCACAGTCCGAAGGCCAGCCCCCCCAGCAGCAGGCAGCGGTAGCGCGGGTCATCGCCCGGGTGCAGCCAGGCTATGGCTATGATCAGCAGCATGGTGCCCGGCTTGAGCAGGTAGTGAAGCGCAAGCAGGCCACGGTTGCGGGCGACGATCTGGGCTGTCCCCGACAACAGGGCCAACAGGAGAAGAGCGCTTACTGACATTATGGCGGCAGAGGCTATACGGGCGCCGGCTACATTGCCAAGGCGGGGGTATTCCAGTAAAACGGCCTGATTCCACCTCCCGGGAGCAGCTCCATGTCCAGCCAGAACGGTTTCTACAGATTCACCGGTACCGACGACTACATTGTCTCCCCGTCGCTCGTCGACGCGGTAAACTGCGCCATCGCGCTCGAAAGGCCGCTACTAATCAAGGGCGAGCCCGGCACGGGCAAGACCCTGCTGGCGGAGAACGTGGCCAGCGCCCTGGGCATGCCCATGGAGTCCTGGCACATAAAATCGACCAGCAAGGCATCAGAGGGCTTGTATGTTTACGATACCGTGCAGCGCCTGAACGACGCTCGTTTTGGCGACGGCGATGTTTCGGACATCCGCCGTTACATCCACTACGGGCCGCTGGGTCGCTCGTTTTCGGCCGAGGAGCGCACCGTGCTGCTCATCGACGAAATAGACAAGGCTGACCTCGAGTTTCCCAACGACCTGCTGCTCGAGCTTGACCAGATGAGGTTCACTGTCATGGAGACTGGCGACGAGGTGGCCGCCCGCGAAAGGCCGGTTGTCATCATCACCTCCAACAACGAACGCGAGCTGCCCGACGCGTTTCTGCGTCGCTGCGTGTTTCATTTCATCGAGTTTCCCGAACGCGAGCTGATGCAGAAAATCGTGGCCGTCCACCACGACAACCTCGACAGCAAGCTGCTCGACCAGGTGCTCATAAAGTTTTACTGGCTGCGCGAGCAGAACGACCTGCGCAAGAAGCCGTCCACGTCGGAGTTGATAGACTGGATATCGGCGCTGCTGAAGTCCGGGATCAGCCAGGACCAGCTCGAGTCTCACATCCCCTTCATGTCGGCCTTGCTCAAAAACGAGCAGGACAGCGAAGCCCTCAGCCGCTACGACGACCGAGGCGGCGAACTACCCACGCAGTGGAGCGACCTCGGGCCCCGCTACAACCAGTAGTCCCATGTTTCTTGACCTGTTTTACGGCCTGCGCAAAGCGGGAGTACCGGTTGCCCTGCAGGAGTGGCGCATGCTGCTCGAGAGCCTGGAGCAGGGCATGCACGCTTGCAGCCTGATGCATTTCTACCACCTTTCGCGCGCCTGCCTGGTAAAGAGCGAGGTCTGGTTCGATGCTTTTGATGCCGTGTTCGCCGAGGTCTTCGAGGGAGTCGAGGGCGCTCTCGACATAGAGAAGGAGGTCCTGGAGTGGCTGCGCGACCCCAAGGCGGCCGAGCAACTCACAGCCGAACAGCTGGCCGAGCTTGAGCGACTGACCCACAGCGAGCTCATGAAACGTTTTCTCGAGACCCTCGCCGAGCAGGATGAGCGCCACGACGGCGGCGGACGATGGGTGGGCACCGGCGGCAGGTCGCCCTACGGACACGGTGGCGTTCATCCCACCGGCATTCGCGTTGGTGGACCCGGCCGCAACCGTTCGGCCATGAAGGTGGCCGAGGAAAGGCGCTTTCGCGATTACCGCACCGACCAGACCCTCGACCTGCGGCAGACGCGGGTAGCCCTGCGGAGACTGCGCAACCTGACCCGCAGCGGCAACGCCTCGGAACTGGATCTCGACGAGACCATAGACGAGACTTGTCGCAACGGCGGCGAAATAGAGCTCGTCTTTCGGCCGCCGAAGCGCAACAACCTGCGCCTGCTGTTGCTAATGGACGTGGGCGGCACCATGGACCCCTACTACGAGCCCGTGAGCCGCTTGCTCACCGCGCTGCACGAGGAGCGGGGCATCCGTGACTTCCGTTCCTACTATTTTCACAACTGCATCTACGAGCACGTGTTCAAGACGGCGCGCCTCGCGGCCTCCGATGCGGTGCCCACCGGGGAGTTGTTTCGCATGCTGAACGAGCGTTGGAAGGTGCTGGTGGTCGGCGACGCGGCCATGCACCCGGCCGAACTGCTGCAATCCTACGGCAACATTGACCCGCGCGTGGTGAGCGAAACCCCGGGCATAGACTGGCTGCATCGCATAGCCGCCCATTTCAACCGCAGCGCCTGGCTCAACCCCGACGACAAGCGCTACTGGGACCAGACCCAGTCCACGCGCGTGATTCGCCGTACTTTCCCCATGTTCCAGCTCAGCGTAGATGGCATATCGGAGGCCGTGCAGGCCCTTATCGGCGCCCGCGTACAGGCCTGAGCTGTGGCTGTCGCCCGCGCCACAGCAGCCGACCCGGCCGACGGGTTGTGCTTTGAGTGCACGGGCTGTGGAGACTGCTGCCGGGTGCGCGACGGCTACGACTGCGTTTACCTCTACGAGGACGACGCCGAACGCCTGTCCCTCGAGCTGGCACTGGAGCTAGACGAGTTTCTCGAGCGTTACGCTTTTGTCGACGAGCTGGGTTGGACACGTATCAAAATGGACAGCGACGCTTGTCCGTTTTTTAATCGCGAGAATAACTGTTGCTCGGTCTACGAAGCGCGGCCGTTGCAGTGCCGTACCTTTCCGTTCTGGGACTCGATGCTGACGGGTAACGCCGGTCGCTTGAGCTGGCGCTCGAGCGCGCGCAGGATGTGCGAAGGCGTGGGCCAGGGCAACAAGTGGCCCGCCGCCCAGGTGAACAAGCTGGTGGCTGAAATGAAGGAGGCCGAGGAAGAACAGGGCTGATGTTACCTGGCGATATAAACCTTAACGACCTGTTCGTGTTCGACGACGGTATTCCCCACGACTGGTTTCGCTGGATGAGGGCCAATGACCCGCTGCGCTGGCAGCCAGAGACCGAGGGGGCGGGATACTGGTGCGTGTCCCGTTACGACGACGCCGTGGCGGTGTCGCGCGACAACGTCCTGTTTTCGTCGTCGGCCGGTGGCACCAACATATTCGAGGCCGGCGACGAGCAACTCGTAATGCTGCGCGCGCTCATGCTCAACATGGACCCGCCCGGGCACAGCAAGTACCGCCGCCTGGTAAACAAGGGCTTCACCCCCGCGCGGGTCGCCAACCTTCGCTCCGGCATCGTCGAAATGTCGCGCGAAATAGTCGACAGCATAGCCGAGCGCGGCGAGTGCGAGTTCGTGGATGACGTGGCTTCGCAGCTGCCCATGATGTCGATCTGCGACATGCTGGGTGTCCCCGTAGAAGATCGCCGCCACGTGTACGATCTCAGCAACACGCTCATCGGCTTTGACGACCCCGAGTTCCAGGTAAGCGACGATGACCGCATGGGCGCTTCGCTGGGCATGTTCGAGTATGCCCAGAAGCTGGGCGACGAGCGCAGGGCCAATCCCGGTGACGACCTCGTGAGCGTTCTCGTCAACGGCGAGGTCGATGGGGAGAAGCTCGACGACCTCGAGTTCAATTCATTTTTCCTGCTCATCGCGCTGGCCGGAAACGAGACCACCCGTACCGTCACCAGCCAGGCCATGCGGCTGCTCATAGAGCACCCCGACCAACGGGCGCTGCTGGTAGATGACCCGTCGTTGCTGGCCGGCGCCGTGGAAGAAGTCCTGCGCTACAACCCGGCTGTCATTCACTTCCGGCGCACCGCGACGGCCGACACCGAACTCGGTGGGCAGGCCATTAACAAGGGAGAGAAGGTCGTTATCTGGTACCCGTCGATCAACCGCGACGAATCGATGTTTGACGATCCCGATGCTTTTGACATCAGGCGCAGCCCCAACGAGCACCTCGCTTTCGGCGTGGGCGAACACTTCTGCCTCGGGGCCAACCTCGCCCGCGTGCAGTTGAACGCCATACTGGGCGAGCTGGTGTCGCGCTTGCCCGACATGGAGTTTGCCGGTCCGGTTCGGCGGCTGCATTCCAACTTCATAGACGGTATAAAGGAAATGCGTTTGAGTTTTACGCCGCAAGGAAAGGTAACATGAAAATAAAAGTGGACTACGATCTGTGCGAGGCAAACGCTATCTGCATGCGCGAGAGCCCGAAGGTGTTCGAGGTTGATGACGACGACAACCTGCAGGTGCTCGTCGAAGAGCCGGGCGAAGAACTGCACGCGTCGGTTCGCGAAGCGGTGAGACTCTGCCCGCGGCAGGCGCTCAAGCTCGAAGACTAGTACTGGCGTCCCTCAGCGACGGCGCAGGCGCAGTTGCAGGTCTGATATGCGTCCCTCGGCGAAACCGGCTTCGCAGTAGCTCAGGTACATGAGCCAGGATCTCTGCAGGGCGTGGTCGTAGCCCAGTTCGGACAGCAGCTGCCGGTTGTCCGTGAAACGTTGTCGCCAGTGCGCCAGCGTCGTCACGTAGTGGCTGCCTATGTCGGTGGTTTCTTCCAGCAGCAAGTCTGCGCCCCGGGCTTCGTGCTTGATCACCCGCAGCGAAGGCAGGCATCCCCCGGGAAATATCCGCTGGCGGATGAAATCCGGGCGGTAGCGGTACTCGTCGTAAAGAGCGTCTTCTATGGTGATGGCCTGCAGGAACAAGCGGCCGCCGGGTCGCAGGCGGTCGCGGTAGCAGGCAAACAGGCGCCCGTAATTGCGCGCCCCCACCGCTTCTATCATTTCGATGCTGGCCACCGCGTCGTGGCTGCCGCGCAGGTCGCGGTAGTCGCTCCTCTTTACCGTCACGAGGTCGCCCAGCCCGCGCGCTTGCACGCGGGCGGCGAGGTAGTCGGCCTGCTTTTCTGACACGGTCACAGCCGTCACCCGCACCTGTCGTTGCTCGGCGGCGTACAGGGACAGGGCCCCCCAGCCACAGCCGAGGTCGAGAAGTCGTTGCCCGGCCTTCAGCTCGAGGCTGTCGCAGGCGCGTTCGAGCTTGGCCTTCGCGGCTTCTTTCAGCGAGGTGCCGGGCTTGTCAAAAACCAGGCAGGAATAACTCAGCCCGGGGTCCAGGAAGAGTTCGAAGAAATCGTTTCCGAGGTCGTAGTGTTTTGCCACGTTGCGCCGCGAGCGCCGCCTGCCGGCCGCCGGTTGCAGTCTTCTCATCCCCCGGACGAGCGCGGCCGCCGGGCCTGGCCGGGTTTCGATGCCCTGCTCGTTGGCGGCCAACAGCCGTGTGAGTTCGACCAGCTCGTCGCAGTCCCACTCGCCGCGCGTGTAACTGTCGGCCGCCCCGATGCCTCCGCGCAGCGCGACGCGCAGAAAGAAGCGTGGGTCGTTGACGGTTATGGTTGGCTCGAAGAAGGGTCGGGTGGCACCGCCAGGGGCAGCGTCGCCAAAGCTGAGCGTGGCACCGTTCTCCTGCAGGTACAGGCGCCCCGAGGAGAGCTTGCGCAGTCGCCCGAGGACAACGGCTCTCGCGGCCGCTGCAGGCAGCTTGACGAGGAGAGGTATGACAGGCTGAGCGCTGTCGGGTTGCGGGTTTCTCAGCGGAACTTCGTGGTGCGAGGAGGGGGACTCGAACCCCCACGAGCGCAATGCCCACCAGGCCCTCAACCTGGCGCGTCTACCAGTTCCGCCATCCTCGCAGTCAGCTGTGGCCAGGGAGCAGCCTACTCTTCGGCCGCCGCGGGCTCAGCCGCGGGCTCCGTTGCCACTGGCTCCGTTGCCACTGGCTCCGTTGCCACTGGCTCCGTTGCTAGTGGCTCCGTTGCTAGTGGCTCCGTCGCAGGCACGGTAAGTGTCGCCGGCTCCTCGACGTCGTCGAACACCGAGGTTCGCTGGGCCGACATCACCGCCAGCGTCAGCGACGTGGCCATGAACACGATGGCCATGATGGTTGTCAGCCGGGTGAGCATGTTGCCGGGGCCGCTGGGGCCGAACACGGTCGAGCCGCCGCCTCCGAAAGCCGCGCCCATATCGGCGCCCTTTCCGCTCTGCAGCAGCACGACTCCGATGAGTACCACCGCGGCTATAATGTGAACTACGTTGACCAGGGTTTCCACTTTAAATTACTCCCGATTGCTCCCGATGGTGGACTATGCGCAGGAAGTCCTCCGCCTTCAAGCTGGCCCCGCCGACCAGGGCGCCGTTGACGTTGGGGCAGGCCATGAGTTCGTCGGCGTTATCGGGCTTGACGCTGCCCCCGTAGAGTATGCGGATGCCGGCCGCGGTGTCCGTGTCGCTCATGTCGGCGAGCACGGTTCTGAGGCCGGCGTGGACTTCCTCGGCCTGTTCCGAGCTGGCGGTACGCCCCGTTCCTATGGCCCACACGGGCTCGTAGGCCAGCAGCAGGCTGGTGAAACCGGCCTGCTCGAGCTCGCATAGACCGCCTCGCAGCTGCCTTTCCACCACTTCTGCGGTCTGCCCGGCTTCGCGTTGCTCGAGGGTTTCTCCGACGCATAGCAGAGGTATCAAGCCGCCCGCATGGGCGGCGGCGACCTTGCGGGCAACGGTGTAGTCGGTTTCGCCGAAGTGCTCCCGGCGTTCCGAATGCCCTATCACGACGTGGCTGCAGCCGGCGTCGACGAGCATTTCGGCCGAGACTTCGCCCGTCCAGGCGCCCGATTGTTCCCAGAACATATCCTGGGCGGCCAGCGACACCGGTGAGCCGGCCAGCTCGCCGGCCACCACGTGCAAAGAGGTGTAGGGCACCGCCAGCAGTACGTCGCGCCCCTTGAGCCCGGCACAGCCATCCACGACGGCGCGCGCCAACTCGGCCGATTCGTCGGCGAGGCAATTCATTTTCCAGTTGGCGGCCAGCATTGGAACAGGCATGTTGGTCTCCTCAGGCATTGTCGTTCTCCTCGTCCAGTGCTGCTATGCCCGGCAGGATTTTTCCTTCGAGGAACTCCAGCGAGGCCCCGCCGCCTGTTGATACGTGGGTGACGTCGGCCTGTCTACCGGATTCTGTCAGAGCGGCCACCGAGTCGCCACCGCCGACGACAGACATCGCGGCCGAGTCGGCAACGCCGTTGGCCACGGCCATGGTGCCCTCGGCAAAAGCCGGCCACTCGAAGACGCCCATGGGGCCGTTCCACAACAGGGTGCGCGCGCCCGCTATGGCGTCCCGGTAAGCGCGTCGGCTGCGCGGGCCGATGTCCAGCCCCATCAGCCCGCCGGGTATATCGCGGCCGTCGACAGCTACCGGGGTCGCGTTTTCGTCAAAATTGTCGGCCACCACGTGGTCCACCGGCAGTTGCAGTTCGCAGCCGGCCCGGGTGGCCTCGTCGAGCAGCTGTGCGGCGAGCTCGGTCTTGTCGCTCTCCACCCGCGAGTCGCCCGTCGAGTGTCCCATGGCTGCAAGAAAGGTATAGGCCATCGCACCGCCAACGAGCACCGAGTCGGCCGGCCCGAGGAGGTTTTTCATCACTGCTATTTTGTCGGATACCTTGGCGCCGCCGACGACCGCGACAAAGGGTTGCTCGGGCGATTCTACCAGCAAGCTCAAGGTCTCGACCTCGCGCGTGAGCAGCAGGCCGGCGGCGTGCTCGGCCAGCAGGGCCGGAACACCTACGATCGAAGCGTGGGCGCGGTGCACGGCACCGAAGGCATCGTTTACATAGAGCTCGGCCAGGGAGGCCAGCTCGGCCGCGAAGGCGGGGTCGTTGTTTTTTTCGCCGTCGTGAAAGCGCAGGTTCTCGAGCAGGAGCACTTCGCCGTCGGCAAGTGCCATGGCCATCGCTCGGGCCTGTTTACCCACGCAGTCCGGGGCCAGGGGAACGGGCGTCTCCAGCAGGCTGGACAGCAGCTCGGCCACCGGAGCCAGCGAGCAGGCGGGGTCAGCCTTGCCGCCAGGCCTGCCGAGATGCGATGCCAGGATGATGCGGGCGCCCGCGTCGCGCAGGGCCTTGATGGTCGGCAGCGCGTTCTCCACCCGCACGGCGTTGCCGATGACGCCATCGCGCAGGGGTACGTTGAAGTCCACGCGCAAAAACACGCGGCGACCGGCGAGTTCGAGCTGCTCGAGCCTTCTCACCTCTGCTGTCTGCCGCTGTTCCTAGAGACTGCCGGCGATCATTGAGGTGACGTCACACAGCCGGTGCGAAAATCCCATCTCGTTGTCGTACCAGGACAGGATCTTTGCAAAGCCGGGCTCGGGTACCTTGGTGATCGGTGCGTCAAAGATCGACGAGTGAGGGTTGCCGTTGAAGTCTATCGATACCAGCGGCTTGTCGTTGTACTGCAGCACGCCCTTCATGGGGCCGTCGGCAGCGGCCTTCATGGCCGCGTTTATTTCTTCGGCCGAGGGGGTCTTATCGGTTTCAAAAACGAGATCAACCACCGATACGTTGGGCGTCGGAACTCTTATGGCCATACCGTCGAGTTTCCCTGCCAGCTCGGGCAATACCAGGCCGACGGCCTTCGCGGCACCGGTGGTGGTGGGTATCATCGACAGCGCGGCGGCACGTGCGCGGCGCATGTCACCATGCGGAAGGTCGAGTATTCGCTGGTCGTTGGTGTAGGAGTGTATGGTCGTCATCAGGCCACGCTTGAGCGTGAACTCCTGGTGCAGGATCTTGGCCACCGGCGAAAGGCAGTTGGTCGTACACGAAGCGTTGGAGATGACGTGGTGCGAGGCCGGGTCGTAGCTCTCGTGGTTGACCCCGTAGCACAGCGTGAGATCCACGTCGCCGGCCGGCGCCGAGATCACTACCTTGCGGGCGCCCGCCTGGAGGTGGGCGGCTGCCTTGTCGCGGGAGGCGAACAGGCCGGTCGATTCGATGACCACGTCGACGCCCAGCTCACCCCAGGGAAGTTGCGCCGGGTTGCGCTCGGAGAGGACATTTATGGACTTGCCGTTGACCGATATGTTGGCGTCACCGGCTTCGACCTGTCCCGGAAAGCGTCCGTGTATGCTGTCGTACTCGAGCAGGTGGGCCAGGGTTGTTGCGTCGGTGAGGTCGTTGACCGCAACGATTTCGTAGTCTTTTTGTTCCAGCCCCGCACGGAGCATGTTACGACCGATGCGACCGAAACCGTTAATTGCTACCCTGGCTGCCACTGTAATCCTCCTGGCTTATGTGTTGTTCGCAGGCGCGTTGCCGCTGGCGGCAAACGCCCTGAACCCGAGTTAACCCGCCCCGTACAAAGGTTTGAAAAGGTGGGGGGAAACAGCGTTCGTATCTCACGCGCGGCAGGCCGGGTCAAGGTAACAGGGGCGTTCGTTTCCGGCTTCGGGGGGATGCTGCATAATGGGTTGGCCGCGCGACAAGGCTGGTGTTTGCAGGGCGCAGCTTGTGCGTGCCTGACGCGAACTGTTATTCGGTCGGCGGCGAGGGAGTAAACTGAGGCGGTGGAGTTGGGCGGAGGTATACAGTTTCTGGACATGATCGGTGGGTCGGGGCTCGTCGTGAAGGGCGTCCTGTACCTGCTCATCGCGGTGTCGGTAATCAGCTGGGCCGTAATTCTTTTCAAGGCCCGGCAGATACGCGTGGCGCGGCGTTTTTCCGAGCGTTTTCTCGACATGTTCTGGCAGACCCGCAACCTGACCGAGGTATCACGGGCTTGCAGCGGCCTGCCGGAAAACCCGGTCGCCGAGGTTTTCAGGGCCGGCTACGAAGAGCTGCTTCGCTTGCGGACCCGTAAGCGCGGATCCTCGGACCCGCTGACCACCGAGCTCGGCGGTGTGGCCAACGTTGAGAGGGCCATGCGGCGAGCGGCAAGCCTGCAGCGGGTCAAAATGGAAAGGCAGCTGACTTTCCTTGCCACCACTGCCAGCTCGGCTCCATTCGTGGGCCTCTTCGGCACGGTGTGGGGAATCATGAACTCCTTCATGGGCCTGAGCGAAGGCGGCTCGTCGAGCATACAGGCGGTGGCTCCCGGCATATCCGAGGCACTGGTGGCCACGGCCATGGGCCTGGCGGCGGCCATTCCCGCGCTGGTGGCCTATAACCACTTTGCGCGCCGCGCGGCGGTGCTGGCGGGCGACATGGAGAACTTTGCCTCCGAGTTTCTCAACATCGCCGAGCGACACTTCCTGGGACAGGCCGGTCGCTGATGAGCGGCGAGATCGGCAGCGGGTCGACCATCTCGGGCATAAACGTCACGCCCCTGGTCGACGTGATGCTGGTGCTGCTGGTGATTTTCATGGTGACCGCACCCATCATCCAACAGGGTGTGCCGGTGGACCTGCCCGAGGTGACGGCCGAACCCCTGCCGGGTGACGAGTCGGCGCTGGTGGTGTCGGTGACCGGCGACGGCGATGTGTACCTGGCCGACGAGGCCGTCGAACTGGACGCGCTGGGGGCCGAGGTCCTCGCAATGGTCAAAGAGATGCCGGGTCGCCCGGTGTATCTCAGGGCTGACCACGGGGCTCTCTACGGGGCGGTTGTGGCCGTCATGGCCGAGCTGCGGCGGGTGGGAATAAAAAACCTCGGGATGATAACCGACCCCGAGGCCGCCTGACCAGTGCAGGCCGATTTTCCAGGCAGCCCGGTCTCGTTGCACCGTGACGTCCTGGACCCCGATTTTATCAGGGCAGCCCTGCTGTCGCTGGGTGGCCACCTGCTGATACTCGCGGTGGCGGTGTTCCTCGGGGCGCGCCACTGGAGCGAGTCCCCCGCGCGGGCTCCGATATACGGCGTGCGCATTCACAAGGCAGCTCCCGGTTCGCTGCTGATGCGGCAGGGGCCGCTGGGCGGGTCGGGCGCGGGACCCGAGGCGCCAGCCCTGGTGAAGAAGCCGGCACCCGTGAAGAAACCCGAGCCGGTTGCGAAGAAGCCCGAGCCCGTGGCAAAGAAACCCGTACCCGTGAAGAAACCCGAGCCGGTTGCGAAGAAGCCAGAGCCCGTGAAGAAACCCGAGCCCGTGAAGAAACCCGAGCCGGTTGCGAAGAAGCCAGAGCCCGTGAAGAAACCCGAGCCGGTTGCGAAGAAGCCAGCGCCCGTGGAGAAAGCAGCACCCGTGGCCGCTGCGCTGGAGAACATTCCAGCGTCTGAGCCTGCGCTGAAAACCACGCCACCTGCCGCACTGGGCGAAGACGGCAGCAAGCTCGCTACTTTGAGCGGGGCTGCCGGGGACCCTCCTGCCACCGGTCCCGCAGGAGTGGCCAGCGGCGACTTGCTGCAGGGCGTTGAGTTTCTTCGCTACTACAACACGCTCATCGATACCCTGCGTCGCAACTGGGTCTGGGCCGGAGATGCCAGCGCCGGGTTGTCGGTATCGGTGGGTTTCAGCGTAAGGCCCGACGGAAGCCTGGCCGCGGTTCGCCTGCTGTCTGAATCGGGCAACGCGGGCTTCGACAGGTCGGTCGAGAACGCGGTCAGGAGCGCAGGCATGATAGAGCCTCCCCCGGATCGTTACAGGAAGGAGTTCAGCGAGGTGATCATACAGTTCAATTCAGACGACCTTGCCAACGCCGCGGGGGCTCGAAAGAGATGATAACCTGCGGGGGCAAGGCCCTGATCCTGGTGGTCTGCACTGTATTGCTGCTTATCAACGCGCGGGCCGAGGCCCAGGTCAGGGGCGAGATTTCGCGACCCGGGTCGGTACTCGTGCCCGTGTCGGTGCCCGGCCTGGAGTGGGGCGGTGGCGAGACCAGGCCGGCCGCGGCCGCGCGCTTCAATGAACTGCTGGCCGAAGATCTTCGCAGGTCGGGTATTTTCAACGTAGTCGATCCCCCGCGCGACCTGGGATTGCCGTCCAGCGATGGCTACGGAGGCTGGTCATCGGCGGGGGTGCTAGGGGTCGTGGGTGGCAGCTACACGGGTACGCCCGGGGGCATCACCGTCGAAGTTCGGTTTTTTGACGTGGCCGCGGGTCGCAGCCTGGGCGGACGTCGGCTCAACGGTTCGGTGGACGCGGTGTCGGCAATGGCGCACCAGGTCGCCGACGGCGTGATGGAGATAGTGACGGGTCGTGAAGGTCCCTTTCATTCCTGGATAGCTTTTGTCTCCGACCGAGAGGAGCACTTCAGGGAGCTGTACGTGTACAGCTTTGACGGCGCGGTGTCGCGCTTGACGGCGCACAGGTCCATCACCATGGCGCCGGCCTGGAACCGCGACGCTACGAGAATAGCCTTCACCTCGTTCAAGAGTGGCAAGCCGGTGCTCTACGGTTACGACCTCTCGAGCGGTAACGACAGTCGACTTGCCCACCGCCACGGTGTCAACGTGGGCGCTGCCTGGGCGCCGCAGGGACTCTCGTTGCTGTTCTCGCGCGAGGTAGAGGGCAACTCGGACCTTTATATCCTTGATCTTGGCAACGAGCGCACGCGCAGGCTCACCCGTCACTGGGGCATCGACGTCGATCCGGCCTGGTCTCCCGACGGCCGCTCGGTGGCGTTCTGCTCGTCGAGAGGGGGTACGCCGCAGGTATATGTCATGAAGAAGGACGGCAGCGACATGAGGCGGGTGACCTTCGAGGGCAGCTACAACTGCTCGCCGGCCTGGTCCCCCGATGGTCGGCACCTGGCCTGGACGGGCCGCGTGGGCCGATATTTCCAGATCCTGGCAATGCCCGCTGTGGGTGGTAAGCCCCGGCAGCTGACTTTTGAGGGTGAAAACGAAGATCCGTCCTGGTCGCCAGACTCACGCTTCCTCGCCTTTTCGAGCAAGCGCACGGGCGATCGCGACCTCTACATGGTGCACGCTGCCCGTGGCATAATAACCCGGCTCACGTCGGGCCCCGGAGATGATGCCGCCCCCACGTGGTCTGGCCGCCTGCGATGAGATAGTAAATACCTGGAGTGGAAATCGACGATACCGTGTCGGACCGGATACGGTGCCGAAAGGAGTGAAAGAGTGGTGACGAAGATGGGTGTAACAACAAGGAGAGAAAATATGCGGGTAGCAGTTACGATGACGGTAACGGCCCTGTGCGTGCTGGTGATGGCTGGCTGTTCGGCCCAGGGCGAAAGCGTGTTCGGTGGATGGGGCGGCGGCACACGCGACCAGGATCGCGTGGCTAGCGAAGAGCTCGCGGCCGAGCCAAGCATAAACCAGTTTGAAGAGATCGGCGCCGTGGCCTCGGGTGGCCCCCTGGAAGACGTATCCTTCGAGTTTGATTCTGTGCAGTTGAGCGAAGACGCAATGGCAGTCCTCGAGCGCAACGCCGCCTGGGCTGCCACTCACCCGGGCAGCAGGATAGAGGTCGAAGGGCACTGCGACGAGCGCGGCACCTCGGAGTACAACCTGGCGCTGGGCGCTCGCCGGGCGCGGGCCGTTGTTGACGGACTGGTTGCCCTCGGGGTAGATTCCGACAGGCTGTCGACTGTGAGCTACGGAGAAGAGCTTCCCCTGTGCAAGGATGCCAACCCGGATTGCTGGCGACGCAACCGCCGCGCACGACTGGTTGACCTGGGAACAGACTGAATATGAAGAACGCTCGCTTGTTGTTGATGCCCTGCTTTCTGACCGCGACCCTGTTGCTTTCGGCCTGTGCGCCCCAGTACGGCGTCGTGTCGAGCGACCGGGGCACCCGTGAACTGCAGAGGGTGCAGGTGCGGCAACGTCGCGCCATAGAAGAGCTGCGAGTTGAGCAGGAGCGCTTGCGGGCCATGCTCGAAGAGCTGGGCTACCGAGCCGAGTCGTCCGCCGATCAAGTGGCGCCGGTTGCTTCACCGGTCCCCGGCGTCGAAGGTCCTGGCAGAGTTGAGTCGCCGCCTGGACTGGCTGCATCGGGACTGGCTGCATCGGGACCGGCTGCGTTCGGGTCGGAAGGCGCCGTGGCGCTGGAAGGGCCTGTCGCCGCGGCGGGATTAGAAGTGACCGCGACGGCGGCAGCAGCAGCTCCAGCGGCGGCAGCAGCTCCAGCGGGTAATCGTGGAGAAGGGCTGCTCGAGTGGCCCGGACTTTCGGCTCCGGCCGGATGGACTGAGCCCGGGGCCGATAAAAAGAAAACCGGCGAAGCTCCTTTCGGGAGTATTGCCAGCCGGCCCGATGTCGAGGCAGCCGAGGCAGGGGCCGAGCTAGCCACAGCACCTCCGGCAGACGCCACGGCCGGCGAGGTCGGGGCAACCGGCGCGAGCGCCTGGGGCGACGATGAAGCCGACTCCGGCGGCGCTGGCTTCGGCATGTCAGAGAGTTCGTGGGAAAAACCGAGGGTGCCGTCGTCTCTCCGGGGGAGCGACTACGGCAAGGGCGTCGAACTGTTCGAGGCCGGCGACAGCGAAGGCGCGATCCAGGCGTTTCGGAATTTCATCCACGAGCACACCGACTCGTCATACCGCGATGACGCTCAGTTCATGATCGGCGAGGCCTGCCTTCGCCAGGGCCAGTATTCGCGAGCCATACTCGAGTACAACCGGGTCGTGGTGTCATACCGTTCAGGCGATCGCACGGCCGCGGCCCTGCTGCGCCTGGCCGACGCGTTTGCAGCCATCGGTGACGATATAGACGCCAAGCTCAGCCTCCAGAAAGTCGTAAACGGCTACCCGGGATCAGGCGAGGCCAACGAGGCGTGGCGCAGGCTCAGGGGGCAGGGCAGCTGACCCTGGCTTTTCACGATGAGGGTTTTCAGGGGGCTCGAACGGGCCCGGGGATTATTTCGCCGCCCGGTCCTGACCATAGGTAACTTTGACGGCGTACACCGCGGCCACCAGGTCATACTCGACCAGGTCAGGGCCGACGCCGACCACCACGGCACCGACGCCGTGGCGCTCACGTTTTTTCCGCACCCGCTACGGGTGTTGAGACCCGACAGCGCCCCCAGGCAGTTGATGACTCTTGGCGATCGGCTGCGCGCCCTGGCCAACTGCGGCATGGACGCCGTGGTGGTGCAGGGGTTCTCTCCCGCCTTTGCCGACATAGAGGCCGAGGTCTTCGTGCGCGACCTGCTCGTGGGTGCCCTCGACGTGCACAAGGTGGTGGTGGGACATGACATCAACTTCGGCAAGGGGCGCAGTGGTTCAGCCGAGACCCTGCTCGAGGCCGGCGAGAGCTGCGGGTTTTCGGTCGAAGTCATACAGCCGGTCGCTGTGGGGGGCGAGGTGGTTCACTCCAGCGTCGTGCGCCAGGCGGTCGCTGACGGCGACGTGGCCAGGGCGGCGGGGCTGCTCGGCAGGCCGTGGACCCTGCGCGGTCGCACGGTAAGAGGCGACGGGCGCGGCGGCGAGCTGGGCTTTGCCACGGCCAACCTTCTGCCGGCCACCGACCTCGTTCCGGCCGACGGGGTCTATGCCACCCGCGCGCTGCTCGACGGGCGGACGATAGACGGGGTGACCTCGGTGGGTAACAAACCCACCTTTGACGGTTCTGCTACGGTGGTCGAAACGCATCTTTTCGAGCCCCAGGGTGAGCTTTACGATCTGCCCATGGGGGTTCAGTTCATAGGGCGCCTGCGCGGCCAGGTGCGCTTTTCTTCGGCCGAAGATCTCAAGCAGCAGGTGGCCCGGGACATCGAGGATGCCCGGCGAGCGCTGGTAGAGGCTGGCTGAAGCATGCACGCAAGCGGCGAGGTGCCCCGTGTATTGAAGGTTCATGAGCGGCACAGCGGCGAGCGGCTTGACCGCTGGCTGGCGGTCTCCGGTCAGCTGGGCAGTCGCTCGCAGCTGCAGGCAGCCATTCGCGAAGGCCGGGTCGACGTCGATGGCCGTCGCGCCCGCGCCTCGTTGCGCCTGGCAGGCGGCGAGACGGTGACGGTGGCCCCGGGCAAGCCCGTGGACGCAGAAGGCCTGCCAACGGCCGAGGACCTGCCACTGCGCATCCTCCACGAAGACGAGTGCATGCTGGCTGTAGACAAGGCAGCGGGCATGGTCGTTCATCCCGGAGCGGGCAACAGGCAGGGCACCCTCGTCAACGCCTTGTTGCACCGTTACCCCGACGAGCGCTGGCCGGGCGACAGGGGTCGCCCGGGCATCGTGCATCGACTGGACAAGGAGACCTCGGGCGTGGTGCTGGTGGCCAGGACGGTCGAAGCCCATGAACATCTATCGGCCCAGTTCCGTGGTCGCAGCGTGCGCAAGCAGTACCTGGCCCTGGTCCGGGGCGTGGTCACGTCGCCCGGGGTCATCGACGCGGCACTCGGCCGGCACCCGCGCGACCGCAAGAAGATGTCCCAGGCAGCCAGGAACTCGCGGCCGGCCAGTACGCGCTACGAGCCGCTCGAAAGCTTTGACGGGCTTACCCTGCTCAAGGTCATGCCCGAGACCGGCAGGACCCACCAGATAAGGGTGCACATGGCGGCCAGTGGCTGGCCGGTGGTGCGGGACCCCTTGTACGGCGGGCGATCGCGCGGTGACCAGGCCTCGCTTTGTTTATCGGCCCGCACCCGCGAACTGCTTTCGGCCATGCCCAGGCAGGCGCTTCACGCTGCAAAAACAGGCTTTACCCACCCCCTGACCGGATCCATGCTGTCGATCGAGGCGCCGCTGCCCGACGATTTTGAGTCGCTTCTACGCGGGTTGCGCGGTGCATAGCTGCTTGCGCACAGCCCCCCGGTGACAGAGGATTTGACTGTCGTCGGGGGATTATCTAGCCTTAAGTAATCCACCGGTACCTTACTGTTGCAGCCCTGAATGGGGGAGCGCCGTAACTGCCGGTCGGAATCCCTGGTTCTTCGAGGGCGCCCGTTGGCCCCCGGTATCTTCAGGAGCAGGGAATTTTCAGGTAGGGGGCGGCCCGCTCCGACCAGGCACTTGGGCCAGGTCGGTTGCACGTCGCCGGTTTTCCAACAAACACCGGAGTCTATGAGTCCACGAGAGAACAGCAGCAATGGAGGTTCGACCTCACGGTCGGGCAGGGGAAAAAGAGGTTCGGGCAGGCCGCGTAGCCAGTCTGGCCGCGGTCGCAGGGCTGAGCCCCGGCACGAAGAGGTAGATATCAGGGACGGTGCGAGAGCAGCGCAGGTTGAGGCAGTACGCGAAGCGGCGGCCCAGGCTGATCCCGAGACCGACCCCTTTAACGGCGTTGACGGCGCGATTCTCAACCTCAAGAGCCTCAAAGAAAAAACGGCCAAGGATCTGGGCGACATCGCCCGCAACATGGGCGTTGAAAGTCCCTCCATCATGCGCAAGCAGGAGCTTGTCTTTGCCATACTGGGTGCGCGCTCGGAGAAAGCCGGCAACGTGTACGGCGAGGGCGTGCTCGAAATACTGCCCGACGGTTTCGGGTTCCTGCGGGCTCCCGACGCCAACTACTTTCCCGGGCCCGATGATATCTACATATCGCCCAGCCAGGTGCGCAAGTTCGGCCTGCGCACGGGCGACGTCGTTGCCGGTCCCATTCGTTCGCCCAAGGAGGGTGAGCGCTACTTTGCCTTGCTCAAGGTTGAGGCCATCAACTTTGAAGAGCCGGAAATGGCCCGCAAGAGGGTATTGTTCGACAACCTGACGCCGCTCTACCCCGACGAACAGCTTGTGCTGTCGCATGAATCGAAAGAGTTCATTTCGCGGGTCATCGACCTTCTCGTTCCCATAGGCAAGGGCCAGCGCGCGCTCATCGTGGCCGCGCCGCGTACCGGCAAAACCGTGATGCTGCAGAACATCGCCCACGGCATAGCCGAGAATAACCCCGACGCGATGCTCATCGTGCTGCTCATCGACGAGCGGCCCGAGGAAGTGACCGACATGCAGCGCACGGTGAAGGGAGAGGTGATTGCCTCGACCTTCGACGAGCCGCCCACGCGTCATGTCCAGGTTGCCGAGATGGTGATCGAAAAAGCGCGTCGCCTGGTTGAGCACGGCAAAGACGTCGTCATACTGCTCGATTCGCTGACCCGGCTGGCCCGCGCCTACAACGCGACGGTTCCGTCGAGCGGCAAGATCCTGTCGGGTGGTGTGGATTCAAACGCGCTCAGGGGACCCAAGAAGTTCTTTGGTGCCGCTCGCAACATCGAGGACGGGGGCAGCCTCACCATCATAGCCACCGCGCTGATCGATACCGGCAGTCGCATGGACGAGGTCATATTCGAAGAGTTCAAGGGCACCGGTAACTGCGAGATCCACCTCGACCGGCGGCTCATGGACCGCAGGGTGTTTCCGACCATAGACATCATGAAATCGGGCACCAGGAAGGAAGACCTGCTGCACGACCGTGCGGTGATCAACAAGGTCTACGTGCTGCGCAAGCTGCTGAGCCAGCTCAATACAGTCGAAGCCATGGAGTTCCTGCTCGACAAGATGAAAGACACCAAGGACAACGCGGATTTTCTGTCCTCGATGAATTCCTGAGGGCGACCCTTTGCAAGGGTTGCCCTGATTTGTTAGACAGACCGATTGATTTGCCCGTAATAGCAGGCGCCCCGGTGTTATCCGGCGTAGCCTGCGGAGGACAGCTGAGTTACTGATGACCCAGGTTAGCATGAAGCAATTGCTCGAGGCGGGGGTGCACTTCGGGCACCAGACCAGCCGTTGGAATCCGAAGATGAAGCCTTTCATCTTCGGCGCCCGTAATGGGATTCACATAATAGACCTGCAGCAGACCGTCGTGTTGTTCGCCGAGGCTTGCGAATTCGTTCGTAAGACGGCCGCCGAGGGTGGATCGGTGCTGTTCGTGGGCACCAAGAAGCAGGCGCGCGCCGTCATAGAGGCCGAGGCGCGCCGTTGTGGACAACACTGGGTCAATACCCGCTGGCTGGGTGGCGCGCTGACCAACTTTGCGACCATCAAGCAGTCAATTGAGCGCATGCGCAAGTTCGAAGAGCTGCTGGGCGACGAAGTCCAGACCGTGGGCCTGAAGAAGAAAGAGATGCTCATGATGAGCCGCGAGATGGCGAAGCTCAAGCTCGATCTTGAGGGTATGCAGAACCTGAAGAGACCGCCGGACGTCATGTTCGTGATTGACCCCGACTGCGAAGAAATTGCTATCGCCGAGGCCAACCGCCTGGAGATACCGGTGGTCGCAGTGGTCGACTCCAACTGCAACCCCGAGAACATCACCATGTGTATTCCGGGCAACGATGACGCCATCAGGGCGATCAGGTTGTTCTGCGGAGCGATTGCCGACGCCGTGGTCGAAGGCGAGCGTGAACGGCAGGAACGTCTTGCCGCTGCCAGCGAAGGTGAGGGTGTGCCAGGTAGCGATCTCGCGGGAATGTTTTCCAGCGTGGCCGGCGAAGAAGCTCCGGCAGCAGAGGCAGCCCCGGCGGCAGAGGCAGCCCCGGCGGCAGAGGCAGCTCCGGCAGCAGAGGCAGCTCCCGTGGCAGAGGCAGCTCCGGCGGCAGAGGCAGCTCCCGCCGACGAGATTACTCCCACCGCCCCGGTGTCCCAGGGCAGCAGCGAGTGAGTGTCAGTGCCGCCCAGGTAAAGGATCTGCGCGAGCGTACGGGCGCCGGCATGATGGACTGCAAGCGAGCCCTGGCCGAGGTCGACGGAGACATGGAAGCGGCCATCAAGGCCCTGCGTGAGCAGGGGTTGGCCAGCGCGTCCAGGAAGGGCGGACGGGTAGCGGCCGAGGGGCTGGTCGGCTTGTTCGTGTCGGACTGTGGCAGCCGTGCGCTGGCCATGGAACTCAACTGCGAGACTGATTTTGTGGCCAAGACAGGTGACTTCGCGGCACTGGTCGACGAGCTGGGACAGGCCCTGCTCGCGGTCGAAGGCGCAGCCGAGGGCGAGGGTGCTGATGTCAACGACCTGTCCCTGGCCAGCGGCGCCACCCTGGCGGCCCGCGTTACCGAAGCCGTGACAACGATGGGCGAAAATATCTCCCTTCGTCGCTGGGTGCGTATCGAATCTGCCGGCGGGAGGGTCGGGGCCTACGTGCACGCGGGTGGAAAGATCGGCGTGCTGGTCGAGATAGAGGGTGCCGGCGATCCGCAGCTGGAACTGTGCCGTTCGGTAGCCATGCAGGTGGCCGCGGCAGCCCCGCGCTACGTGGATCGCGACTCCGTGGATCCGGACGAGATTGAGCGCGAGAAAGAAATCTTCCGCAACGAGGCCCTGGCCTCGGGCAAGCCCGAAAAAATTCTCGACCGCATAGCCGAGGGACGGCTCAACAAGTATTTTCGCGAGATCTGCCTCCTGGAGCAGGAATACGTGCGCGATACCGACATCACGATCTCGGATCTGCTCGAAAAGGAATCAGGCTCGGCGGGTGGACCCCTTGCGGTCAGTCGCTTTGTGCGTTACCAGCTTGGCGAGGGCATCGAGCGTCGGGTGGCGAACCTGGCCCAGGAAGTGGCCGAGCAGATCAGCCAGACTACCTGACCGTTCGACAGTGCCGGTGCGGTCACGATGGCGGGCGATAAACCACAATTTCCAAGGGTGCTGCTCAAGCTGAGCGGAGAAGCGCTGGCCGGTGAAGCCGGCAGCGGTATCGACCCCGGTGTTCTTCTTTCGTTGGCCGTCGAGGTGCGCGAGGTCAGCGAGGCTGGCTGCGAGCTGGCCATCGTGGTGGGTGGCGGCAATATCTTTCGCGGCATGAAGGCAGCCGAGATGGGCATCGACCGTGCCACGGCCGACTACATGGGCATGCTCGCGACCATACTCAACAGCCTCGCCTTGCAGGACGCGCTCGAAAAAGCGGGCGTGGCTACCCGGGTGATGTCGGCCATCGACGTTCAGCAGGTGGCCGAGCCCTACATCCGTCGCCGCGCGCAGCGCCACGTCGAGAAAGGCCGCGTAGTTATTTTTGCCGCCGGCACTGGCAACCCCTTCTTCACCACCGACACGGCCGCCAGCCTTCGGGCCATAGAGATGGGCGCGGCGGTGATCATGAAAGGCACCCGCGTTGACGGCATCTACGACGCCGACCCCGAAGAGAACAAGGACGCCCGGCGTTACGACCGCATGTCCTACCTAGACGTTCTCAACGGCAGGCTGACCGTGATGGATTCCACCGCGGTGACCCTGTGCATGGAAAACGAGATGCCTATAATAGTCTTTGACGCGACTACTCCCGGCAATATCCTGAGGGCAGTGATGGGTGAGCAGATAGGTACGCTGGTTGGGGAGGAAACGGATTGATAGACGAAGTAATTGAAACCCTCGAGGCCGAGCTCGAGTCAACGGTTGACTCCTTTGTTCACGACCTCGGTCGCATTCGCACGGGACGGGCCAACGCGGCCCTGCTCGACGCCGTGATGGTTGACTACTACGGGGCCGCTACCCACCTGAACCAGTTGGCGTCGATCAACGTCCCCGAGGCTCGGCTGCTGGTGGTGCAACCCTTTGACCAGGCCACGATCCCGGCCATCGAAAAGGCAATCGCCATCGCTGATCTCGGGCTCAACCCGTCGAACGATGGCAAGCTCATCAGGCTTTCCATCCCCGAGCTCACCGAGGAGCGCAGGCGGGAGCTCGTCAAGCAGGTGGGTCGCGAGGCTGAGAACCACCGCGTGTCTCTGCGAAACCACCGGCGCGACGCTAACGACATGCTCAAGCAGCTCAACTCGGACAAGGACATAAGCGACGACGAGATGCGCGGGGCCCAGGGCCGGGTGCAGGAACTCACCGACAAGTTCGTCAAGAAGATCGACGAAATTGCCAAGGTGAAAGACGAAGAGGTAATGGCCGTCTGACGGTCTTGTCGCGGGTGTCGCCTGTTTGGGAAGGTCGGGTGCCCCGGCACGTCGCCGTCATAATGGACGGTAACGGCCGCTGGGCGGGCGCGCGGGGTATGAGCCGCTTGCAGGGTCACCGCAAGGGTAAGGACTCGGTTCGCGAGGTGGTCGAAACCGCGCGTGAAATCGGCGTCGAAGTGCTCACCCTGTTCGCTTTCTCTACAGAGAACTGGAGCCGCCCTCCGTCGGAGGTCAAGGCCCTGATGAAACTGCTGCGGCGTTACTGTCGCACCGAGCTCAGTCGCATGATGCGATACGGTATCCGCTTGAAGGCGGTGGGTAACCTGCGCCGGCTTCCGCCCGAGGTGCTCTCCGACCTGCGCTCGGTGGAGGCCGAGACGCGCGCCAACGATCGCATGACCGTGGTGCTGGCCGTGAGCTACGGGGGCAGGCAGGACATCGTTGGCGCGGCCAGGCAACTGGCCCGGCAGGTGCGCGACGGCGAGCTCAAGCCCGAGCAGATAAACGAATCGCGCCTGGCCGGGTCGTTGATGACTGCCGGGCTACCCGACCCCGACCTGCTCATACGTACCAGCGGCGAGCTGCGCATATCTAATTTCCTGCTGTGGCAGTGTGCCTACAGCGAACTGTACTTCACCGACCTCGCCTGGCCGGACTTCCGGCGCGACCAGTTTCTTGAGGCCATCAACTGGTACGCGCAAAGGGATCGCCGCTTCGGCCGTGCCACGGGCCAGTTGGCGGTGGAGGCCTGAACGCTTGTTGAGATCCCGCCTGTTTACGGCCGCGGTGGCCATTCCCCTGCTGGCGTGGCTGTTTTTCCTCGCGCCGGCCTGGATATTCAACGGCGTGGTGTTGTTTGCCACCTGGGTGGCGCTGAGAGAATTTTCGCTCATGGCCCTGTCGAGTGTACCCGGGGCCGCCACGTTGACGACCCTCGGTGGCATGATGATCGCGGCTTCGATGGTGCTGGTGCCAGGTGGCCTGGCCGGGGGCGCGGCCCTGTCGGCTGGCATAGTGGCCTGCCTCATTCTTACCCTGGTGGCTACCCTCGCGACCGCTCGCGACATGGGCCAGAGCGTCAACAGCGCGGGCCAGGTGCTGTTGGGCGCGCTCTATGGCGGTGCCCTGCTTCCGCACCTGATCTGGATCAGGGGACTGCCCGGTGGCGACGGCCCCTCCTGGGTATTCTTCGTCTTCGCGGTGGTCATGGCCGGCGACGTGGGCGGCTATTTCGGCGGTAAAATGCTGGGCACACGAAAGCTCTGGCCCAGTGTGAGCCCGAACAAGACGGTCGAAGGCTCGCTGGTCAGTTTTGGCAGCAGCCTGGTGGCCGGCATCGTCGTCAACTCGCTGATCCTGCACAGGTTGGGTCTTTTTGAAACACTGTTCGTAGCCGGCGTCATGTCGGTGCTGGCCCAGCTCGGTGACTTGTTGGAGTCGATGATCAAAAGGGCCTACAGGACCAAGGATTCCGGCTGGATACTGCCGGGCCATGGGGGGGTGCTCGACAGGACCGACAGCCTCGTTTTGCCGATAGTCTTCGTCTATTACTATGCTATCCTTGTCACTGGCTGACCATCACGGACGCCGCCTTTTATGACACCGACTGGAATCCTAGCAGCGATCGCCGTTCTCGCGGTGGTTATCATGGTCCACGAGTGGGGCCACTTCTTTGTCGCACGCAAGTGCAACACCGAGGTACAGGTGTTTTCCTTCGGCTTCGGGCCCAGGTTGTTCTCGATACAGCGAGGGGAAACCGAGTACCGCTTTTCACTGATTCCGCTTGGCGGCTACGTGCGCATGGCCGGCGAAATCGATGAATTTGCTCCCAAGGTGGCGGGCCGGGGATTTCCTGATCGGCCGCTCTACCAGCGGGCCATGATCGTGGTGGCCGGCCCGGCAATAAACATGGTCTTCGCCTTCTTCTTGTTCACGGTCATCATGATGACCTGGGGCAACCAGGTCACCAGCGACAAGGCCCTGGTGGGCGGCGTCGTCGCCGACTCTCCGGCCCAGGCTGCGGGCCTGGCGGCCGGCGACCTCGTGACGGCCATAGACGGGCAGTCCCTGGGTAACTGGGACGGCCTGCACGGGGCCGTAACGGCCAGCGAAGGCCGCGAAATACAACTCTCGGTGCTTTCCGAGCAGGGTGAAGAACGCGTGCTCACGGTAACGCCCGAGTCGAGGGTGCGCAGGGACTACCTTGGCGAAGAAATCGGCACGGCCTGGGTCATCGGTGTGCACCGCGCGTCTGAGCGCCAGGACGTGGGCCCGGTGGAGTCGGTGGTGCTGGGCGCCCGCTACACCTGGACCTGGTCGGTGGTGATACTCGAAACACTCTCACGGCTCGTACAGGGACGGCTCTCCATGTCGGACCTCGCCGGTCCCATAGGCATAGCCCAGGAAGCGGGCCGTCGCGCCAATCGTGGTATGGAGCCGCTGTTGCACTTCATGGCCCTGCTGAGCGTTAACCTGGGCATCATCAACCTGCTGCCCATACCGGGTCTCGACGGTGGTCACCTGGCCTTCTTTTCCTACGAAGCGGTTCGAGGGCGCCCCTTGCCCGACAGGGCTCGCGACCTCGTGCAGCAGTTCGGGGTGCTGGTGCTGGTGGCCCTGATGGTCCTGGTCGTTTTTAACGACATCTCTCGAATAGTCGGCGGGTGAGCTGTCGCGGTACAGGCCTGCTGCTCGGCATAGACAGCAGTGGCCGCGTACCGTCCATAGCCCTGCTGGCCCCCGATCGGGATCCCTGGCTTGCGACCTGCGAACCTCCCGTGCGGGGTGAGGGCCTGGCCGACTTACTGCGGCTGGGGCTCAAGGATATCTCGGCGGCGGTGGCTGATATTTCGGCCGTCGGTGTTTCTACCGGCCCCGCTTCATGGACTGGCGTTCGTATTGGCCTGGCGCTGGCCGCCGGCCTTGTCCTGCCCCACAAACTACCGGTAACGGGCATGTCGTCGCTGCGCTTGCAGCTGGCTTGTTGCGACAAGGCAGCCGAAGGCGGCAAAAGCCCTTTCCTGGCAACGCTGGACGCGGGATCGGGAAATATTTACGTGGCCGCCTGGTCGGGCGACGGTGGCGAGCAACTGCTCGATTACAAGCGCTGCACGGCCGAAGAATTGCTTGCTGACCTTCGGACGCTGCCCACGGGGCTGCGGGTTGCCGGAAACGCCGCCCAGGCCGTACTTGGAGCCTGTTCGGAGGCGGGGCTACGAATGCCCGCACTGGCTGGCCAAGCGCTTGATCCGGCAGTGGCGCTTGCCAAGGCAGCTGGGACGGAGTTAGACTCAGGCAGTAGCACCACCGGTGACCGAGCGACCCCCGGGCAGGCGCTGCCCACTTACATAGGACCTACCGGGGCCAGGCCTAATAAGAACCGCGTGGCCGCTGCATGGTCCGCGGGATCGGGGCCAGCAGGATAAGGCGCCGGGCGTGGAAGAGAGAGATAACTGACGAAACAAAACAACACAGGGAGGCTTGGATGGAAACACAAGACGAAGAGCTCATAGAGAGCCTGGCGCCTGGAGACGCGGACCTTAAAAGTGCTTACGAAAAGCACTTGAGTTTGAAAGCCAGGGTAGAAGAGCTTGAGAGACTTGAACACCTCAGCGACTCGCAGGAAGTGGAATGCGCTGAGCTGAAGAAGAAGAAACTCGCCGAGAAAGACAGGGTCATGCGCATCCTGTCCGACCACCGGCGCGAAGTGGGTCAGAGCCAATCGGCCTGACTGCCTGAAGCGGGGGCTGACTGGTCGACGGCACTGCGCCCATCGACCGTCAACCCCCGCCCGGACGGCTTTTCCGGGGCGCTGCCACGCGCGGCGTTGTCACCCGGCTGTACGACAGCCGCCACCGTGTCGGTGGTGGTGCTGCCTTGGTATTCCTGACAGGTAACGACTAGTATGCCCGGCGGCGAGCGGTCGGGCCCGGACCCCTGTGAGTCGCACCCGGAATTAATAAGATGACAAGCAACGACAAAAAGGCCGCCAACCGGCACAGCCGAGCGGTCACCGAGGGAGACAACCGCGCGCCCAACCGTGCCATGCTGCGGGCGGTGGGTTTCGGCGACGACGATTTCAGCAAGCCCATAGTCGCGATCGCCAATGGCCAGAGCGACATAACGCCCTGCAATGCCGGGTTGGGCGACCTCTCGCTGGCCGCGGCTGGGGCGGTTCGCGAAGACGGCGGCATGCCCCAGACCTTTGGTACCATCACTGTCAGCGACGGCATTTCCATGGGTACAGAGGGCATGAAGTGCTCGCTGGTCAGTCGCGAGGTCATCGCCGACTCTATCGAGACCGTTTGCCGGGCCCAGAGCATGGACGGCCTGCTTGCCGTGGGTGGCTGTGACAAGAACATGCCCGGCGCCATGATAGCCATGGCAAGGCTCAACCTGCCATCGGTTTTTGTCTACGGCGGCACCATCAAGGCCGGCCACTACGACGGCAAGGATCTCACCATCGTGAGTGCTTTCGAGGCGGTGGGTGAGCTGGGCGCGGGCCGCATAAGCCGCGAGGCTTTCTGCGAGATCGAGAAGCGCGCCTGTCCCGGCCGCGGCGCCTGCGGCGGCATGTACACGGCCAACACGATGAGCTCCGCCTTCGAGGCGCTGGGCATGAGCTTGCCCGGTTCCTCTACCATGGCAGCCGAGGACGACGAAAAACGCGACAGTGCCGCTGAAAGCGGCAGGGTGCTCATGCGCCTGGTCGCCGACGACCTGAAGCCTCGCGACATACTCACCCGGGCCGCGTTCAACAACGCCATAGCCGTTGTCATGGCCGTTGGCGGTTCGACCAACGCCGTCCTGCACCTGCTCGCCATCGCCCACGCGGCCGAGGTCGAGCTGACGATGGAAGATTTCGAAGACATACGCTTGCGCGTGCCGGTGCTGGCCGACATGAAGCCGTCGGGGCCTTATGTTGCCACCGATCTACACGCGGTTGGCGGCATACCCCTGGTCATGAAGATGCTGCTCGCGCAGGGATTGATAGACGGCGACTGCATGACCATCACCGGTGGTACGGTGGCCGACAATCTCAAGCTCGTGGCCGACCAGCCGCCGGCGGAACAGGAGGTCGTGCGTCCTTTCGATTCACCGGTCTACACGCAGGGCCACCTCGCCATGCTCAAGGGCAATCTCGCCCCCGAGGGCTGCGTGGCCAAGATCAGTGGACTCAAAAATCGCGCGATAACCGGCCCGGCGCGGGTGTTCGACTCCGAAGAGGACTGCATGGACGCCATCATGGGCGACCGCATCGCCGAGGGCGACGTGCTCGTCATTCGCTACGAGGGCCCCAGCGGCGGTCCCGGCATGCGCGAAATGCTCTCGCCCACCAGTGCCATCATCGGCAAGGGGCTGGGCGACAGCGTGGGATTTATAACCGATGGGCGCTTCTCGGGCGGTACCTACGGCATGGTCGTGGGGCACGTAGCGCCCGAGGCCCAGGTCGGCGGCCCCATCGCGCTGGTCGAAGAGGGCGATACCATCACCATCGACGCCGACCGCCTGCTGCTCGAACTGGCAGTGGACGACGCCGAGCTTGAACGGCGAAAGGCCGCGTGGACGGAACCGGCGCCTAAGTACACGAGCGGCGTTCTGTGGAAGTACTCGAGGCTGGTTTCGAGTGCCGCGCGGGGCGCGGTTACAGGTTAGCGATTGGAGGTGTAAGCATGGCAACGAAGAAAAGCTACATAATATCCATACTGGTCGAGAACGAATTCGGAGTGTTGTCGCGCGTGTCCGGCTTGTTCAGTGGCCGTGGTTACAACATATCCAGCCTGTCGGTGGCCGAAACGCTGGACCCGTCGGTGTCGCGCATTACGCTCACCACCACCGGCGACGCCGAGATCGTGGAGCAGATTAACAAGCACCTCAACAAGCTGGTGTCGGTTATCAAGGTTGTTGACTACAGCGAGGCAGAGCATGTTGAACGCGAGCTCGCGCTGATCAAGGTGGCCGTCGACGCCCGCTCACGCTTGGAACTGGTAGGTATAGCCGACATATTCAGGGCCCGTATCGTGGACGTCGGGCCTACCGAGTGCATGGTCGAGGTCACCGGCGACGACGAGAAAATAGCTGCCATCATGACGATGCTCGCTCCCCTTGGAATCAAGGAAGTGGCGCGCACCGGCAAGGCGGCGCTGTTCAGGGGAGGGCGCCTGCTTACGGTCGGGGCCCCTAAGGCTAAGAAAAACAAGAGTACGGAGAAAGCTGCATGAAGATTTACACCCGAGAAGAGGCCGACGCTGGCCTGCTGAAAAACAAGACCGTTGCCGTGCTGGGCTACGGCAGCCAGGGGCACGCGCACGCGCTCAACCTCAAGGAGAGCGGCGTAAAGGTCGTCGTGGGCCTGAGAGAAGGCAGCTCGTCGGTGGCCAAGGCCGAGGGGGCGGGCCTCGAGGTGGCCTCGATAGCCGACGCCGTTGGCAGCGCCGACGTGGTCATGATGCTGCTGCCCGACGAACTGGCCGCCGATGTCTACCACGAAGACGTGGAGCCCAATCTCAAGCCGGGCAGCTACCTTGCCTTTGCGCACGGCTTTAACATTCACTTCGGCAAGATAAAGCCGTCGGCCGAGACCGGCGTGTTCATGGTAGCCCCCAAGGGCCCCGGCCACCTGGTGAGGAGCATGTACGCCAAGGGCATGGGCGTGCCCTGCCTGCTGGCAGTGGCCCAGGACCCGTCGGGTGATACCGAGGCCGTGGGCCTGGCCTACGCCGATGGCATTGGCGGTACACGCGCGGCCGTCATCGGCACCTCCTTCAGGGAGGAGACCGAGACCGATCTCTTCGGCGAGCAGGCGGTGTTGTGCGGTGGGCTCACCGAGCTCATCCGCGCGGGCTTTGAGACCTTGGTAGACGCGGGCTACGCGCCCGAGATGGCCTACTTTGAGTGCGTGCACGAGGTCAAGCTCATCGTCGACCTGATATACGAAGGCGGCATAGCCAACATGCGCTACTCGATCAGCAACACCGCCGAGTACGGCGATCTCACCCGCGGCACCCGCGTGGTGGGCGACGGCACGCGCGCCGCGATGAAGAAGATACTCGAAGAAATACAGTCGGGCGACTTCGCCGACGAGTGGATCACCGAGTACAAGTGCGGTCTGCCCCACTTCAAGGAGCTGCGCCGGGAAGGCGAGAACCACCCGGTCGAAAAGGTCGGCGAGGAGTTGAGGTCTCTCACTCCCTGGCTGACCGACGACCGACTGGGGCACCACC
>JACNKC010000126.1 GCA_014382245.1 Pseudomonadota bacterium | reverse complement strand
CGAGGGCCGGCTGCTGCCGTTGACCTGGTCGTGGCTGAAACACGGGCGGCCGAAAGCCCGCTGGTCCTGGTCCTTTACACGCCCCCGCCAAGGCTCGACTATATCCAGTATGAAAGAAGCCGCCTTGCTTACCACGGCCTTCCTGCTGTTGGTCGGTCCAGTCCTGGCAGACGACGGCCAGCGGGTCGTCAACGGGTTGATGACCAATGATCACCCGGCCGTGGGTGCCCTGCTGTGGGTGTACGAAGACGGCAGCAGTTTCCAGAGTTGCAGCGGGGCCCTGGTCGGCTGCCGGCATTTTCTCACTGCAGCGCACTGTGTGTGCGACGCTGACCGGGCAACCGACTGCCCCTCGCCCGATCCATCTCGCCACCTGGTCTACCTGCAGCACGGGGGTATCTACGAAGTATCGGCCGTGGAGTTGTCGCCCAACTACAACTTCGGACAACGCGGTGACATCGCCGTGCTCACCCTCGCAAATGACGTAGAGCGCGTGCTGCCCCTGCCCATAAACACGGGCGGACGGGTGGGCGACGGCACCGCCGCGACGGTGATCGGCTACGGGGTGACAACAGACAACGGTAGCGACGCGGGCATAAAACGACGCGGCAGCGTAGTAACCGCGCCGTGCCAGCAGGGAGTCCCGGACCTGCGCCATGTGTGCTGGAAGTTCCTCCGGCCCTCGGGCCCGGCGGGTTCATACTCAAACACCTGCTACGGCGACTCGGGCAGTCCGCTACTGGTCGACGACGGCTCCGGGCCGGTGGCGGCAGGCGTGGACTCGGGGCTGGACGGACGCTGCGTAAAAAACTCCGAGTCCTTCGACGCCAGCGTTTACGACAATCGTTCTTTCATCGCCTCGGTGGCGGGTAGCGACCTGGGTGCAGCAAGCTGTGGCAACGGATTGTCGCACGTGGGCGATGCCGGGGTAGAGACATCCACGCTTAGCGGGTCGCTGGGCTTCTCTCGCGCAGCGGCGCGCTGCCGCAAGACCACCGCTCGAGCCACGGCCAAGTGGCTCACGAGTGTGGGCAAGGCAAGACAGCGCTGTATTTTGTCACTTGTCAGCGGCGGACAGCAAGCTACCTGCCCTGACAACATGGCTACTGCTGCGATCGCGAAAGCAACGGCAAAGCTCGGTAAGATGCTGGCGGGGAAAAAATGCCCCTCCGCTTCCGTACAATCGGCCGGCCTCTCTGGATCCTGCGTGGAAGCTGTAGACAGCGAAGAACTGGCGGCCTGCCTGCTCGTAGAAACATCGACCGCTGTCGATCTTTTCATGGCCGCCGAGCACGCTGTCAGCGAAGCGATGATCGAGGACGCCGGGCAACGTCGTTGCCAAGGGGGAGCTGCAAAATCGGCCATGCGTTACGCACGGTCGAAGCTCAAGCTCGTGGACGGCTGCCGCAAAAAGGCAGACCGTGGGCCTGGTAAGGGCTGCGATCCTGTCGATACCTCCATGCGAATAGCATCCCTGCGAGCAAGCCTGGCAGAAAAAATCGCCGTGGCCTGCACCAATGCTGAAGTTACAGCGCTTAACACGGCCGGCTCGTTCGGTGCCAGCTGTGCCACGGCCACCACGGCGGCTGAGCTGGCCACCTGCATGATCCCGGAACACGACTCGGCGCTGACCCAGCTGACCGCCCTGCTCGCGGAGGCCGAGTTTGAATCGAACGTTTCTTTCACCGTCCCGGCCGCGACCGAGTTGCTGCGAGTGACCCTGAACGGCAGCGAAGAGAAGGGCGCGATGTTCCACCTGCACCTCGCCCACGGACAGGCGGCCACGACTGCTGACCAAGGCTCCACGCGCGCGTCGAGCTTCCAGGCCCTGGAATGGCAAACCCCCCAGCCAGGTCAATGGCACGCCCTGGTCAAGCCAGCCACTTCTGGCGGCAACACAGTGGGGGCATGGCAACTGACCGCGACCTCGTTCGGCCCCTGATGGTCGTGATCGAAGCGCCAGAGAAAGATTTCAGATCGAATCGGCCAACTCGCACACGAGCTCGTAATACTGCTCCTGCTCCACGCCCAGCGCTGCAGCACCAAATACCTCGGCATCACGGGCAGTGGCAAAGTCACCGTAGTTGACCACCACCAGCAGGTAGAGGACCGCGGCCACGACGTCGCTGTCACAGCCGCGTAGCTTTTCGTGCAGGTATATAGTGTAGCCGTCGCCCGGTCGCCCGCTGCGCGATACCACCGAACCGAACAGCCCCTCGCCCACCCGGCTCGAATCGAACTCCAAGCTGGCCGGAAAGTGAACGCAGTCGCGGTCCTCGAGCAGGCGCAACAGCGTCGCGTAGTCCATCTCGGACCCGTAACCCGCACGCAGCTGTTCACCCTTGCAGCGGGCGTGCTCGGCCAGCGCAAGACGACCGCCTTCAAGCGTCAGCCGATCATCTACCGGTCTCGAATCCTGTTCCGTAACGTCGCCCATGATCCCGTCCCGGGTCCCTACTTCTTGTACCTGGCCTTGAACTCCTCCTGCTGGGCCTTGCGCCGCGCCGCCTCGGAAGGATCCATCTTTCCTATGAACCACTTGTGGTCGTCGCTCGCCAGCACCGAGTCTATTTTTTTCGAGAGCTTCTTCGCCTGCTCCGCCATTTTCTTGTCATTGGAGTGCAGGTGCCGTTCGACCAGTTCGCGCAGCTCCGGGATCAGCTCGGTGTAGAAGTTGCGCGCCACCTCGTAGGTGCCGTGCCAGTGCGTGTAGTCCGGCCCCATCATTGCCGCACCGTGACGGGCACGCCGTCCCTCGTGGTGCCACAGCTCGAACCACGTGAAGTCGAGCTTGTTGGCGAACACAACCGGGCTGAGCAACGGCTTGGCCAACGCCATCAACGCCTTGCCGGGCTTGGCAAACTTGTTGTTGTACAGCTCGATCAATCCGTCGTACTGCAGGTAGAAGTTATTGACATACTCCTCGTTGTGGCAGTTGCCGCAGACGTCGATCATGTTCGCCCTCCGGGTCTGCCAGCTGACGTCCTTGCCCGGCAACCCAAGCTTGGCGTCAGACACCTCGGGCCGAATCGATACTATGGGCCTGTTGTTCCAGCTGATGCGCATGCCCACGTCGTGGGTAACGTCCTGGTCGGGTGTGGCGCTCATGTGACAGGTCGCGCAGGTAGGCGCCGCGTTGTAGTCCTCGCCCACCACCCACTTGGGGTTGTCCAGGTTCATCTTGTCCTTGTTGGCGTAGTAAGCGATGCCGTGCTTGGACTCCTTGTAGATTTCTATCTGCGGATGGTCGGGCCCCATGTGGCACTTGCCGCAGTTTTCGGGATTGCGCGCCTGTTCCACCGAGAAGCTGTGGCGCGAATGACAGGCCGTGCAAGATCCCTCCGAACCGTCGGGGTTGATGCGGCCGATACCCGTGTTGGGCCATGTGGCAGGGTCGAGCTTGCCGGTCGGCAGCACCTTTACCTCCGAGCCGTGGCACTGCCAGCAGCCGTTCACCGCGGCGGCCGAGTTGCCATCGGGAAAACCCGGCGTCACGAAGGCGCGGTTGCCCTCCACGACCTCGGCCAGGCGGTTGTCGAGCGACCCCAGTATGCGCGCGGCCTTGGCGTGGTGCGACGACTCGAATTCAGCTACTTCTTTTTCGTGGCAGTCGGCGCAGTCTCGCGGCGATACGATGACAGAAATATCTTCGTCGTAATGACGCAGGACATCCTTGTCGGTCGCCTCGGCCTGGTGGCACTCGTAGCAACCCACGTTACCCCGGTAGTGCTTGCTTGCGCCCCACATCTGGATGATGGCCGGGGTCTCTTTCTCGTGGCAGTCAATGCAGACCCTGCTCTTCGCGGTTAACTCCATGGGAGAAAAAGCCGCCCCGGCCTCCAACGACGGCAATACCAACAACGCCGCGACCAGCACCGCCACCCGCGCTACGACCAGCCTTCGATCCGTCTCGTTACCCTGCATGTTTCTTTCCTCCGATCTCGTTTGCCGCAACGGTTACACACCGTTCCTATCGCTTGTTCGTTCGCCGGTCAGGATGGGCACCGCGCTCTTGAGCATCAGCGTGTAGAGCAGGAAGCCGAAGGCCCAGATGCCAACGCAGACCAGCGTCTCGTTGACAGACGGCGTGTATTCGATCACCTGCCCGAGCGGTGTCGGCACGAAGGCCGGCACTATCAGTCCCATGCCCTTCTCTATCCATATACCCACGATGGCCAACACGCAGGCCAGGTTCAGATAAACTATCTGCCTCGACCTGTGCGACACCAGCAGCAGGGTCGACACGGTGTTCATGGCAACCGCGGCCCAGATCCAGGGCACCAGGCCTTCATGTCCGTGCAAGCCGAAGTACAGGTATCGGGCCGAGGCCACGTGCAGGGAATCGGTGTAAAATTCCTTGAACACCTCGCAACCGAGCAGGAACATGTTGATCAGCATCGTCACCTGTATGATACGACGCAGTGTGAACAGCACGCTGTCAGAAATCTTGTAGCCAGAAAAACGCCTGATGAGTTGAAAGGTCAGTACTATGAAGGCGGGACCCGCTGCGAAGGCCGAGGCTATGAAGCGTGGACCCAGGATGGCCGAGTTCCAGAACGGTCTACCACCGAGCCCAACGTAGAGAAACGCTGTCACGGTATGGATACTGATGGCCCAGCCAATGGATACGAAAATGAACGGCAGGTAGAGCCACCTGGAGGGCTCGCGGCCCTGGTAGCGCGAGTAAAGAACGTAGCCGCAGACGTGCATATTAATCAGCAGGTAAACGCCCAGCACGATCACATCCCAGCTGAGCATCGACTGCGGCCAGTTCAGCCGGCCTATCAAAGGCATAACGTGCCAGAGGCGGTCGGGGCGACCCATGTCGACCACCACGAACAGCAGGCACATGACGATGGCAGCCACCGCGAGTAGCTCGCCAAAGATGGCCACGTCGCGCATGTCGCTGTCGCGGTACACGTAGGCGGGGATCACCAGCATGGCCGCGGCCGCCGCGATGCCCACCAGGTAGGTGAAGTTGGCTATGTAGACGCCCCAGGACACGTGGTCCGACATACCGGTGACGTGCAGGCCGTAGACGAGTTGCTTGGCGTAGGCGTTCAAGCCCACGAGCGTTATGACCGTGAGCAGGGTCATCCACGCATAGTAGCGCGCGTTTCCCCTGAAGCTGGCCACGAGGCAACTCCAAACAAAGCCGTAGTAGTTTTTTACCCACATACGCTCCGCCTCAGCTATCGAAGAAGTAGTAAAACCGGGGCCTGGTCCCCAGCTCTTCCTTGAGCACGAACACGCGCTTGTTCTTCAGGATGTAAGAAATCGAGCTATCTGGATCGAGCACGTTGCCGAACACCCGCGAACCGGTGGGGCACACCTCGAGGCAGGCCGGGTAGCGGCCCTCGCGGGTGCGCTGCAAGCAGAAGGTGCATTTTTCGACCACGCCCTTCGGCCGCGGTCGGTTTGACAGGTAGGCCATGTCGGGATTGACGTCCTCTGCAGGCAACTCGGGCTTGGAAAAATTGAACCGCCGCGCCCAGTAAGGACACGCGGCCTCGCAGTACCTGCAGCCAATGCACCAATTGTAGTCCACGGCGACTATGCCATCGGGTTCCTGCCAGGTTGCCTCCACCGGGCAGACCTTCACGCAAGGTGGGTTCTCGCACTGCTGGCACTGCACGGGCATGTAGAAGTGGCCGTCGCGCGGAACCTGCTCGACGTCGTAGTCGTGGTTTCCTCTTTCCATGTCCATGGTTCCCTGCGGCATCTCGAGCACACGGATGTACTGGATTTCGGGTGAGCGTGACTGGTTGTTTTCTTCCACGCAGGCGTGCACGCACTTACGGCAACCTATGCAGCGGGTGAGGTTGAGCGCCATGGCGAACTGCACGCCATCCATGGGAGTGACGTCGCGCAGGTGCGGCCGCACCCTGTACTCGCGTTCCACCTCGTCGGTGATGCGCGCGAGCACTCGCTTCATATCGTCAGGGCTGAGTTCCTTGTAGTGGGACTGGAGAAATTCCTCGGCGCTGATCGTGTCGCCCAGGTTCCTGAGCGGTGACAACGCGCCCGCGAGCGCCGCTACCCATGCCACGGCCACCGGCGTTTTTTTCAGAAAATCACGGCGGTTCATATCGGGGCCGTCTGCCGTTTGCCGCGTGGTGATCAGATCAGCCATGGCCGTTGCCCCCCGAGCCACGACGCTCGTCCGGCGCCGGCGCCGGCGTCATGGGCTTGAAAGCCGGTGAGTGCGGGGAGTGGCACTGCACGCAGGTCGCCTTCACCGACTCTCCACGCGACGCCAGCCAGTAGCCATTGGGCCGCCCGTGCACGCCTTCCTTCCAGTCGCGGTACTTGGGCCCATGGCATTTACCGCAAAGCTTTTCCGACTCTTCAAACGCGATATGAGAGCCCTCGTAGTCGACCAGTACGTCGAGTTTATCGAGCAGGTGGCAGTTGTCGCAGCGACTGTTGGCCCCGTGGTCCAGTTCGATGGATGTATGCTCGGCCAGGCGTTGCCGTCGCTTGTTGTCGAGCGAAAAATTGCGGTGGCATTCCACGCAGCCGTACTCGAAACCTATTTTCTCAAGGCGCGGAGCGAGCAGGGGATCGCGTACTGTTTCGTTGGCCGAGTACTGCCGCCCCTTGCTTTGCCCCGGTTGCACGGGCTCGACCTCGCCCCACAGGTCGAGCACAAAACACAGGGCGAGAAGCGCAAGCACGGCCGTCGTCCATCTTAATCCCCTATCGGCAGACACGGTCAGAACTCGGCTCCCATGTCGAAGGCGTGGCACTGCAGGCAACTGCTTCGCTCCGGATGCGGGCCACGCATGGCCACCCTCGCGTTGTCGGACCCATGGCAGGAGTTACAGTTTTCGCGAAAGAAAAAACGATGCGGCACCACCGGCGGTGCCCAGTCGTGTGCGCGGCGGCCCTCCCCTGGAAACTCCAACCCACGCCAGCTGTTAACGACTTGTGCGACCTCCAGTCCCTCGTTGAGCGACTGCACGCCCACGTGGCACTGCGAGCAGTTGCGCAACTCCGGGTGCGGAGTCTCAACGGTGCTGCGCTCGCCCAGCTCGCGGACATCGCCGTGGCAGGTGGCGCACTCGCCGCTTCCCATGCTGGTCACCACGTGGGGAATGGCCGGCGGGGCGGTATAAAACGCACGCAGGCGGTCAGGGTCGGCCACCGGCCCGGCCTCGAGAGCAGCTCCACCCTTCTCAGCGGCAACGGCAGCCGCACAGCTGAGCGTAACAGCCACCGACAGAAGTGCTGCCCATGCACGGCCTGGCCTCAACTGACCTTCTCCAGGCGCACGGCGCATTTCTTGTAATCGGGTTCCTTGGACATCGGGCAGTACTCGTCAAGCGTGACCGCGTTGATGAGCCGCGTCTCCTCAAAAAATGGCACGAACACCGACCCCCTTGCTGGCCGCGACCGGCCCCTGACCCAGGCCGGCAGCACCACCGATCCGCGGCGCGACTCGATCCGCACCTTGTCTCCCGACGAGACACCCATCTCGGTGGCGTCGTCGGGGTTGAGCTCTACGTAGGAGCGAGGCATGGCATTGTTGAGCACCGGTACGCGCCTGGTCATGGTCGCGGTGTGCCAGTGCTCCAGCACCCGGCCCGTGCACAACCAGACGGGGTACTCTTCGTCGGGCGACTCGGGCGGCGGCTCGTAGGGCCGCGCCCACGCAATGGCCTTGCCGTCGCCGGCCTTGGCCATGTAAAAATCAACCCCCGCTCCGTTCTCCACATAGGGATCTTCGTTCTCAACAAAGCGCCGGGCGGTTTCTTTCCACTCGCCTTTGTCATCCTGGACCACCGGCCACCTGAGCCCGTGCGCCTTGACGTACTCCTGGTAGGGGGCAATGTCCTTGTGCTTCTTCGTGGTAAAGGCGCGGTACTCTTCGAACAGCACGCGGTCCACGTTGACACGCTGGAACACCTCCCACCTCCATGTCTCGATTTCGCGCCCCTCCTCGTCGCGTATGGCCAGCAGGAAGCGGCCGTCGCGGTCTTTCATCCCCTCGAAGCCGAGCTCGTACATCCGGTGAGCAACGGCGAGCATCTGCCACACGTCGTCGCGGGCCTCGCCGGGAGGCTCGACTTGCTTGAACCACTGCTGGGTGCGTCGTTCGGAGTTGCCGAACACACCGTTCTTCTCGACCCACATCGCCGAGGGCAACACGACGTCGGCCACGGCAGTGGTAGCAGTGGGGTACACGTCTGACACGACCACGAAACGGTCGCTCGCGTTGGCCAGGGTCTCGTTGAGATTGGGCATGGAATGCGCAGGGTTGGTGACCTGCACCCACACGCCCTTGAGGTCACCCGAGGCAAGCGCCCGGAACATGGCCACCGCGTGGTATCCCGGCGTGGCGTTGATAGCCCCAGGGCGGGTGTTCCACATATCCTCGGTCTGCTGGCGGTGCTCGGCGTTCTTTACTACCCGCCCGCCCGGCAAGGCGTGCGCCAGGGTGCCCACCTCGCGACAGGTGCCGCAAGCGCTGGGCTGGCCGGTGAGCGAAAACGGTGTGCTACCCGGCTTGCATATCTTTCCCGACAGCAGGTGCACGTTGTAGATGAGGTTGTTCATCCAGGTGCCGCGGGTGTGCTGGTTCACTCCCATGCACCACAGCGACACGACCTTGCGGTCGGGGTCACCGAAAACATCGGCGAGCATTTCAAGCTGGCCTACCGGCAAGCCGGAAAGTTTTGAGACCTTGTCAGGGGTGTAGGCGGCCAGGAAGTCGCGGTACTGGTCAATGCTGAGATCACTGCCGTCGTTGGCCTTGAAGCGGACCTTGCTGGCCACGAAATC
Source organism: Pseudomonadota bacterium (assembly GCA_014382245.1). Classification (GTDB taxonomy): domain Bacteria; phylum Desulfobacterota; class Binatia; order UBA1149; family UBA1149; genus UBA1149. The sequence continues at coordinate 487 of JACNKC010000126.1, read as the reverse complement.
CTTGTCCCAGCTGCCGCGTTCGAGCAGCTGCCGGCAGATGCAGTTGGCAATGGCGAGATCGGTGTGTGGCACGAACTCGAGGTAGTGATCGGCCGCCTCCGAACTGCGCGTGTATCGAGTGGAGATGTCGATCAGCGTGATTTTTTCATGCTTGTTGCGCCGGTCAACGAAGCGCGAAAACAGCACGGGGTGCATCTCGGCCCAGTTGTTGCCCCAGCACACCACCGTGTCGCAGGCGTCCAGATCGTCGTAGCAGCCGGCCGGCTCGTCCACGCCGAAGCTGGTGACCAGGCCCACCACGGCGCTGGCCATGCACAGTCTCGCGTTGGGATCGAGGTGGTTGCTGCCCATGCCACCCTTGAGCATCTTCATGGCCGTGTAGCCCTCGGTGATGGTCCATTGGCCCGAGCCGTAGATACCGAAGCTGTCGTGATCGGTCATCATCGCGCGGGCCACCACGTCTACGGCCTTGTCCCAGCTCGTGGGC
>JACNKC010000123.1 GCA_014382245.1 Pseudomonadota bacterium | reverse complement strand
GGCCGGGCGCGCGGCGGCCGGCCTGGCGCCGGCCCTGCTGTGCGTTGTGGGGGCCAACGCCGAGGCGCTGGTGGGCGGCGCACTGGCGGCGGGCCTGGCGGCCGACAGGGTGGCGATCTGCAGTGACCACGCCGAGGTGGCCGCGTCGGTGGCCAGGTGCTGGCGCGCGGGCGACGTGGTACTGGTCAAGGGATCGAGGGGGTCAGCGATGGACCGCGTCGTAGACGAGCTCGAACAGCTGGGAGCCAGTCAATGATGTACAACCTGCTGTTGCCCTTTGCCGATTCGTTGCCGCTGCTCAACGTTCTTCGCTACATCACCTTTCGCAGCCTGGCGGCGGCCCTGCTCGCGCTGCTGTTCGCCTTCGTCTTCGGGCCGCGCCTTATCCGGGTACTCAAGGCCGGGCAGATTCGCCAGCCGGTGAGCGAGTACGCGCCCGAGGGGCACGCCGTGAAACAGGGCACGCCCACCATGGGTGGCATACTCATCATCATGTCGCTGCTGGTGCCGGTGCTGCTGCTCGCCGACCTGCAGAACTTTTACGTGTTGATCACCGTGGTGGTCATAGCCGGCTACGGCTCGGTAGGGGCCATGGACGATTTTCGTAAGATCACCATGGGCAGCAACGAGGGACTGAGCGGGCGCAGCAAGCTGGCCTGGCAGGTCCTGATCGCCGGTGGCGTGATGCTGGCCATGTACTTCAGGCCGGGTTTCGACAGCACCCTGGCCATACCTTTCTTCAAGGACCTGCACCCCGACCTCGGCTTGTGGTACATCCCCTTCGCGGTGCTGGTGGTGGTGGGTACCTCCAACGCTGTCAATCTCACCGACGGGCTGGACGGCCTGGCCATCGGGCCGGTGATGACCACCGCTGTTACCTTTGCCATCTTCGCATACTCGGCCGGTCACGCGGGTATATCTGACTACCTGCTCATACCCGGCGTGCCGGGAGCCGGCGAGCTCACGGTAGTGTGCGCGGCCATGGTCACGGCCAGCCTCGGCTTTCTCTGGTTCAACACCTACCCGGCGCAGATGTTCATGGGCGACGTGGGTTCGCTTGCCCTCGGTGGTGGGCTGGGGATGGTGGCCGTCATTACACGCAACGAGCTGGTGCTGGTGCTGGCCGGCGGCGTCTTCGTGGCCGAGGCCTTGTCGGTGATAGTGCAGATCGGTTCTATCAAGCTCAGGGGTAAGCGGGTTTTCCGCATGGCTCCCATACATCATCACTACGAGCTCAAGGGCTGGCCCGAACCGCTGATCATCGTGCGCTGCTGGATCATCTCGGTGCTGTGCGCGCTCCTGGCGCTGTCCACGCTCAAGCTGCGCTGAGGGGCTTTGGCTGTGGCGACGACGAAGCCGATTGCCGTGGCTGCTCCGGGGCGCGTGCTTGTTCTCGGCCTCGGTCGCAGCGGCCGCGCGGCGGTAGGCGCCGCCCTCAGGCGCGGCATCACGGTGCTCGCGACCGACGACAGCGGCGAGACTTGTGAGCAAGCCGAGCTGCTGGAGCCCGAAGGGGCGGTTGCGCGCCTGGGCGAAGTTGACGCGCTGGTGGTAAGCCCCGGTGCGCCGGCCGACCACCCACTGGTACTCGCGGCCCTTGATCGCGACGTCGAGGTCATCTCGGAGCTCGAGTTTGCGTGGCGACTGCTCGGGCCGGCGCCGCTGTACGCCGTGACCGGGACCAACGGCAAGAGCACGACCACCGCGCTGCTCGGGCACGTGCTCGGCACCTGCGGTCGCAAAGTGTTTACGGGTGGCAACCTGGGCACTCCGCTGAGCGACGCGGTGGCCGGCAAAGACGAGCAGCCCTGGGACTGCTACGTGGTGGAGGTGTCGAGCTTTCAGCTCGAGCGCGTGAGCGGATTTGCCCCCGACCTGGCGGTGCTGCTCAACCTGACCCCTGACCACCTCGATCGCCACGGCAACATGCAGGACTACCTCGCCGCCAAGCTGGCCGTCTTCGCGCGCGCGCGCCACTCGGTGATAGGGCGCGACCAGGACTGGCCATCGAGGGCGCGCGCCGACGGCTGCGGCGGAGTGCCCGATCCCTCGGCGGCCGACTGCAGCAGCTTTGGCAGTTCGCCTCTGCCCGCGGGGGACGGCGGAGTCTGCTGGCAGGCAGAAGGACGCACGGTTACGGCTGCCGACGGCTGGACGGTGAAGCTGCCCGACCACTGGCCCCGCGTTGCCCACGATCACGAGAACGTGGCAGCGGCGGCCGTACTGGCGCGACTGGCGGGCCTCTCTGGCGAGCAGTTCGAACGAGCGCTGGGTAGTTTTGAGCCACTTCCGCACAGGCTGGCGTCGGTGGCTGCGGGTCATGGGATAGAGTTCTGGAACGACTCTAAAGCCACGAACACCGGCTCGGTGTTGAGCAGCGTGCGTGCCCTCGACCGCGAGCTGCTGCTGCTGATGGGCGGTGTGGATAAGGGCGCAGACTTCTCGGAGGTCGCCTCCTGCGGTGCTAGGATAAAGACCGTGATCGCCTACGGGGCAGCCGCCGGGCGCATTGACGACGACCTGCGGGGCAGCCTGCGGGTGCTGCGGGCGGCCGGGCTGGCAGAGGCGTTTTCGGTGGCGGTGGAAGAAGCCGAGGCTGGCGACGCGGTGCTGCTGGCCCCTGGCTGCGCAAGTTTTGACGAGTTTGCGGATTACGCTGAGCGTGGCCGTCGCTTTGAGCAGTTGGCGCGGGGTTGGATAGCTGGGATCGGGCGGTGAGGGATCGGGCGGATGGCGACAGCAAAGCGTAAGAGGGTGAGCGTACGGGCCTCGGACAGGCCCGACCCGTGGATGATTGCTGCCGTCGGCCTGCTGGTGGTCGCGGGCCTGCTCTTCGTGCTCGACACGACGTACTTCTTCTCCCGGCAGACTTACGGCGACAGCTATCGCATGTTTATCAAGCACGTTGTCTCGGTGGTGCTCGGGGGCGCGCTGATGTTCGGCCTGTCTCGCTGCCGTTCCGACCTGCTCGAGAGGGCGGCTCCCTGGCTGCTCATGGGTTCGTTGCTGTTGCTATGCCTGCCGCTGATGCCGGGCGTGGGCAACTGCACGCACGGTGCCTGTCGATGGATTGCGCTGGGTCCGGTCAACCTGCAGCCGGGTGAGCTGGTGAAGTGGACCTTCGTGGTGTTCGCCGCCGCAGTACTGGCCGCGCACGGAGCGCACGGCCCCGGCTGGAAACGCGAGGTGGCCATAGTTGGCCTGCTGCTGGCTGTCATCACCACGCTGCTCATGCGGCAGCCTGACTTCGGCACCACGGTTCTCATCGGCGGGCTGGGCATGGGTATGCTCCTGATCGCCGGACTGCCCGCCGCATGGCTGGTGGCCATGGGCACGGCCGGGGCCGCGGCGGCGGCCGCTGCGATAGCGCTTGAACCTTACCGCGTGAGGCGGGTACTGGCCTTTCTCAGTCCCGATGCCGACCCCCTGGGAAGCAACTGGCAGCTCAACAAGTCGCTCATCACCTTCGGGTCGGGGCGTTGGACTGGTGTGGGCCTGGGCAGCTCGCGATTGAAGACCGGCTGGTTGCCCGAGGCGCACACCGATTTCATTTTCTCGGTGGTGGGTGAGGAGACGGGGATACTGGGCGCGGGCGTGTTGCTGCTTTGTTTCTGCCTGCTGGCCCAGCGTGGATTTCGCATAGCCTATCGCCACCCCGATCGCTACGGCCAACTGCTGGCCGCCGGTCTGACCATGGCCTTGACCATGCAGGCCCTGCTCAACATGGGAGTGGTGCTGGGGCTGCTGCCGACCAAGGGCATGGCGTTGCCGTTCGTGAGCTACGGCGGTTCGTCGATGCTTTTCAGCCTGGCCTGCGTGGGCGTGCTGATGTCGCTTTCGCGGGAGCTGCGCGAAAGATGAACGTGGCCATAGCCGGGGGAGGCACGGGCGGACACTTGTTTCCCGGCCTGGCCGTTGCCCGCTTGTTGAGGAGGCACCATCCGGACGCCTCCATTTTTTTTCTTGGTGCAGAACGCGGCATCGAAGCAAGGGTGGTCGAGCCGGCCGGCTTCGAGCTTGTGTGCCAACCGCTGCAACCGTTGGCCGGTCGCAATCCGCTGGCGGCCGCCGGCGCGCTGCTGAGCGTGACCCGCGCGGCACTGGGCGCGCGCCGCGAACTCAAGCACAGGGGCTGCGGGGTGCTGCTGGGCCTGGGCGGCTACGCTTCTGCGGCGGGCGTACTCGGCGCGCGCCTGGCCGGCCTGCCCGTGGTGCTGCTCGAGCAGAACCGTAAACCGGGATTGACCAACAAGCTGTTGGCTCGTGCCGCGGCCAGGGTCTGCACCAGCTTCGAGGAAAGCGCCGACGCGTTTCCCGCTGGTCGTTGTTGCTGGACGGGTAATCCCCTGCGAGAGGGGCTCGACCTGGCCGATGGCGTCGAGTCGAAGGACGGGGGAGACACGCTGCTGGTGCTCGGTGGCAGCGCGGGGGCGGTGAGCCTGAACCGGGCGGTGACCACGGCCCTGGCTTCGATCTCGTCGCGGGTGCAGTTGCCGCCCATACTGCACCAGGCTGGCGAGACCGGGCTGGACGAGACCCGCGCCGCCTACCGGGCCGCTTCTATCGAGGCCCGGGTTGTACCTTTCATAGAGGACATGGTGGCTGCCTACTCGGGCGCGCGCGTGGCGGTGTGCCGGGCGGGCGCCACCACGGTGGCCGAGTTGCTGGCCACGGCCACTCCTTCGTTGTTACTGCCCTATCCCTGGGCGGCCGACGATCACCAGTCGGCCAACGCGGCAGCGCTCGAGGAGCTGGGGGCCGCGATCACGGTTGTCGACGACGAGCACGCGGCGGCGGCAACAGCACAACACCTGCTCGGCTTGCTAAGCGAAGACGACGGGTTAGACTCCATGGTCCAAGCCGCCCGCAAGTCGGCGCGGCCCGGGGCTGGAGAAAGGGTGCTGAAAGTTATCGAAGAGGTCCTCGCCGTATCCTGATGGGACACTCGCAACCCAGCCGATTGTACCAACCCTGGGATCACATGTTTCCCGGCGTCGGTGCTGCCATGGATGCCGGCGTGCACGAACACATCCACCTGGTGGGCGTGGGGGGCATAGGCATGAGCGGCATCGCCGAGGTGTTGCTCACCCTGGGCTACCGCGTCAGCGGTTCCGACCTGCGCACGAGCGAAGTCACGCGCCGACTCGAAAAGCTGGGCGCGGACATCGTTTACGGGCACAGCGCCGACTCGATCGACCCGGGCATAGACGTCGTGGTGGTGTCGTCCGCCGTCGACGACGGAAACCCCGAGGTCGTGGAGGCCCGTGCACTCAGGGTTCCTGTCATACGCCGCGCCGAGATGCTGGCCGAGCTCATGCGCCTGAAATACGGCGTGGCGGTGGCCGGCGCGCACGGAAAGACCACCACCACCTCGTTGATGGCGGCGGTGCTGGGCGAGGGCGGCTACGACCCCACGCTGGTCATCGGCGGTCGCCTGAAGTCGCTGGGCGGCAGCAACGCCAGGCTCGGAACCTCGCGCTACATGGTAGCCGAGGCCGACGAGAGCGACGGTAGCTTCGTGGCTCTCAAGCCGGTTATCGCCGTGGTCACCAATATTGACCGTGAGCACATGAACCACTACCGCACCATGGAGCGACTGGTCGACGCCTACGTGGAGTTTGTGAACAGCGTGCCGTTTTACGGCCGCGCCATACTCTGCGTTGACAGCGACGAAGTGCGCGGCATGCTCCCGCGCATTCGCAAGCGGGTGGTTACCTACGGATTTTCGGTCGACGCCGACTTGCGCGCGGTAGAAGTAACGCGTGATGGCTTCAAGACCTCGTTCGAGGTCATACGTCGCGGCGTGGCCCTGGGCGCAATCGAGCTGGCCATGCCCGGCCGTCACTCGGTGCTCAACGCACTGGCCTCGGTGGCGACGGCCCTCGAGCTGGGCATGGATTTTTTCGATTGCAGTAAAGCCCTGTCGGCCTTTGAGGGCATCATGCGACGCTTCGAGGTCAAGGGCGAGTGCAACGGGGTGACGGTGATAGACGACTACGCTCATCATCCCACCGAGCTGCGTGCGACCCTGGGCGCCGCCCGCGATGGTTTCTCGCAACGGGTGCTGGCCGTTTTTCAACCCCACCGCTACAGTCGCCTCGCCGACCTCTTCAAGGACTTCGCGGCTGCTTTTGAAGACGCCGACGAAGTGGTGGTCACCGACATTTACGCGGCCGGCGAACAGCCGCTCGAAGAAGCCAGCGCCCAACTACTCGTGGAGGCCATCAGGCGGCTGCACGACGGGCCGGTGAGCTACCTTCCGTTTGATGACACGCTTGCCCCCAGGGTGGCTGAACTGTCCCGTCCCGGTGACCTCGTGATCACCCTGGGGGCCGGCGACATAACGCGGCTGGGTTCCGAGATCCTTGCGCGACTCGCCGGCTGAGCGCCTCGAGGCCCTGGCCCTCGGGCTGGCCGAGGACGAGGTGGAATTCCACAGGTCGCGGTCGCTGGCGCGGCTCACCTCCTGGCGCATAGGCGGCCCCGGCGATCTCTTCGTTGCGCCCAACGACCGGCGGTCGCTTTCGGCGGCCCTGGGCCGGGCGTCGGTCATCGGCGTTCCGGTGACCTTTATAGGCGGCGGCACCAACCTGCTGGTATCCGATAAGGGGGTGCGCGGCCTGGTAATCAAGCTGGGCAAGGGCTTCGATTACATTCGCTGGGACGAGGAGGGTGGTGAGAAGGCCACCGTGGAGGTTGGCGCGGCCACGAAACTGGCCCGACTGGTGCGCGAAACCGTGGACGCGGGTTACGGCGGGCTGGAGTTTGCAGCCGGTATACCTGGCCTGGTGGGCGGCGGCACGCTGATGAACGCCGGCGCCTTCGGGGGCGAGCTCGGCGAGGCCATACAATCGATCGAAGTGGCCGACGGCCAGGGGCAGGTGAGCAGGATTGGCACAACCGACTTGCAGTTCTCCTATCGTAAGCTGGCGCTGCAGGCCGACCGCGTGCTAATCTCAGTGGGATTCGAGTTGTTGCGCTCTTCTACTTCAAGGCTGAGGAGCGCGGTGGAAGTGGTGCAGAGGAAGCGGAGAAAGAAACAACCGGTGGGCCATCCTAACGCGGGCTCTGTTTTTCGTAATCCGCCCGGCGAGTACGCCGGCCGCCTCATCGAGCGCGCGGGACTCAAGGGCACCCAGTTGGGCGCGGCCCGGATTTCTGACGAGCACGCCAACTTCATAGTCAACCTGGGCGACGCCCGGGCCGACGATGTGCGCCGCTTGATGCAACTTGTGCAGGACTCGGTGTGGGAGCGCAGCGGCGTGTGGCTGGAGCCCGAAGTGCGCATGCTCGGCGAGTGGTGAAGTGAGCGGTGGAGACGGTGGCGGCGCGTAAGCGAAAACTGACAAAGCGGGGAAAAGCGGCTCGCAGGAAAACCGCGCGAGGCGGCCTGCTCGTGGCCTGCGCGGCGGTGAGCCTCTGGATCATATCTGCCTTCGCGTGGCCGGCCTTCGCCGATCATCCTTACTTCAAATTGAAATCGGTGAGAGTGAGTTGTGACTCCGAGGCGGCCGACCCGCGCAGGTTGGCTGCACGCGCCGGACTATACGCCGGCACCAGCGTGTGGCGGCTCGACCTTGAGGGCGCCATTCGAGAGCTCGAGTCCGACACCTGGGTCGAACGCGTAGACCTCGAACGCAGGCTGCCGGCCGAGGTGCGCCTGCGGGTGCTGCGCAAGCGACCTGTAGCCGCCACCATGCTCGACAGCGGCCCGTGGCTGGTCGACGAGAGCGGCGCCGTGTATCGCGGCGTGGATCGCTCGGCGCTGCCCGACATTCCCTGGGTGACCGGCTGGCAGGACATCGACAGCAGGGGCGCAAGGGTAAACCGGCTCAGGGCCGCCGTGGAGGTGGTGCACGAGGCCAACGCCCGCGAGCTGCCGCTGTCGCAGGTGAACCTGGACGCCGACGGTGAAGCGTGGCTCTACCTGGACGGCTACCCCGTGTCTATCAGGCTTGGCTTGCCCGGTGATTCGGGCGCACGCTTGAACCGCCTGTCGCGCGTGCTCGGAGAGTTGGGCGCAGGGCTCGAACAGGTAAGCCGCATAGACCTGGCCATGGACGGCGTCGTGGTAGTGAAGGCCCGCGGCGGCAAAATACGGGCTTTGTCGGCCACGCTGGCCTCCAGCGGTCGCTCTGCCGGCATGGGAATGGGTGGTGGTCGTGGCTAAGACCCCGCAGATTTTTGCTGGCCTCGATATAGGCTCACAGAAAGTCGCCATGATCATAGCCGAGCGCGGCCCGGGTGGTACGGTCGACGTGCTGGGCGTGGGTACGGCGCTGTCCAACGGCATAACGGCCGGTCGCGTGGTCGGCGTTGAGGCCACGGCAGATGCTATCGCGGTGGCCATGTCCGAGGCCGAGCTCATGGCCGGCACCTCGGTTCGCTCGGTGTCGGTGTCGCTGTCGGGCGACCACGTGCGTGGCACCAACAGTCACGGGGTAGCGGCGGTGGACAACGGCGAAGTGTCTGCCGGCGACGCGCGCAGGGTCATAGAGGCGGCCCAGGCCGTGCCTCTTCCGCCCGACCAGGAAATACAACAGACACTGTGTCGCGACTTCGTGGTCGACGGCCAGGCCGGTGTGAGCGACCCGGTGGGAATGAGCGGCGTGCGGCTGGAGGTCAACCTTCATCTTGTAAGTGGTGCCGAGACCGCGGTGGCCAACGTCTTCAAGTGCTGCAACCGCGCCGGGCTGAGCGTGGAAGACATGGTGGCCTCTTCGCTGGCCTCGGCCCAGGCCGTGCTCTCGGACGACGAGAAAGACCTGGGCGTGGTGCTCATGGACATGGGCGCCGGTACGATTGACCTGGTTGTCTACCGTGGAGGCTCGGTCGCCCACAGCTCGGTGAGCACCATTGCCGGCGATCATATAACCAGCGATCTTGCTCACTGTCTTGAGACTTCCCTGGGCGAGGCCGAGGCGCTCAAAAAACGTCACGGTCGCGCGCATTCCACGCTGGTTGATTCGGATTCGGAGATCGAAGTGGCCGGTGTCGGCGGCCGCTCACCCAGCCTGGTGGGCAGGGCACTGGTAGCAGACATCGTGGAGTCGAGGCTCGAAGAAATATTTGAGGGCGTACTCGAAGGCCTCGAGGAAGCCGGCCAGGGCGAGAAGCTGACTTCGGGCGTGGTGCTGACCGGCGGCGGCGCGGTCACCCGTGTAGATATGGGGGGCGGCTCTGGGGGGCTCCGCCGGCCGGTGCGCCTGGGCGGGCCGGGGCACATGGGGGGGCCGGCGCGTGAGGGGCGCGAGCCACTCCCGGGCGCCGCGGACGGGGGGGCGCGCGGCCGCGCGGGGGGGCGGGTTGGCGGCCCCGGCGCGGCGCCCCCCGTC
>JACNKC010000117.1 GCA_014382245.1 Pseudomonadota bacterium | reverse complement strand
GCTGTGGCCCGCCTCGGGCTGCGCTGACACCGGCAACCCCGAGTCTTTCCAGCCCGCTACCGCCACCCCCCGGCCGGGTCGGGCTCGCCACTGAAACCGCCCCTGACGTCGACGAGCTCGCTGTAGCCGACCTCGGCCAGCATCTGCACCGCCCTGGCCGACCGGCCACCGCTCTTGCAGCCGACCAGCAGCTTGGCGTCAGTGGCAAAGTTGGCCTTCACCACCGCCATGAAATCCGCGTTGGCCTGCATGCGCCCTCCCGGCCCCGCGTTGAGCAAGGGTACATTCCAGGCCCCGCTGGGGTGCCCCTGGTCAAACTCGGGCCGCGACCTGACGTCGAGATACTCGTAGCCCTGCTCCAACATTTCCGCTGCCTCGATGGACGTGACCCTGTTTGCACTCATGGCCGTCAGCTTATCGGCAGCGGCGGGCAAGGCAAGGCCGGGCGCCGACAGCAGGGCTAGCAACAGTGGCCTAGCCACCATCAGCAGCGACAGGGCTACAGTCCCCCGCGCCGCAGCGCGCCCCCAACCTGTACATCTGGATCGTTCGCGCATATGTTCTGCCGCCATGAGAAAGACCCGTCGCCCCAACCGGCCAACAATAGCCTCGCGCTCCGACCGCTACCAGCTCTACCTCGACACGGTGCAGTCGCCCGAGAGCGACGTTGATTTTTTTATCCGTGCCTACCGCAGCGCCTACCCCGGCAACGGCGCGCCGCGTGACCTGCGCGAAGACTTCTGCGGCACGGCCGCCGTGTGTGCCGAATGGGTGAGTCGGCACCGCGACAACCGGGCGCTGGGTGTCGACCTCGACCCCGAGCCACTTGCCTGGGGCCACGAACACATCATAGACAAGCTCAAACCCGAGCAGTCTGCGCGCGTTGACCTGCGCGAGGGCAACGTGTTGTCCTGCCGCGGCCCCAGGGCCGACGTGCTGGCCGCGCAGAACTTCTCCTTCTGGTGCTTCAAGACCAGGCCTGAACTGCTGGCCTACCTCAAGCGCGCGCGCGCCAATCTCAAGAAAGAAGGCGTGATGGTGCTCGACATGATGGGCGGCAGCGAGGTCATGGAAGAAGATCACGAAGACCTGCGCCGCGAGAAAGGCTTTACCTACATATGGGAACAGAAACGCTTTGACCCCATAAGCCACGACTGCGAGTTTCGTATCCACTTTCGTTTTCGCGACGGCAGTCGACTGCAGAACGCTTTTTCTTACAGCTGGCGGCTGTGGACACTTCCCGAGCTGAGCGAGCTGCTGGCAGAGGCCGGTTTTTCATCGAGCACGGTTTACTGGGAAGACGAGGATTCGGACACAGGCGAGGGCAACGGCGTATACCGTCGCCGTCCCAACGCACCCGCCGAACCCGCCTGGGTGTCCTACGTGGTCGCCACGAAGTAGCCGCCCGCCAGGGCGGCGAGCGTCATTGCGGCAAAGCGTCAAGCCCGCGCCGTCTTCCACGAACCTGACTTGAAGGTCAGCAGCAACCACGCGGCACGCACCGCGTGGTCAAACACCAGGGCGGCCCACACCCACACGATCCCCAGCCCCAGCCCCCACGAGAACAGGATCGCCAGCGGCACCCGGAGCAACCAGTTGCCCGCCGCCGCGGCAAGCATGGGCGTCATCGTGTCGCCCGCTCCCCTGTGCGCGCCGCCCAGCGTGAAGTGCAGCTGCAGCAAGGGCTGGGCAAGGGCCACGCAGAGCATGAAGGGCACCAGTACTTCGAGCGTTGCAGGGTCATCGGTAAAGGCCTCGGCCAGCGGTTGCCTGGCCAACGCGCCCACGGCGCCGACCACCACCGCAACCATCAGCGACAAGCGCGCCGCCCGCCAGCCGGCCCGCTCGGCCTGTTCAACATCACCGGCCCCGAGTGACTGCCCCACCAGCGTGGCCACGGCCGCGGCCAGGCCGGTGCCCGGTATCCACGAGAACGCCAGCACGCGCACGCCCACAGTGTAGGCAGCCACGGCCACGGTTCCGTAATGACCGAGCACGGCGAAGTAGACCAGCAGGGCCAGGTTCAGTTGCACTCTCTCACCGACACCGGGTGCGGCTATGCGCGCTACTTCGCTCAGCGTGCCGCGACACTCACGGAAGTCGGCAATCGTCAGGGCCATGGGCGATCCGCCGCTCGCGCGCAGGGCGACGCCGATAAACAGCAGCACGCCCAACGCCTGGGCCAGCAGCGTAGCAACACCGGCTCCCAGCAGCTCCATGCGCGGCAGACCGAACATGCCGAAGATCAATCCGAGGTTGAGCAGCACCTTGACCACCGTTACCAGCAACGCGATGAGCAACGGGGTCTTGGTGTCGCGGTCGGCGCGCATCGCGCTCTCCATGGTGAGCGAGACCGCCAGCATGAGAATCGAGGCCATGATCATTTGCAGGTAGGGAATGGCCAGGTCTATTACCTGCTCGTCTGCGTTGAGCAGTCCCAGCAACCAGCGCGGGTTCAGCAGCACCGCTCCGACGATGGCCGCGGCGGTGGCCACGGCAACTATGAGCGACGCGGCGTGGGCTTGGCGAGCCCTGTCGCGCCGGCCCGCCCCTATGGCGCGGGCCACCATGGCCACGCAGGAAAAACCCACGGCAAAAAGAGCCGACTGGCCAAGGAACAGCAGCTGTGTCGCGTAACCCGAGGCCGCCAGCTCGTTAGCTCCCAGCCGCCCGACCATGGCGATATCGACCAGGCCGAGCACCGTGACCATGACCTGCGACAGCATCACGGGCCATGCCAGCTGCCACAGTTCGGCGCTGGTCCCGGTCTGCGGGCCGAAAACACCGCGCGCACGCGACACGCCCACCGCCAGGGCTGCCAGGGCTGCCGAGGGCAGAGACGGCGAAGCCTCGGCGTCGGCAACAAACCCGGCTTGCTGGTCCACGTCGAGGCCGCCCGCCTGGTCGCCCCCGCCCGGATCCACCCGTTCTTCGTTATCTGCCAAGCTGTTTCACCACTGTAAAACGGCCACGCTTGCGCGCACGGGCCGAACACGCAAGCAGCCGGTCCCGTTGAAATTGCCGGCCGGCGGCATACAATCGCCCCCGTAATGTCGCTCAACATCTACGAAAAAATCTGTGCCGAGCACCTCGTCCACCAGGAACCCGGGCAGGACCCCGTGCTCTACATTGACCGTCACTACGTTCACGAGGTGACCTCGCCGCAAGCCTTCGAGGGGCTGCGCATGGCCGGGAGAACCGTGCGACGTCCGGGACTGACCTTTGCCACCATGGACCACAACATACCCACGACCTCGCGAGACCAGCCCATCGCCGACCCGCTGTCGGCCCGGCAGGTTGAAACGCTGGCGGCCAACTGCAGGGAGTTTGCGGTCACGTGTTTTGACATGCACGACCCGCGCAGCGGTATCGCGCACATCATCGGCCCTGAGCTGGGCCTGACCGAGCCCGGTATGACGGTTGTCTGCGGAGACAGCCACACGTCCACGCACGGGGCCTTCGGAGCCCTGGCTTTCGGCATAGGCACAAGCGAGGTCGAGCACGTGCTGGCCACGCAAACGCTGCTGAACCGCACTGCCCGCACGCTGCAGGTCAAGGTTGACGGGCAGCTGGGAGCAGGCGTCACGGCCAAGGATCTCGTGCTGGCCATCATCGGCCGCCTGGGCACGGCCGGCGGCACAGGCTTCGTGATCGAGTACACCGGCAGCGCAATACGCGAACTCTCCATGGAAGGCCGCATGACCGTATGCAACATGAGCATCGAGGCCGGCGCGCGAGCGGGCCTGGTGTCGCCCGACGACAAGACGGTGGCATACCTCGAGGGCCGCGAGTACCTGGAAGGCCGCGACTTCGACAGCATGGCCGAGGGCTGGCTGGCCTGGGCGTCGGACGAAGGCTGCGACTACGACGAAACTCTCGAGCTCAACGCCGCCGATGTGGAGCCACAGGTCACCTGGGGCACCTCGCCGGGCATGGTCACCGGAGTGCTGGGCCAGGCCCCTACCCTGGCCGATCTGGCCGACGCCGCAGAGCGCGATACGGCATCGCGCGCGCTGCAGTACATGGACCTGCGCGAGGGACAGGCAATGACCGACATCACGGTCAACCGGGTGTTCATAGGCTCGTGTACAAACGGACGCATAGAAGACCTGCGGGAGGCCGCTCGCGTTGCCTGCGGTCACACGGTGGCCGCCGGGGTAGAGCAGGCGCTGGTGGTACCGGGCTCGCAGCAGGTCAGGGCCCAGGCCGAGGCCGAGGGACTCGACAAGGTATTCGTCGAGGCTGGTTTCCAGTGGAGGGAGTCGGGCTGCTCGATGTGCCTGGCCATGAACGACGATGTTCTGAGCCCGGGCGACCGCTGCGCGTCAACCTCGAACCGCAATTTTGAAGGCCGCCAGGGCAAGGGCGGGCGCACCCACCTTGTGAGCCCGGCGATGGCGGCCGCGGCGGCGGTAACGGGGTCTTTTACCGACGTGCGTGACTGGGATTACAAGTAGGCCCGCGGGCAGGACAACAGGCAGCAATGGAAAAATTTGAAACCTTCAGCGGGCTGCTGGCGCCACTGGACGCCCAGCACGCCGACACCGACCAGATCATTCCCAAGCAGTTTCTCAAGCGCGTGGAGCGGACCGGTTACGGCGAGTTCCTGTTCTTCGACTGGAGGTTCAACGACGACGGTTCGCTGAACCATGATTTCGAGATGAACCACGATCGCTACCAGGGAGCCTCGATCCTGATCACGCGCGACAACTTCGGCTGCGGCTCGTCTCGTGAACACGCGCCCTGGGCGCTCAAGGGTTACGGCATTCGTTGCATAGTGGCTCCCTCGTTCGCCGATATCTTCTACAACAACTGCTTCAACAACGGGCTGTTGCCCGTCGTGCTGGCGGCAGACACCGTCGACAGGCTGTTCGGGGAGTTGCGGGCCAACGAGGGTTACGCGCTCAAGGTGGACCTGGAGCGGCGGCTGTTACTTACCCCCTCGGGCGAAGAAATCCCTTTTGAGCTCGACGACTTCCTGCGCGACCGGCTTCTCAATGGCTGGGACCAGGTAGGGCTCACGCTGCGTCACGAAGACGCGATCACGCGTTGGGAAAAAGACCACGACATCGACTGAACTCGCAGTCTTTACAGCACCGCGTGTTCTGGCTAACTTCGCGTGTCCTGCGGTGCGTACGGTGAGCGTAGCTCAGTTGGTAGAGCCCCGGATTGTGGTTCCGGTGGTCGCGGGTTCAAATCCCGTCGCTCACCCCACCGGACCCGCCCCTCAGCCGGTCAAGCTCCTGGCTGGCCGTCGGCGATCAGCTCGCGGTAAAGAGCCAGGGTTTTCTCAACCGTCGCCTGCACGCTGAAATGACTCACCATTCGTTGCCTGGCGGCCTGCCCCATCGCCCGGTTGCGCCCAGGGTCGGCCGCGAGATAGTTCACCGCGCCGCTTATGGCGGACGCTGACGCCGGCTCGATGACCAGCCCCGACTCGCCGTCCACGATGAGCTCCTTGCTGCCGCCCGCGTTGGTCACGACCGGCGTCACCCCGTAGGCCATCCCTTCTATCACCGCGCGTGGCAGGCCCTCGCGCTTGAGCGTGGGCAACACGCACGCGTCACAGGCCGCCTGCACCTGGGCCGCGTCGCCGCGAAATCCAACAAGATGTATCCTCTCGCGCGCAGGACTGGCCGCGATAGACGCAAGCGTCTTTTTCACATGAACACGCCCTATCAGCAGCAGGTGCACCGGGCGGCCTTCGCAGCGCATGGCGGGCAGGGCATCGACGAGATACGACAAGCCCTTGCGCGGACGCTCGTTCACGAGGCAGGCAACCAGGAAGGCATCATCGGGTACCCCCAGCTCAGCACGCGCAACCGGGGGCTCCTGGTACCAGGCTAGATCGTGACCCTTGGCTATGGTGACCGCCTTGCCTAAGGGAAAACGCCACCAGGGCAGGTGAAGTTGCGTGTCAAAAAACTCTCGTGCCGCGTCGCACACGCAGGCTATACCATCGAGGCGCGGGTGCAGGTAGGTAGCCCAGGCCATCGGGTCAAACACCGACACGTTGCCAACAGTGCCTCGATAGACCAGCACCCTGGTGCCGCTACCCCTGGCCGCCGGCAACACGTTCTGCAGAGCGTGGGCGTTGAACGCGTGCACGATGTCGTAGCCGCCAGTGGCCAACCGGTCACGCAGCGCCCGGCGCGCCGCAAAATCAAAACGGCTGCCGATGGCCAGGTGACTTACCCTGATGCCCGCGTCCACCATCAACTGCCGCGTCGGCGCGGTGTCGGGACACATTACTTCGATTTCTACGCCGGCCTGCTTAAGGCCCACCAGGGCCATGGTCTGCGGCAGGTCGCTGTGAAAGCGATTGCTGTGGCCGGTTACTACGAGAACCCTCATCGGCAGGTCCGGGCCGGTCACACGCCCAGCCTGGCCAGCCGTCGACGAACCCTCCAGTTGCGCCAGAGGTTGAGTGGTTTTTTTTGCAGCTTGCCACTGCTCTCGGCAATGAACTCATCCACCGCGGCAAGCACGCGTTCACTCGACCGCCCGTCGCGGGCCGGGTGTATGGCGTCGGTGTATTCTTTTATCGCCGCCATCAAGCCGGCGGGCCGTTGCAGCGCCCGCTCTATGGCCGATTCCAGCACGGCGGGGTCGTCGATGTCTATGAGTTCGGGCCCCGGCCGGCGGTTCTTGAATGTAACCACCGGCTTCTGCCAGAGCAGGAACTCCGACAGGGCCGACGACGTGTCAGAAACCATGACGTCGGCACGAGGGAACACGTCGAGTATGTTGTCGTCCTCGCTGAACTCGAGGTTCTCACCCACCAGCGATCGATAGCGTGCCACGGTGTCGCCGTTGGTCTTGGGATGCAGGCAGACGATCCAGCGCCAGCGCCCCGTGACCGACATGCGCCTTACCTGCTCGAACAATACTCCCGCCGCGCTCCACGACGGCGAAAAGGTCGAGTGGTAGAGCACGACCGGCTTATCGCCTGCACGCGAACTTGCGAAGCCGGCGTAGGGGTCGAGCTTGGGCCAGCCGGTCTCCTTGACGCCGAAGTAGCCGAGCGAGTCGGCCAGTCGCTCAAACGCCGCCGTGTCTCCTGGCCCGGTGGTGCAGTAGAGGTCATAAAAACCCCGGACATAAACGTGCTTGGGCTTGCCGGCGTCGAATCCATGAAAAACGGCTACCTTAACGCCGGGGAAAAACCCCGGCACGTGGTTGCCCGGCGCAAAGACCGCGGCGGGAGAAAAATCCATCACCTCGTCCACGCTGCCCAGCACGCGCTCGCCGGGCACGAGTTCGTCTGCGCCGGGGCCGTCAAAAAACCACGCGGCTTCGTCTCCGCGAGCACGAATGGCTGCCTGCAGGGGGCGCATTATCCCCACGGCATAACGCTCGGACGCGTAGAGCAGGTAGCGCTTCACAGGCGCACCTTGTGCCGAGCCAGCTCGTCGGCCGCTGTCTGCCGGGAGTCCGGGTTGCGCGCCATTTCGTACAGCCTCAGGCGCTTGTACACCGCGTAGGCGGCAGCGATATAGGACACCGCGAGACCCCGGCGCCCGTCGAAGACGGCCAGGCGCAGCAGGTAGTTTTTCAAAAAGGTGGAAACGAAAACCAGGGGCGTAAACCACGGTGAGGCAGAGCGCCCGCGCTCGGCTGCCTGCAAAGCCCAGAGCTCCGAGTAGCGCAGCACCTTGAACTGCTTGTGCACCAGTGAAGGGCTGTGAAAGTGCATGAAGGGCTGGCGAAAATACTCCACCGGTCCCTCAAAAAGCAGCGACTCGTGCACCAGGGCGTCGCTCCAGCGCGCGCGGTCGCGGTGATACAAGCGGCCGATCTTCTCGCCCACCATGGGGCGGTACCAGCGCATGGGCGCGCCCATGTACCAGGCTGTTCTCAGCAGTACCCCGCCGGCACAGGCCGAAGACATCATTCCGGGCAAGCGCTGCTGCAGCTCCAGCGCCAGTTCCGCTGTGAGCGCTTCGTCGGCGTCCAGCACGAGGATCCAGTCATGCGCCGCACGGCCGCTCGCAAAGTTGCGCTGCGCTCCAAAACCCAGCCAGTCCTGCTCCACCACGCGCGCGCCATGTTCGACGGCAATATCACGGGTGGCATCACTGCTGCCCGAATCGACTACCAGTTTTTCGTCGGCGAAGGGCACGCTGTCGAGACAGCGGGCAATATTGTGCTGCTCGTTGTGGGTGAGCACGAGCAAAGTAAGCGGCAGCGGCCGGGCGTTCGCGTTACTCATCGGGCTCATACCTGCCCCATCAGACGAGGGCCGTCAAAAGCTAACCAGAACGCTCTCTCCTGTAAAACGGGAAGACGAGACCGCTTCCGTATCGCCGTTACTGTTGCCGCAGCGCAGCGGTTGTGAGAAACAAGTCTCCCTCAGCGTAGACTTGCAGCGTCAGTAAACAGGCGCTGGCAAAGCACCCTGCGATAACAAGGAGCAACACCGTGGCAGAACGTAAAGACAGTCCTGAACAGGCAGAGTTTCGTGAATATTGCCGGGCTTGGTTAGGCGAAAACCGCCCTGACCCGCCCTCGTTCAGGCTACCCCAGGGTGCCATCGAGGTAATGACCGGGGAACAGCGCGTGTACCTGGCCGACTGGCAATACAAGTGCTGGGAAGCCGGCCTGGTGGGCACTGACTACCCCGAGCAGTACGGCGGCGGTGGCCGCGAGAAATGCCAGGCGGTGGCCAACCAGGAAATGTCGCGCGCTCGCGTACCCTACCTGCTCAACGTCATCGGGCTGGGCATGGCGGCCCCGACCATACTCCACCACGGTACCGAGGAGCAGAAGTGCCGCTTCCTGCCCAGGCTGCTGTCTTGTGAAGAAATCTGGTGCCAGGGCTTTTCCGAGCCGGGAGCCGGCAGCGACCTCGCCAGCGTGCAGGCCTCGGCCGTGCGCGACGGCGACAACTGGATACTGAACGGCCACAAGGTGTGGACGAGCCTCGCCCACTTTGCCAGCTGGATGATCATCCTGCTGCGCACCAGTAAAGACCATAAGTACAACGGGCTGAGCTATTTCATCACCCCGGTCGCCGATACCGAGGGCGTGACCGTGCGCCCGCTGATCAAGATCACCGGCGAGACCGGTTTCAACGAGGTCTTGTTCGAAGACGTCGTCGTGCCCGACGACCTGAGGCTCGACGAGGTAGGCAAGGGTTGGACGGTGGCCATGACCACCCTTACCCACGAACGCGGAGCCGCCGAGGGAGCGGGAAGCGGCGGTGGCCTGTCGATTGAAGAACGCTTTGACTCGTTGCTGGCACTGGCCAGGCGTTTCCCCCTCGGCAGCGGCTTTGCCCTTGATCACCCCGGCCTCCGGGACCGGGCGATGGCATTCGCCCCCAGGGTAGAAGGCCAGCGCCCCACCCTGGAGCGTAAGCGAGTGGAATCGGGCGCGGATGTCACCATCCGACGACCCCGCGCCACGCCCGCTGCGATAACCCACAGCC
>JACNKC010000073.1 GCA_014382245.1 Pseudomonadota bacterium | reverse complement strand
CTCAGGGCACGCGACCTCTCGGCGACGGTGTCTGACCGTGGCGTCGTAGTTACCTTGCCCGACGTGTTGTTCGAGTTCGGTAGTTCATCGCTTACCCGCGCGGCCAATCGCAAGACCAGGGACATAGCCGACATCGTGAGGACCGAGGCCCCCGGTCGCCGCGTGATGGTCGAGGGGCACACCGATTCGATCGGGGCTGCGCTGTACAACCAGGGCCTGTCCGAACGCCGTGCCCGCGTGGTCGCGGAGTCGCTGTCCACGCATGGGGTTTCGCCGGCGCTGGTCAAGGCGGGCGGATACGGCGAGAAATACCCGGTGGCACCAAACGCCCACGCGGACGGCAGCGACAATCCCACGGGACGCGCGCGTAACAGGCGCGTCGAGGTCGTCATCCTCAACTGACAAGCGGGAGCTGCCCGCAAAAAAAAGGGCCGCCCCGGTGGGGGCGGCCCTGCGTGTTGCTGGCCTGTTGGTCCTTGACGACTCAGCCGTCGTAGTACAGGGCCAACTCCCAGGGATGCGGACGCAGCTTCATGTCGGTGACCTGGCCCTGCTTCATGTCGATCCAGGTCTCGATCAAGCCCTCGTTGAACACGTCGCCCTTGAGCAGGAAGTCGTGGTCCTTGGTCAGGGCCGCCAGCGAGTCTTCCAGCGAAGAGGGCACGCTTGCCACCTTTGCCTTGCGAAGCTCGGCCTTTGACAGCGAGTAGATGTCCTTGTCCAGGGGCTGTCCCGGATCCAGTTTTCGCTCGATGCCGTCCAGTCCCGCCATCAGCATGGCTGCAAATGCGAGGTAGGGGTTGGCCATCGGGTCTGGAAAGCGAACCTCAATGCGCTTGGCCTTGGGCGAAGGCGAGTAGGTCGGAATTCTCACCGCGGCCGAGCGGTTGCGGCTCGAGTAGGCCAGGTTGATCGGAGCCTCGAAGCCCGGCACCAGCCGGCGGTAGGAGTTCGTGGTCGGGTTGGTGAACGAGCACAAGGCCGGTGCGTGTTGCAGTATGCCGGCTATGTAGTGCATGGCGGTCTTCGACATGCCCGCGTACTCGTTACCCGCGAAGGTCGGCTTGGTGCCCTTCCAGATCGACTGGTGGGTGTGCATGCCGGTACCGTTGTCTCCGAACACGGGCTTGGGCATAAACGTGGCCGTCTTGCCGTTGCGGCGGGCTACGTTCTTGACGACGTACTTGTACCAGAGCAACGCGTCGCCCATTGGTACCAGCGGCAGGCGGTAGAGGTCTATCTCGGCCTGGCCGGCGGTCGCCACTTCGTGGTGATGTTTCTCAACGTGCAGTCCGCCTTCTTCCATGGTTTGGACCATTTCGGTGCGCAGGTCGCTCATGCTGTCGACCGGCGAAACCGGGAAGTAGCCTTCCTTGTAGCGTGGCTTGTGGCCCAGGTTCTGACCGCCGTCCTCGCCGGTGTTCCACTGGCCCTCGACCGAGTCGACTTCGTAGAAGGCCGAGTTCTCGGTCTGGTCGTAGCGCACGCTGTCGAAGACGAAGAACTCGGGTTCCGGGCCGAACACAGCGTCGGAGCCCAGCCCGGTGGACTTCAGAAAGTTGACGGCTTTCGCGCCGATGTGGCGTGGATCCCTGTCGTAGGGCTCCCTCGTCATCGGGTCTTCGATGTTGCATACCAGCGACAGTGTGGGGCGTTCGAAGAACGGGTCGATGACCGCGCTGTCGGGGTCCGGGATGACCAGCATGTCGGAGTTGTCGATGGTCTTCCAGCCGCGGATAGAAGATCCGTCAAAGCCCAGGCCGTTCTCAAAGACGTCTTCTTCGAACTCGCTCAGCGGGGTCGTGAAGTGCTGCCAGGTTCCGGGAAGGTCACAGAACTTGTAGTCGATCATCTCGACGCCGTTCTTCTTTGCATTGGCGATGACCTTGGCGCCTGCCGATGCCCTTGCAGTTGACCTGCTCTTTTTTGTCTGGGATTTCTTTTTAGTTGCCATATCGGGGCGGTTCTCCTTAAGCGCTTAGTGTTGAGATGCGGGCCTCGCACATGGGGCGGGGCCGTGGGGGTCGTTCAAGTCTGTATAGTCCAAAGCGGTAACATTAAAAAACGGGCCGGCACATGACCGACCCGTCCGGGGACGCCTCGCCGAATGCTTCTCCGTACGAGCTTGTCTACAGTGCTTCCTCGCCACGCTCGCCGGTTCGGATGCGAATCACTTCGCTTATGTCGGATACGAAGATCTTGCCGTCGCCGATTCTTCCGGTCTTGGCGGTCGAGGCTATGGTTTCAACCACGCTGTCGACCTGGCTGTCGCTGATTATGACCTCAACTTTCACCTTGGGCAGAAAGTCTACGACGTATTCGGCTCCACGGTACAACTCGGTGTGGCCGCGCTGACGCCCGAACCCCTTTACCTCGCTCACGGTTATGCCCTGGACGCCTACGCCACCCAGGGCTTCTTTTACTTCGTCCAGTTTGAACGGTTTAATAATTGCTTCGATTCTTTTCATTTTTCATGGCCTCCAGTCAGCAGGGGCGCTCTCCGTTCCAAGCGGCGTATATTAGTCAATAGACCCGGTGTGTAAAGTGAGAGGGCGATATTTTTTGCCGTCCAGGACAAGGATACCGCCACGGCTCGCTTCTCAGCACCGCACCCCCTGTTTGCAAGGCGGGTGCCAGATCTCTTCAACCGGCGATTCACGCCAACCGTGGGTCCTTTTCAGCAGGAGGCGCTGGATCGCCGGCTTTGGCTGCTCGAAAAACCGGCACTGCACGTGTCTTGGGCAGGTTCAGGAGGCCAATCCGGCTTCTTTAATCGTTTGCCAGGCCGAGTTTATGTCTTTCATTCGGCGCTCGGCCAGGTCCCGGAATTCCTCGCCCAGCTGGCGGACCCTGTCGGGGTGATTTTCAAGCGAAAGGTTGCGCCACGCCGTCTTGATCTGCTCGGCCGAGGCGTTTCGATCCTGCCCCAGCGTGGCCAGGGCTCGGTCTACCTGTGATTCGTGGTCGGCCCGCGCCTGCTCGGCCCCGCTGGCATAGGCTCCGGATCGAGCATAGGCGCCCAGGCCCAGGAGCGTGACCACCTGTTCGAGAAAGTGTTGTTCGGGCTCGCTGACCTCGCCGTCTGCCCTTGCCACCTCGCCCAGTAATTCGAGCAACATCAGCCTTTCGCGCAGCCCGAAGCGGCTGGAGAACTCGTGGCACAGAGATTCAACCGACTCCCGGGAGCTGGCCGCTTCCTTGATGAGGTCGCGGATCCACAGCAGCCGCTCGTCTCGATAGCCAAGCCGATGGTGGAAGTACTCGCGTATTACGCTGACTTCACGGCGGTCGAGATTGCCGTCCACCTGCGCCATGCGGGTCATCAGGGCCACGAGCAGCTCAACGAAGCGGTTGTGGGCCTCGGTCTGGCTCTTCGTGTAGAACTCGACCGCGCGGTGGCGCAGCCACCAGCTCATGGCGGCCCCGGCTACTCCGACTACCACCACGAAGACCAGCAGCAGGCGCAGCACGCCTATGAGTAGTGGGGATCCTCCCAGCAGCAGCAGCAGCAGGGCGATCCAAAGACACCCGAGGTTTCCCCTGTAGCTCATAGTCTAAGCCGCTTTTTCCCGCTGGAAACAAAGTGGTCGGGGTGAGAGGATTTGAACCTCCGGCTCCTGCGACCCGAACGCAGTACTCTACCAGACTGAGCTACACCCCGAACTAGAAACCGGGAAACGAGGGTGGAATACCACGCCCACCGCCAAAAGCGAAGCCCGTAGGCCGGGGTCAGCCTGCCGGGGTCTGCGGCCAAGGGGCAAAGGCGGGGGGTCTCGTCAGGCGGCGTGCATGGCGGCGATGGTCTCGCTGTAATCGGCGGCGCCGAATATCCCGGATCCCGACACGACCACGTCAACGCCGGCTTCTACGACCCTCGAGATGTTGTCGGCTTTTACACCACCGTCGACTTCGAGCAGGCATTCACTACCCGTTTTCTCCTTGAGATCGCTCAGGGTCTGCAGCTTGGGCAGGGAGTTTTCCATGAAACTCTGACCACCGAAACCGGGCACCACGCTCATGATGAGTATCATCGCGGCCCTCTCGATCCAGGGCGAGACGGCCTCTACCGGTGTTGCAGGGTTGATGGCCAGCGATGCACGGCAGCCGTGGCTTTCTATGGCCGACAGGGCGGCTTCGACGTCGTCGACAACTTCGCAGTGCACGGTGATCCAGTCGGCTCCCGCCCGGACGAAGGACTCGACAAAATCAAGGGGGTTTTCGACCATCAGGTGGACATCCAGCGGCAGCTCGGTGGCCTTGTCCAGGGCTCCCACCAGGTCGGGGCCCAGGGTGAGGTTGGGTACGAAGTGGCCGTCCATGACGTCCACGTGGATAAGGTCGGCGCCGGCCAGTTCAACCGCGCGGGCTTCTTCGGCCAGGCGACCGAAGTCGGCGGCGAGTATGGATGGAGCGATAAGGGCCATGCGCGTTTATACGGATCGTGCCCGGGACGGGCAAACGCCGGGCTCAGCGACGGCGCAGTCGCGCGGCAAAGAAGCCGTCGCAGCCGTGCAGGTGAGGAAAGGTACGAAGCCGCCCGCGGGCATCGAGCAGGGGCTGCAGGCAGGCGGCTGCCTCATCGTTGGCCACCGGTTCGGTGAAATCGTCGTTCTCGGCCAGGAAACGATCCACCACGGCGTCGTTTTCGGCGTCCACCAGCGTGCAGGTCGAGTAGACCAGCACCCCGCCCGGGGCAACGCACTCGGCCGCGAGCTGCAGTAGTTCGGCTTGTCGCGCCGCAAGGTCGGCGAGGTCCGACGGCTGTCGGCGCCAGCGTATTTCGGGGTTCTGCCTCAGGGTTCCCAATCCCGAGCAGGGCGCGTCGACCAGTACGGCGTCAAAATCGTCGTCCGTGTCGAGCTGCTGCAACGAGCAGGCGTGAAATTCCACGTTGTCCTGTCCGCTGGCCTCCAGGGTCGAGGCCACGCGGGATCGGGCTCCACGCGCCGGGTCGACTGCAATCACGTGACCGTTTTGGCCGCCCGGCCCCTGGCCTGCCAGGCATGCCGCGTAGGCGGTCTTACCACCAGGCGCGGCGCAGGCGTCGAGCACCCGCTGCCCGGGGCGGGGGTCGAGGTACAACACCACCAGCTGCGAGGCCTCGCCCTGGGACACGGCTATGCCGCTCCAGTCCCCGGTGTTGAGAGCCAGCAGCGCGTCGGGGGCGTAGGGCGCGGCTGTTGCCTCTACCCCGCGCGCGGTCAACTCGGCCAGGGCCTGCTCACGCGGCAGCAGGCAGCGCAGCACGGTAGGCGCGGCCGTGTTGTTGGCCGCCAGCAGGGCAACGGTCTCGTCTTCGCCGAGCTGGTCGAGCCAGGCCTGCACCAGCCACTGCGGGTGCGAGTATTCCAGTGACAGTCGCGCCGCTGCCCCAACCCGCGCGGCGTCGGGTAGCGCTGGAGGACCCTGGCGTATGGCCCTGCGGAGCACGGCGTTGACCATGCCAGCGGCGCGGCGCTGGTGGCGACGCGCGAGATCTACCGAACTGTTGACCGCGGCCCACTCGGGTACGCGGTCGAGGTAGCGCAGCTGGAACAGCCCCAGCCTGATGGCTTCGAGCACCGGGGCATCCATGGCGCTGAGCTTGCGGTCCGAAAGCATTTTGATCTCGTGGTCCAGCGCCAGGCGCCAGGCCAGCGACCCGTATACCAGCAGCGTGGCCAGTGCGCTGTCACGTCGGTCGAGCTGGTCGAGCTCCAGCTGACGGGACAGGGCGGCGTCGGAGAAGGCGCCCGCGTTTACCCGCAGCAGCACCTCCAGGGCCACCGATCGTGAATCAGCTTTCATCGCCGAGTTGTGAGGGTTGGCTGGACGCCCCCAGGCCGCGCAGCCAGGAGGTACAGTCCATGGCCTTCTTGCCCTCGGGATGCACGCGCAGCAGCCTCAGCGCGCCCCGGCCGCAGGCTACCAGCAGCCCCCCCTCGCAGGACAGGACGCGCCCGGGTTCGCCAGCCGCCGCATCGGCCACGATCTCAACGCCCAGCACTTTCAAGCGTCGGTCGCCCAGGGTGGTAAAGGCCCCGGGCCGGGGATGGAAGGCGCGCACCTGTAGCTCGATATCAACCGCGTCGCGGCTCCAGTCCACGCGCATGTCTTCGCTTTGCAGCGCCGGGGCCCAGCTGGCCAGCGAGTCGTCCTGCGGGGTCCAGTCGGCCTTGCCGTCGGCTATACGCTGCACTGCCCGTTCGAGCAGGCGGGCCGAAAGATCGGCCAGCGTTGCGCGCAGTTCTCCACCGTCGGTCTGTCCGCTGATCGTTACTTTCTCGGACAACAGCACGTCGCCCTCGTCGAGCCCGGCGTTGACCCGCATGATGCTCACCCCGCTTTCGCTGCGGCCCTCAAGTATGGCGCGCTCTATGGGCGCGGCTCCACGCAGGTGGGGGAGCAGCGAGGCGTGGGCGTTGATGCAGCCCAGCCGTGGCAGTTCGAACAAGGAGGCCGGCAGTATCCTGCCGTAGGCCACCACCACGCCGAGGTCGGGGCGCAGGTCGCGGAGCCGGGAGTGGACGCCGGCGTCGGCCGGGTCGGCGGGCTGTAACACTTCTATTCCGTGTCCGAGGGCGAGTTCCTTGACGGCCGGTTGCCGCAGCTTGCGGCCTCGCCCGCTTGGCCTGTCAGGGCGGGTGAGCACGGACACGACCCTGTGCGGCCCGGCCAGCAGCCGGTCGAGCGACAGCGCGGCGAAGGGTGGCGTTCCCATGAACAGCAGGCGCAGGCTGCCTGCGGGATCGGGGGGCGGCTGTTCGTCGGCAGCGGGTATGGGTTTTGCCTGCAAGGGTTCGCCCACGGCTTCAGATGCGTGGCACTCCGTCGTCGGGCAGTTCGCCGCTGCGTTTGATTTTCTTCAACCGCTTGCGATACAGGCCCCGCTTCAGCGGCGACAGGTGATCGAGAAAGAGTTTGCCGTCGAGGTGATCTATCTCGTGTTGCAGGCACACTGCTTTCAGCCCGGTGGCCTCGATGCGGACTTCTTCCTGGTCCACGCTCCAGCCGCTCACCAGGACCCTCGCCGAGCGCTGCACCTCGGCGGTGTAGTCCACCACGCTCAGGCAGCCTTCTTCCCAGGTGATGTCACCCTCGGCTTCCACGACCTCGGGGTTGAGCAGGCACAGGGGGGCCAGTCCACGGTTCTCACTGTCGGTGTCCACCACGATGGCGCGCTCGAGCAGGCCCACCTGCGGTGCCGCCAGGCCAACGCCGTTGGCCGCGTACATGGTCTCGACCATGTCAGCCACGTAACCCGCTACCCGGCCGTCTATCTCGGCTATGCGCTCGCTCGTGCGCGTGAGCAGGGGATCGGGGAAGGTGTGAATCCTGAGTACCGCCACGCGCGAGATAAACCGCAGAAAAACTGCACTTGCAAGGGTTTACCCCGGCTCGCCGGGCCGGGTCGCGCGGCCACCCGGGCTGCTAGAGCATGCTCACCGGGTCGACGTCTACCGACATGCGCACGTTGTCCTGCCGGCAGGGGTCCTTGAGCACGTCGCGTATCCAGCCGGCTGCCGCAGCCGTGGTGGCGGCCGACGGGGCGCGCAGCTGCAGCACGAAGCGCCAGCGACCGCGCAGGCGCTCGAGCGGGGCTGGTGCAGGCCCGCGGATTTCGAGCTCGCTCATCTCTCGCGCAGCCGACACCGCCAGCCCGGCCGCTCGCTCGGCCATCAACGAGGCAGCGCCCTGCTCTGAGGATTCGAAGCGCAGCATGACCATGCGCGACCACGGGGGGTAGCCCAGTTCTTCGCGCTCGGCCAGCTCGGACTCGATGAAATCGGTGTAGCGGTGCTCCAGCGCCAGCAGCACCGCCGGGTGATCGGGCTGGTAGGTCTGCAGCACTACCCTGCCCGGTTTTTTTCCCCGCCCCGCCCTGCCCGCCACCTGCGACAGCAACTGGAAGGTCCGTTCGGACGCGCGAAAATCCGGCAGGCCCAGGGTCATGTCGGCGTGCACGACTCCCACGAGCGTAACCCCCGGCGCGTCGTGCCCCTTGGCTATCATCTGCGTTCCGATGAGTACGTCGAACTCACCGCGTCGCCAGCGTGACAACATCGATTGCCCGACTCCCCGGCGCGAGGTGGTGTCGCGGTCCATGCGTTCAACGCTTGCGCCGGGCAGCAACAGGGACACGGCGTCCTGCAGCCGCTGCGTGCCCAGTCCCTGGCCGCTCAGCCCGTCGGCACCGCAGGACGGGCAGCACGACGGCGGGGGTTTTATGGTGTCGCAGTGATGGCAGCGCAGCTCGCGGCGATCGCGGTGAAGCGTCAGCCTGACACTGCAGTTACTGCAGTTCACCGCCTCTCCGCAGGCCCAGCATTGCAGCTGTGAGGCGTAGCCGCGGCGATTGAGAAAGAGCAGGGTCTGGCCGCCTTCCTCGGCGTTGCGTTTCATGAGGTAGCCCAATCGATCGGATATGCCGCCCAGTTTTTCGAGGTCGCGACCGCGCAGGTCCACCGTTTCGATGACAGGCATCGGCCGTTCGAGTATCCTGTGCGGCAGGCGCAGGTGGCCGTAACGCTGCTCGTTGGCGTTGCGCCAGGTTTCAACCGAGGGGGTGGCCGATCCGAGCACCACCGGACAGCCGGCCATGCTGGCCCTCACGATGGCAACGTCGCGTCCGTTGTAGCGCACGCCATCTTCCTGCTTGTATGATCCGTCGTGTTCTTCGTCGACCACCACGAGGCCCAGCTCGGCGATGGGTGCGAGCACAGCCGAACGCGCGCCGACCACTATGCGGGCCTCGCCACGCGCCACGCGGCGCCACTGGTCCCAACGCCGCCCGGCTCCGAGCTCGCTGTGCAGCACTGCCACCGTGGGCCCGAAGC
The DNA here is from genome assembly GCA_014382245.1 of Pseudomonadota bacterium. Lineage (GTDB taxonomy): Bacteria > Desulfobacterota > Binatia > UBA1149 > UBA1149 > UBA1149. The sequence goes on along the minus strand of JACNKC010000073.1, from coordinate 32,998 downwards.
GAGCTACCAGGCGCGACACCAGCTGGTGGGTCAGCGAAATCTCGGGCACCAGCACCAGGGCGCTTCGGCCCAGGGCCAGGGTGGCCGCCACCAGTTGCAGGTAGACCTCGGTCTTGCCGCTCGCGGTTACGCCCTCGAGCAAAAAGCTGCGGTAGCTGCCCAGTGCTTCGCTCACCGCTGCTACCGCGGTGGCCTGCTCCTCGTTGAGCTCAACGCGCTTGTCTACCTCGCTCTCCGTGTCGTGCTCGCGGCAGAGCTCTTCCCTGCTGACTTCGACCAGCCCGGCTTCCTCGAGCGGTCGCAGTTTGTCACGCGTGGAACCGAAAAGCTCGGCCAGTTCGGGCAGGGTGGCGCGCCGGGGTGGGGTATCACGAAGGTACTCGTAGAGTTGCAGTCGCACCGGTGCGCGGCTGCAGAGCTGCTCGGCCATCTCGTCGTCGGCCTTGAGCAGGCGCACGACCGTTCGGTACTGTTCGCTCACCTTCGCTGATTGCAGCAACTGCTCGACCTTGACCGCGCCGCGTTTCTCAAGCGTGGACACGACTGCGCGCAGTGAGCGACTTCCGGTGGCGCGCTCGAGCGAGGGCAGCTCCATTGCCTCGCCGCTTGACCGCAGTGCATCGACAACCGATCGTTGGGCGGGCGTGGATGCCTTGTCAGCATCGAGCAGGCTGACGGTGGCTATGGACGAGGAGGTGAGGCCCTTGCCCAGGGCCAGCGACACCACTTCGCCCAGGCTGCTCAGGTAGTAGTCGGCCATCCAGCGCGACAGCTTCAGCAGCTCGGGGGGAAACACAGGCTTGTCGTCGGTGACTTCGCTGAGATCGCGGCATTTTATTCCTGCCGGAGCTTGCGTCTCAAGCGCCGTCACCAGCGCTGTTACCTTTCGCCGCCCCAGCGGTACCAGGACGCGCACGCCCGGCTGCACGCGCTCGGCGAGGGGCGCGGGCAGCGAGTAGCTCAGCGTGTCGATTCCGGGCACCGGAGGTAAGGGCACCACCCTGGCCCAGCCGGGGCTCGCTGTACCGCCTGCTTTTTCTCCAAGCAGGTCTATTACAGCTGAGTCGTTGACGGGGGCGGGGTCTGGGGTGGAAGCTGCCAAGGTGGCTTTTTGTAACTTCGAACGATGGAAACATCCACGCCGGGCCGTGTTCTGGCACCTGTCCCGCTCGGGATTGGTGGCCGCGGTGATAGAGGCCGCGGACGAGGAGCCGCTTTTACTGGCCTGCGCGGATGCGCAGGCCAGTCTCGGCGGTGCCGATTCAACCGCCCGTGGACTGCTGGTCTGCCCCGGAATAGCCGAGTTGGCGCTGCTGTTGAGGGCCACCGGGTTGCCGCAGATAGCCGCCTTGTCGGCCGACTGCGGAGCGGTTGTCAGGGCGGCGGGCTCCGGGAGCGATCCAGCCGGGGCGGCCGATCTCGCCCCGGGCACGGTAAGGGTACAGCTGAGCGCTGCCGCGGGGATGGTGGCTGGCAGCCACGAAGAACTGCTAGCAACAGCACCCCGGCAACTGGTCGCCGGCGTAAAAACATTGTTTTCGGCCTGCGGACTCAGGCTGGTTGAGCTGGGACTGGCTGATATCGCGGCCGACAACCTGGCCGAGCTCTCGCCACCGGGTAACGGCGAGACCGTCGATCCGTTGATGGCGGTTTCGGTGGCACCGGGCTGCGAAGAGCAGGCCGGTCGGCTCGGCTCGCGGCTGGTCGTGCCGGTGGGACTGGCCCTGGGGAGGATGGGCTTCGATGCCACGACGGGTTGACCTGTTGGCTGGGCTCGGCCGTCGCGACATGGGTCCCGGTGGTGGCAGCCCGCCTTTGTCGCGTAAGTGGTTGTTGCTGGGCTTTCTGTCGTTGTTGCCGCTGGCTTGGCTGGCCTGGCCGGTGTCTGTCGAGCCCCCGGTGGAGGCGGCATCGGCGACTGCATCGGCAGCTGCATCGGCATTGACCGCTCCGGCTCCCGTAGCCGGGGAGCTGGCCGGCGTGGCTGCGGCAGCCGGGGCGGTTGAAAGTCGGACGCTGGAGTACTGGCTCAGGGAAATAGCTGCGGGTGCCGAACTCGAGTTGGTACTCGACCCGGGCCTGGCGGCCGGTGAAATGGTGGCCAGTGTTTCCACGGCCGACTGGCGGCACAAGCTCGAGGCATACGCGCGCGTGGCCGGGTTCGCCTACCGGGTGGACAACGGGATACTCGAGGTGGGTGTCAGTGCTTCCCGGATAGAGGCGCAGCTGGCGGCGGCAGGCTCGCAGCGGCAGCCTTCTCAGGGCGGGCCCAGCGAACAGCCGCCTGCGCCCGCGCCGGGGGTAGAGAGGGTGTTGCCGCTGGGTTTTGCGCAGGCGGACAAGCTCGCCGTTGTGCTTTCCGGGGTGGTAGACAAAAACGCGGCCCGGCTGATAGCCGAGCCCCGCTCCAACAGCCTCATCATGCGGGGCAAGGCCACCGAGCTGGCAAAACTCGAGGGGCTGGTCAGCCTCGTGGACAAACCGAGGCAGGGCTTTCTGCTCGAGGCGAGCATCGTCGAGCTCTCGAGTACCGCGCGCGACGAGCTGGGGGTGCAGTGGAACGTGAGTGGTCGGGTCGGTGCCGGCCTAGATTTTCCGTCGTCTTCGGCCGGCGGGTCTTTGGCTGCGCTCACAGTTGCCACCACCGCCGCGGGGCACGCCATCGAGGCAAGGTTGGGAGCGCTTGAGGCCCAGGGAAGGGTGAGAATAGTATCGCGACCCAGGGTCATGATACTCGAGGGCGGCCGCGCCCGCGTAGAGAGCGTACGCGTGCTCAGGGTACGGTTGCCCGACAGCAACTCGGTAGTAACCGGGGCCGGCGAGGGCCAGGCGCAGGCCAACCGCAAGGCGGTCGAAGAAATACGCGTTGGCGTCAGCATGCTGGTAAAGCCGCGCCTGCTCGGCGACGGTCGCGTGCTGCTCGACATAGAAGCGCGCTCGAGCACCCTGGGAGCGCCGCAGCCTCCCGACGGAATTCCCGAGGAGTTGAGTCGCATGCTCAGCGCCGAGGTGGTAGTGGGCGATGGCGAGACCGCCATCCTGGGGGGTCTGAGGCGCGAGGGGAGCAGCTCCAACGGCGCCGGTCTGCCCTTGCTGTCGAGGGTGCCCGTGCTCGGGGCTCTCTTCGGCCGCCGCGAGGAGGAGAAGAAGAGCGAGGAGTTATTGATACTGGTCACGCCCCGGCTGCTGTCCTGAACCAGGGGGGGCGTGGTCCCTGGGCGCGGCAAGCGCGCAGAATAGTTCCCTCTTCGGCCTGCTGTGCTAAGTTGGCGACATGCTTCGCTTTCTGACAGCCGGTGAGTCCCATGGGCCCTGCCTGACCGTGATAGTTGAAGGCTTGCCTTCGGGCTGTACTGTCAGCGTGGAGGCAATCGACCAGCAGCTGGCCCGCCGCCAGCTGGGTTACGGGCGTGGCGGGCGCATGAAAATCGAGAAAGATCGGGCTGGCATCCGCTCGGGGGTGCGCTGGGGCGAGACCCTGGGCAGTCCCGTAACCCTGGTGATCGAGAACCTCGATTGGAAGAACTGGACCAAGAAAATGTCAGCCGACCCTGCCGATCGCGATCCCTCGCTGGCGGTGACCCGTCCGCGCCCGGGGCACGCCGATCTCGCGGGCAGCCTCAAGTACGACCACGAGGACGTGCGCAACGTTCTCGAGCGGGCTTCCGCCCGCGAGACCACTGCGCGGGTGGCCGCGGGTGGCCTGGTGCGGCAGTTGCTCGAGCACTTCGGTGTTGCCGTGATGGGCTACTGCAGCGAAATAGGCGGGGTGACGGCTGACCACTCGACCATGACGCCCGAAAAGATATTCGCCGCAGCCGAGGATTCGCAGGTGCGCATGGCCGACGCCGACGCCGAAAAGCGCGTGATCGAACTGATAGACGACTGCCGTAAAGACGGCGACACCCTGGGTGGAGTCGTCGAGGTCTGCGTTACCGGCCTGCCGGTGGGGCTCGGCAGCTACGTTCACTGGGATCGCAAGACCGACTCGCGCCTGGCCGCCGCGCTGATGTCCATCCAGGCCACCAAGGGTGTTGAGTTCGGCACCGGTTTTCACGCGTCGCGGGTACGCGGCTCGCAGGTGCACGACGAGATAGTGCTCACCGACGATGGCATTGGCCGCGCGTCAAACAACTATGGTGGTGTCGAGGGTGGCATGACTTCGGGCGAACCACTGTTGCTCAGGGTTGCCTTCAAGCCGATATCGACCCTCATGAAACCGCTGCGCTCGGTGGATCTCGCAAGCGGCAAGGAGTCGAGCGCGGCCGTGGAGCGCTCCGACGTCGTGGCGATACCTGCGGCCGCTGTCATCGCCGAGAACGTGGTCGCCTTCGAACTCGCCCGCCTGTTCCTCGAGAAGTTCGGCGGCGACTCGCTGCGGGAAATTGAGCGCAACTACCAGGGCTATCTTGAGCAGGTCAAGGACAGTCTACCTTGACCCAGGTAATTTTCACCGGGTTCATGGCCAGCGGTAAATCAGCCGTCGGCAGGCGATTGGCCCGGCGTTTGCGGAGACCGTTTATCGACCTTGACCAGCAGATAGAGAAACGCGAAGGGCGCAGCATAGCCGCCATCTTCGATAGCGACGGCGAGGCCGCGTTCAGGGAGATGGAGAGAACGGCGGTGGATGTTCTCGCGGGAGAGCCCGAATCGGTGATAGCTACCGGCGGCGGTACCTTCGTGGACCCGGTCAACCGTGGTCGTCTGCGCGAGCTGGGCGTGGTGGTGTACCTCGCGACCGGCCTGGAGACCATCATCGAACGGGTGTCGCGCAACGATAAGCGGCCGCTGGCTTCGGGCGAGGGCGCAGAGCAGAAGATTCGCGATCTGTGGCAACAACGCCTACCGGTGTACAGGCAGGCCGACATCATGATAGAGACCGACGGGCTTACCGTGGACCAGTCGGCTGCCCGCGTGCAGCGTATGATCGAACCCTGGCTCAAGGGAGAAGCGCCCGCGAGGAAAAAAATAGCTACGGGTGACGGCAGCGACCCGGAGCGCGGCTCGAAATGAACGAAACCCTACAGCTAACCGTGCAACTGGGCCCTCGCTCCTACGACATACTCGTGGGCGAAGGGCTGCTGTTTTCCTGTGGCAGCGCGGTGGCCGGGTTGGAGAATATTTCGCGGGCGATACTGGTCACCAACCCGACCGTGGACGCGCTATACGGTGACCCGGTGCGCGCATCGTTGGAGGCCGCTCCGGGGATAGAGTCCCCGGTGGCGACAGTAGAGATAGCCGACGGTGAAGAGCACAAGTCCCTGGCCACCGTGGAGGGCATTTACGACCGGGTGCTCGAGCTCGGCGGTGATAGAAACACGGTGGTGATCGCGCTCGGTGGCGGGGTGGTCGGCGACGTGGCCGGTTTTGCCGCGGCCACGGTCCTGAGGGGACTGCGCGTTGTCATGTTGCCCACCACGCTATTGGCGCAGGTCGATTCGTCGGTTGGCGGCAAGACAGGGGTGAACCGGCCTCAGGGAAAAAACCTGGTGGGGGCGTTTCACCAGCCGTCGCTGGTGCTGGCCGACACGGCTTGCCTGTCCACGCTTTCGGGACGCGAGTACAGCGCCGGGCTGGCCGAGGTGGTCAAGCATGGCGTTATAGCCGATGCCGAGTTGCTCGAGTTGCTTGAGCAGAAAACCGACGCTGTCCTGGCCAGGGACCCGGCCGTGATGTCGCCGATAGTCGCACGCAATTGCGCGATAAAGGCCGACGTGGTTTCGCGTGACGAGACCGAGAACGGCTTGCGGAGGATCCTGAATTTCGGCCACACGGTGGGGCACGCGCTGGAGCGGCTGACCGACTACAAGCGTTACGTTCACGGCGAGGCTGTATCGATAGGCATGGTAGCGGCGGCGCGGGTGTCACTTCGGCAGGGGGCCTGTGACGCGGCCTTCGTTGAACGGCTTGAATCCCTGCTCGACAGCCTGGGCCTGCCGACGTCTCTGCCCGCTGGCCTTGATCGCGAGGCGGTCGCGGGCGCGGTCATGCACGATAAAAAATCTTCTGGCGGCGGCGTGGTGTTCATTCTGACCGAAGGCGCGGGCTCCTGCCGACAGCAGCTTCTGGATCCTGCTGATATCGTGGCCGCCATGGGAGACAGCGCGGCGGGTGTTTGAAGGTATCGCCGGGCGGTGGCAGACAGGGGAATGATGGCAGCGGCATTGAAAGCCTCGAAGGGTAGAAAAACGTCTACCCCCGGGACCGTACTCGTCTTGCACGGCCCCAATCTCAACCTGCTGGGAACTAGAGAACCCGAGCTCTACGGTAGCGCGACCCTTGCCGACATCGACAGCGCTCTCGGCGCGTTGGCCGGCGAACTGGGCCTGGCGATAGAGTCGTTCCAGTCCAACAGCGAGGGAGAGCTCGTGACTGCCTTGCAGTCTGCCCGCGGGCGCGTGGCCGGTGTTCTTGTCAACGCGGCGGCTTACACCCACACCAGCGTCGCCATACGCGACGCCGTTCTGACACTGGAGTTGCCGGTGATAGAGGTGCACCTGTCCAACATCCACCGCCGCGAAGAGTTCAGGCACAAGTCCTTGCTGTCGGATGTCGTAGACGGGGTGGTGCTGGGATTCGGCATGGACAGTTACCTGCTGGCGCTTCGTGGCCTGGCGGGGATACTCGCGGACTGACTTCTCTTGCCACCTTCGCCGTCCACCTCGAAGCTGCGCGAACGGCTCGCTGAAGAACTTCGCGACCACGCCGAACTTCGCTGGCGTATACTGGGGCTGGGTCGCGGGGCGGCCGCCTGGGTCGCAGCCCGCCTTCTCGAACAGGTCGAACGGCCCGCGCTTGTCATAACCGCTACGCCGGCCGCAGCCGAGAGCATGGTGACGGACCTGGTGGCGCTGATCGGGGAGACCGGGCAGGCGGCTTTCCTCGAGCGCAGGGTGCACCTGTTTGCGGCACCCGAGGCGCCGCCGCTCGAAATGGTGTCTCCGTCCACCGAGGTCATGGCCGCGCGCACAGCGGCGCTGTACCAATTGGCGGCAATGAAGGCGCCGGTCGTCGTGGCTTCGGTCGAAGCACTGGCCTTGCGCTCGGCCCCGCTCGCCTCGTTGCGCGACGCCACCCTGTACCTTCTGCCGGGCGATGAACTCGAGCTTGAGCAGGCAAGGGCCACGCTCGGCGGGCTTGGCTATCGCAGGACGGGCAGCGTTGAAGAAACCGGCGAGTACGCGGTGCGCGGTGGCATAGTCGACCTCTGGCCGCCCGGCGGCGCTTACCCCTGCCGGCTCGAATTGTTCGGAGACGAAATAGAGTCGATGCGGTTTTTTGATCCCGCCGACCAACGTTCTTTCAACGAGACCGAAGAGCTCGCCGTGCTCCCGGTGACCCCGTTTTCGCTGCAACGGATGGCGTCGGCCGAGGCCAGGGCGGCCGTGGCCGAGAGGGCCGAAGAGCTGCTGCTGCCGTCGGGTGAACGGCGGTTGCTCGACGACGCGATGAAGGCTGCGCGCCCCTTTCCCGGCTATGAGCTCATGCTACCAGCCGCCTGCTCGCACACTGAGTGGATGGCTGATGCGCTGCCGGCCGACGCGGTCACGGTGGTGCTCGACCCACCCTCGGTGGAGCAGGCGCTCGAGGAGCAGGTGGACAAACTGGCCGAGGCAGCCGAAGTCGCCCAGGCGGCGGGCGGCTTTTTTCCCGAGCCCCGCGCGCTCTACGCCGACCGTGGTGAGCTGCACGAGTTACTCGCCCGCCGTCCCTTGCTCGAGCTGGACCTGTCCGAGACGCTGGAGTCTTCGGGCTCACCGGGCGATCGCAACTGGAAGTTGGAAAGCTCGGGCAACGCGATCATCACCAGTGCGCGTGCGCAGATGCGCGCCGGTGGCGCGAGGCAGGGGTTCGCGCCGGTCGCCAGGGAACTGGTCGCGGCCCGTGCATCGGGATCGAGCGTGATCGTGACGGCCAGCGATCACGCCCAGGCCGGCAGGGTAGAGCACCTGCTTGAGCTTGAAGGCGTTGAGGACGTAGCGCGTTTTGAAACCCTGGTAGAGGCGCTCGAGGGCGACCGCGAGCAGCTGAAGATAGTAGAAGCTCATCTCGAGTACGGTTTCCGCATGCCAGCCGACGGCCTCGTGCTGGTCACAGACGAAGAAATCTTCGGGCAGAAGCGGCAGCATCGTCGCCACCGTCGCGTTTCGCGAGCGCGCGCCATGACCGCGCTTGCCCAGTTGGAGCCAGGCGGCTTCATGGTCCACGTGGACCACGGCATCGGGCTTTACCGGGGGCTGAAGCACATCACCGTGGCCGGCAGCGGGGGCGACTTCCTGCACCTGGAATACGCCGGCGGCGACAGGCTCTACCTGCCGGTCGATCGCATAAACCTGGTCGAAAAGTTTTCCGGCGCTGGGACCTCGGACCCCCAGCTCGATCGCCTCGGCTCTACTTCCTGGCAGCGCACCACCAAGCGCGCACGCGAGTCGGTCATGGTCATGGCCGCCGAACTGCTCGAGCTAGAAGCGTGGCGATCGGTGCACACGCGGCCGTGCTTCGTGGAACCGGGGGCAGACTTCGAGGAGTTCGAGGCGCGGTTTCCTTTCGAAGAAACCGAGGGACAGGCCCAGGCCATACGCGACGTGGTCGGCGACCTGCAACGCGAAGTCCCCATGGATCGCCTGGTCTGCGGCGACGTTGGTTTCGGCAAGACCGAGGTCGCCATGAGGGCCGCCTACCTGGTGGCCATGGGAGGCCGGCAGGTGGCAATACTGGTACCCACTACGGTACTGGCACGGCAGCACTACGAAACCCTGCGCGAGCGTTTCAAGGACTACCCGTTGCGCATAGGCATGGTGTCTCGGCTGGGCTCCAAGGCCGAGAACGCGCTAGTGCTTGAGCAGCTGGCCGCCGGCACCATGGACCTGGTGGTAGGCACCCATCGCCTGCTTCAGAAAGACGTTCACTTTGCCCGGCTGGGCATGCTGGTGGTGGACGAAGAACACCGCTTCGGGGTGAGCGCCAAGGAAAAGCTCAAGCGCCTGCGTAAAGAGGTCGATGTGCTTACGCTCTCGGCCACACCCATACCAAGGACGCTGCAGATGGCCATGGGGGGGGTGCGGAATCTCAGTCTCATCGAGACCGCGCCCGTCGATCGCCTGGCCGTGCGCACCTACGTTTCACGCAAGGATGACGGGCTCATCCGCCAGGCTGTCCTGAGGGAACTCGGCCGTGGCGGCCAGGTGTTCTACGTGCACAACCGTGTGAGCTCCATAGCGGCGGTGGCCAGGCGGTTGGAGGAGCTGGTGCCCGAGGCCCGCGTCGCGGTGGGGCACGGGCAGATGAACGAGCATGAACTCGAGCGCGTGATGGTCGACTTCGTGGCCGGCGACAGCAACCTGTTGTTGTGTACCTCGATAATAGAATCGGGTCTCGACATCACCAACGCCAATACGATGCTGATCAACCGGGCCGACACCTTCGGCCTGTCGCAGCTCTACCAGTTGCGCGGCCGAGTGGGCCGCTCGCACCGGCGGGCATACGCGTACCTGATGATATCGGGCGAGAAGCCGGTGACCGAGGAAGCCGCGCGCAGGCTCGACGTGCTCAAGGAGCTCGACGAACTGGGCAGCGGTTTCAGGGTGGCGGCCCACGACATGGAGATACGCGGGGCGGGCAACCTGCTCGGGCGAGAGCAGTCGGGCCACATGATGGCCATCGGATTTGACCTCTACATGCGCATGATGGAAGAGGCCGTGCAGGAGCTCAGGGGCTTGCAGGTCGGCCCGTCGGTTGAGCCCGAGATAGATCTCGGCGCAGATGCCTACCTGCCAGAGTCTTACATCGAGGATGTGGGCGAGCGCCTGCTGGTGTACAAGCGGCTTGCCAACGCCTCGGGCAGGCACGAAATCGAGGCGATGTCCGATGAAATGGCCGATCGCTTCGGCCCCCTGCCCGATCCCGCCGACAACCTCCTGCGCGTGATGGCCCTTCGTCCGGCGCTCAAGAAGTTGGCGGTAGTGGGGCTGAAGGCCGGCGCAGGCGTGGTCACGGTGCGCTTGCACGAGGATTCGCCCGTGGACATCTCCGCCCTGGTAGCCATGGTTGCCGACGAGCCGCAGGCTCTCAGGCTCAAGCCGGACGGCCTGTTGTCGGCGAGGCTTGAGGGCGGGGGCTGGACAGAGACCGTGGACGAGATTGAGAAGTTGCTTGAAAAGCTGTTATCTCTGGTTGATGCTGATGTTGAGGCAACGGGTGACAGAACAGGATCACAGGATCCCGGCGACAGGCCTGGCCCTGGCGGTGGCGATGGCAGTAAACATCGCCCTGCCGCCGACCTCGGCCGCGGCTGATATCGCGAGTGGCGCGTCGTCGGGCACGCGGCTTCTCAACGCGGTCGTGGCCAGCATCGACGGGCAGGCGGTGACACTGCGCGATCTCGAAGAGTTTGAGCGCACGCGCGCCATGTTCATGCCTCCCGAGGCTCGCGACACCCGGCAGAAACGCCTCGATGCTCTCGTGCAGACACGCATGTACCGGCTCGAGTACGAGTACGGCGGCATGGAGGCTTCGGATGCCGACGTCGGAAAGTATATAGACAACGTACTTGAGCAGACCAATAGCAGCCGCGAGGACCTGTTGGCCACGCTCGAGGGCCTGGGCCTGGGCTGGGAAGACTACTTTGAACGCATGCGCGAAGAGGTGCTGCGCCTGGCCCTGATCAACCGCGAAGTGAGTTCGCGCGTGAGCGTGACCCCCGAGGAAATCGAGCGCGCATGGGCGGCCGACCCTTCTTACGATCTTCCGGCGAGGGTGGAGGTCGCGCATATTTATCTTACCGATCCCGTTGGTGACTACCTGGAGGACAAGCTCGAGGCGCGACGTGAACTGGCCGCGAGGCTGCACTCGGAGCTGGGGCGCGATAGTTTTGCCGACGCAGCGCGGCGGCATTCGGACGGGCCCACGGCGGCCGACGGCGGGCTGCTGGGCGTGTTCAGGCGGGGTTCGATGTCGAGCGAATTCGAGGGTGCGATTTCTTCGCTGAGCGAGGGGGAGATCAGTCCTCCATTCGAGGCCGCCGGCGGCCTCAACTTGATCCACCTGGTCAAAGAGCACCCGCAGGGCCGGGTAGCCCTGGAAGATGTAAGCGAGCAGATCGAGACAAGGCTATACAACGAGGCCATGGACAGTCGCTTTCAGCGCTTCTCGGTCGAAGACCTGCCGCAACGTCACTACGTCCGCAAGATGCTCGGAGAAGTAGAGGAACTCGCCGCGCGGTGAAACCTGTCCTGGCTGTGAGCATGGGCGACCCGGCCGGTATAGGCCCGGAGGTCCTGCTGTCGGCTGCCGCCCGTCCCGGCGTGGCCAGGGCCTGTTCGCTCGTAGTGTACGGCGACAGCGCAGTGCTGGCCGAGGCCAGGAGCGCACTGGGCATGTCGGCTTCTGCCGCGACCGCCATTATCCGGGTCGAGGAAGTGACAGCGCTGCGGCTTCGCGGGCAACTGCCTCGGCCTTCTGCCAGGGCCGGCGAGGCGGCATTTAGATACCTTGACGCCGCCGCGCGGGCAGTTCAGCTCGGCCAGCACGACGCCCTGGTGACCGCGCCTATAAACAAGCAGTGGCTCAATCAAGCGGGCCATCGTTACGACGGCCACACCGGTTACCTTTCGCAGCTTGCGGGTAAGCCGGCCACGATGATGCTGGTTGGTCGCCGGCTACGCGTTGTTCTGGCCACGACCCACGTCGCTCTTTGCGAAGTTTCCGGGGCCCTGGACGAGGGCGCGCTGGTGGACAAGGCCCTTACGAGCAGCGAACATCTGCGACGGTTTCACGGCCTTGACCGGCCGCGTATGGCTGTGGCAGCCCTCAACCCCCACGGCGGTGAGGGCGGGCTGTTCGGCGACGAGGAAAACAGGGTCATCGCGCCCGCCGTGCGGCGCATGCGCAGGCGCGGATTGGACGCCATTGGCCCGCTGCCCGCCGATACCCTGTTTGCGCAGGCCGCGAAGGGAAACTACGATGTGGTTCTCTGCATGTACCACGATCAGGCTCTTATACCTTTGAAATTATTGGACTTTGGTGGGGCGGTGAACATAAGTATGGGTTTGCCCTTCCTGCGTACGTCGCCTGATCACGGGACTGCCTATGACCTTGCCGGTAGCGGCGAAGCCGACGCGGGCAGCATGGCCGGGGCCATGCTGATGGCTGCACGCATGCTGAAAAGCGCGCGCCGGAAAGACTGAGGATGATACGCAGACGTGAGGTTGGAGTAGAGCGATGAAGATGAACCCGGAAATATTTCGCGAGTACGACATACGCGGAATAGCAGGCAAAGATTACGACGACGCTTTCGTCGAGGCCCTGGGCCGTGCTTACGGCACTTACCTGCAGCGCAACGGTATCACGCGCGCCGTGGTGGGTCGGGACTGCCGACTGAGTGGCCCCACCTACCACCGCATCATGAAGTCGGCCCTGCGGTCGACCGGGGTCGACGTGATCGACATAGGCGAGTGCCCCACCCCGCTGATGTACTTCGCCGTTTTTCATCTCGATCTCATGGGAGGAATACAGGTTACCGGTAGCCACAACCCGGCCGACCACAACGGCTTTAAAATCTGCAAGGGCAAATGGACCATCCACGGCGACGAAATCATGGAGCTCGGTCGCATCATAGAAAGCGGCGACATGATGCGCGGCGATGGGACCGAGGAGAGTTACCCCATCATTCCCGCGTACCAGGGCTACCTCGAAGAGCAGTTCGGGCGCTGCGGTGAGGGTGTCAAGGTCGTGGTGGATTCCGGTAACGGGACTGCCGGTCCCGTGGCTCCTGCGGTGTACCGATCGATGGGTTGCCAGGTCGTCGAACTTTTCAGCGAGCCGGACGGCTCGTTTCCCAATCATCACCCCGACCCCACCGTGGAAGAAAACGTGCGCGACCTAGTGGCCGCGGTTGCCGAAGAAAAAGCCGACCTCGGGATAGCCTTTGACGGTGATTCGGACCGCATCGGCCTGGTCGACAGCGAGGGGCGCATCATCTGGGGCGACGAAATGCTGGTGGTATTCGCCCGCGACATACTCGAGGCCAATCCCGGTGCCACCGTGGTGTCCGAGGTCAAGTGTTCGCAGAGACTCTACGACGACATAGCCGACCGCGGTGGAAAGGGGATCATGTGGAAGGCGGGGCACTCGTTGCTCAAGGCGAAGATGCGCGAGACCGGCGCCCTGCTGGGCGGCGAAATGAGTGGCCACCTGGCTTTTGCTGACCGCTACTTCGGTTTCGATGACGCCATCTACGCCGGTGCCCGCATGATCGAGATACTGGCGCGCAGCGGCGTGCCGCTGTCGGAGGCGTTGTCGGATCTACCCCACGCGGTTTACACCCCCGAGATAAGGTTGGACTGCCCGGACGCCATCAAGTTCGAACTGGCCGAGCGAGCGCGCGATCGTTTTCGCGAGAAGGATTGCGACATTATCGACGTTGACGGGGTGAGGGTGCGTTTTGAAAACGGTTGGGGCCTGGTCAGGGCTTCCAATACCCAGCCCGTGCTCGTGCTTCGCTTCGAGGCCGACAACGAAGAGAACCTTTCGAAGTACCGTAGCTTCGTGGAGGACGAGCTCTCGGCCCTGCGCGCCGAGCTCGAGGATGCGTAGACCGCCGGGTGGCAGACCAGATCGTCATTCGTGGTGCGCGTGAACACAATCTTCGCGACATAAACGTCACCATTCCGCGCAACAGCATGGTCGTGCTCACGGGCCTGTCGGGCTCGGGCAAGTCGTCGCTGGCCTTTGACACCATCTACGCCGAGGGTCAGCGCCGTTACGTTGAATCGTTGTCCGCTTACGCCAGGCAGTTCATGGACCAGGCCGAAAAGCCCGACGTCGATTCCATAGAGGGGTTGTCGCCGTCGGTAGCGATCGAGCAGAAAACCAGTGGCCGTAACCCGCGCTCCACGGTTGGCACTGTCACCGAGGTCTACGACTTCATGCGCCTGCTGTTTGCCAACGTGGGTCGCCCCTTCTGCTACGGCTGCGACCGGGAGATCTCGGCGCAGAGCGTCGGCCAGATCGTTGACAGGGTCATGGCGCTGCCGCCACGCACACGCATAGAGGTGCTCGCGCCGGTGGTTCGAGATCGCAAGGGAGAGTACCGCAAGGAACTGGCCGACCTCAGGCGCAGGGGCTTCGTGAGGGCGCGCATCGATGGCGAAATGGTTGAGCTCGATCCCGGGCTCAAGCTGGCCAGGCAGCAGCGACACACCGTAGAAGTCGTTGTCGACCGCCTGATAGCCCGCAAGGGAATAGAGCAACGGCTTACCGATTCGGTGGAAGTGGCGCTGCGGCTCGCGGACGGCAATCTCGTGGTTCGCAGCTCGAAAAAATCCGACGACAAGAGTGACACTCACGGTTTCAGCCAACGCCACGCTTGCTCGTACTGTGACCTGTCCTGGCCCGAGGTCGTGCCGAGGATGTTTTCTTTCAACAGCCCGCAGGGAGCGTGCCCGTCCTGCAATGGGCTGGGCCGCGCCACGCGCATTGATTTCGCCAAGCTCGTTGCTGATCCCACGGTGTCACTTGAGAAGGGGGCGATACCCGCGTGGAACAAGCGCCTGCTGAAGAAATACGCGTCGGCCATAAGGAGCATAACCGCGCATTTCGGCTCCGATGCTTCGACGCCCTTCGGGCAGTTGCCCGACGGGGCCCGCGAGATGCTGCTGACCGGGAGCGCGGGCGCGGCGATACACTCGATAACCGCGGGTGGCAAGACCGGCGTGCGCCCGATGCGGAGCTTTCCGGGTATCGTGACGATAATCGAGCGGCGTTACCGGGAATCTGAATCTGATTTTGTCCGCTCAGAACTCGAGCGTTTCATGTCGGAAAACAGCTGCGAGGATTGCGGGGGGACGCGCCTGCGAATCGAGGCGCGGCACGTGCGCATCGGGGGCAAGGGCATTCACGAGGTCTGTGCGATGCCGATCTCCGACGCGCAGTTTTTTTTCTCGTCGCTGAAACTCACCGCCGCCGAACGGCGCATAGCGAAATTGGTGCTGCGCGAGGTAGAGGAGCGGCTTGGATTCCTGGCCGACGTGGGGCTGGTATACCTGTCGCTGGACCGCGCGGCGGCCACCTTGTCGGGCGGTGAGAGCCAGCGTATAAGGCTCGCAACGCAGATAGGCGCGGGCCTGTCGGGTGTGCTCTACGTTCTCGACGAGCCTTCGATTGGCCTGCACCCGCGCGACAACGGCAGGCTGCTCAAGAGCCTGCGCGGGCTCACGAAGACGGGCAACAGCGTGATCGTGGTCGAACACGACGCCGACACGATGGTGGCGGCTGACCATGTAATCGACATGGGCCCGGGAGCCGGCCGTCTCGGTGGGACGATAGTGGCCGAGGGCACCGCCGAGGAACTCAAGCAGGACGACAACTCGCTGACGGGGGCTTACCTCGCCGGTCGCGAGCTCATAGCCCTGCCGGATGTTCGCCGCCCGGGCAACGGAAAGAAACTCCGCTTGCTGGGCGCGTCGGCCAACAACCTCGACGAGGTCGACGTGGAGTTTCCGCTTGGCACCTTCACCTGCGTGACCGGCGTGTCGGGCTCGGGCAAGAGTTCGCTGGTCATTGATACCCTGCACGCCGAGCTGGCCCGCCGCCTGCACAACTACCAGGGCGAAGTGGGGGCAATGAAAAAACTGGAAGGGGTGGAGGCGATAGACAAGGTCATCGACATCGACCAGGCCCCGATAGGACGAAGCCCGCGTTCAAACCCCTCGACTTACACCGGACTGTTCTCCGACATTCGTACGCTCTTTGCCGGGGTGCCCGAGGCGCGTATGCGCGGCTACGAGATCGGCCGTTTTTCTTTCAACGTCAAGGGTGGCCGCTGCGAAGCCTGTGCCGGAGACGGCCTGCGCAGGGTCGAGATGCACTTTCTACCCGACGTGTTTGTCACCTGCGACGTGTGCTCGGGTAAGCGCTACAACCGCGAGACGCTGCAGGTTCGTTACAAGGGCCGCACCGTGGCCAACGTGCTCGACATGACCGTGGCCGAGGCGCTGGAGTTTTTTGAGGCCGTGCCCGCCGCGAGGCGCAAGCTCGAGACACTCGCGGCGGTGGGCCTCGACTACGTGCATCTCGGCCAGCCGGCCAACACGCTCTCGGGTGGCGAGGCCCAGCGCATAAAGCTGGCTAAAGAACTGGCGCGAGCCGCGACCGGCAGCACTTTTTACATCCTCGACGAGCCGACAACGGGACTTCACTTTGCCGACGTGCGTAAGCTGCTCGAGGTGCTCAACCGGCTCGTTGAAGCGGGCAATACCGTGGTGGTAATCGAGCACCACGTGGACGTGATCAAGACAGCAGATCACGTTATCGACATGGGCCCTGACGGTGGCGACGGTGGTGGGCGCGTGGTGGTGGCCGGCACCCCCGAACAGGTGGTAGCCTGTTCCGAATCGCACACCGCTAAGTGTCTCTCCCAGGCGGGTGTGGGCTGAAGTTCTTGCTCGCAGGGGGCTCCCTGCCCGGTAATAATGCCTTGAATAACCGGCGCTTGTGCGTAATATCGTCATGATACGCGGGCCGCGACCCGTGACACCATGACCACCCGAGGCGACAGGACTGTTTACCTGGACAACCAGGCCACCACGCGGGTGGACCCGCGCGTGCTCGAAGAAATGCTGCCCGCCCTCGGCGGGGTCTACGGCAACCCGGCCAGTCGCAGTCACCGCCTGGGCTGGGAGGCCGATGCGCTGGTTGAAACTGCCAGGGAAAGAGTGGCCGATCTTATCGGCGCCCAGCCGGGCGAGATACTGTTTACCAGCGGCGCCACCGAGTCCGACAACCTCGCCATAAAAGGCGCCCTGCCCTTTCTGCGGGAGCGTGGTTGCCACGTGATCACCGTGGCTACAGAACACAGGGCCGTGCTCGATCCCTGCCGCCAACTCCAGGACGAGGGGCTCCTGGAGCTTACGACACTGGGCGTGGACGAGCAGGGCATGGTCAGCGTGGATGAGCTGCGAGCGGCGCTGCGCGACGACACTGTGCTGGTATCGGTGATGCAGGCCAACAACGAGATCGGTGTCGTGCAGCCGATCGCCGAGCTCGTGGCCGCCACCCACGAAAAGGGTGCGCTGTTTCACTGCGACGCTGCGCAATCGGTGGGCAGGATGGCTGTTGACGTGGCTCGGCTGGGCGCCGACATGGTCTCTGTTTCTGCGCACAAGCTTTACGGGCCCAAGGGCGTGGGCGCACTGTACCTGCGTAGAAGTGGCCGCCGGGTTCGCCTGCAGGCCCAGGTCCTGGGAGGCGGTCACGAACGCGGACTGCGTTCGGGTACCCTCAACGTACCGGGCATAGTGGGGCTGGGCATGGCATGCCGCCTGGCCGGCGAAGAATGGCAGGACGAAGCGCAACGCGTGCTGGGGCTCAGGCAGCGGCTTGCCTCGCGGTTGTTCGCCGGCCTGGACCAGGTGCAGCTCAACGGCCATCCGGAGCATCGACTGCCCGGCAATCTCAACCTGAGTTTTGCCTGTGTCGAGGGCGAATCGCTTATGATGGGCCTGCCCGACGTAGCAGTATCATCGGGCTCGGCCTGCAGCTCGGCCAGCATGGAGCCCTCGTACGTTCTGCGTGCGCTCGGTCGCAGCAGCGAGCAGGCGCACTCGTCTATTCGTTTTGGTGTTGGCCGTTTCAATGACGAATCGGATATCGATTTCGCGGCTGATAGAGTGATAGCCGAGGTCGAAAGACTGCGTAAGCTGTCGCCGCTGTACAGGCGGGAAGAGCGGGAGGTTGCAAGCGGATGAACATAAGTGACAAGGCGGCCGAAAGGATAATCGGCCTGGTTGAAGAAGCCGGGCCGGCCAACGGCCTGAGGATCAGGGTCACCGGTGGTGGATGTTCGGGCTTGCAGTACCGGATACAGCTCGACGAAGAGAAGAAGGGCGACAAGGTCTTTGAAAACGGCAGTGCGAAATTGTACGTTGACCGCCGCAGCTTTCTTTACGTGAATGGCAGTACCGTTGATTTCAGCGACGATCTCGTAAATGCCGGTTTTAAGGTAGAAAATCCGAACGTGAAGAGCAGCTGCGGCTGCGGCGAGTCCTTCGTGGTCTGACGTCTGCGGCTGCCGCGCTTTGCGGATCATGCACAGGCGGCCAGCGATAATTGCAATCTCGGGCGGGCTTGTGCCATGCTTAATGCATTGCGGTTCGGTTCAGCCGGGCCTGCGGGAAGTGGTGGAGCTGCCCTTTGGGGTGGATCGCATCGGTGGAGTGGAAAAGAGAGGCGGGCCCTCGGTGGTACCGTTTTCTCGTGAGTGGCTGGGAGGTGTGCGATGGTGGAAGCGGAACGTACTCGTTACGAGGCTGAAGAGCGCCTTAACGATCTTTTTGAACCCGATGTCCTGTTGCCGGGGCAGTACTTTGCGGCGCTGAAGCGAAAGAGTTTTCGTTGCGGTGAGCACAGGCTGGTGGTGGCAATACTTCAGGACGGCGTCGAGTGTTTTCAGAAACACATCCACGCTCGTGATGCCAAGCGGCGGCAGCTTTTTGTTGACGCCGAGGCCTGGGTATCCGACGTCGACAACTGGGATACTTTTTCGTTCAACAACGTAGCGTCGATGCTGGGCATCAACCCGGTGTACGTGCGCGAGGGCATGCTGGCGTGGCGTGACGCCGAGCGCACCCGGATGCGGACCCGTATCCTGGCCGAGGCGATGCAGGAGATGACGGTGGCCCGGCTCCCCTCGGAGGCGGAGCCCGAGTACGCGCCGATGCAGGCCACGGCCTGAATCAGCCTCACGGGTGTTGGCCTTTGAGGCGGGGGCCCCGGAATGCCTTATACCACCCGTATAGATTGTCCTGGCTGTGGGCGGCCGCTTATCCGCAAGGGGGGCGGCCGCTGCTCTGCTTGCGGGGCATCGATAAGCGCCCACGTTGCGCGCGCGCGCCTGCGCGAGAAGCGCATAGAACAGGTCACCGCGGCTGTCGCTACCGTCCTGGTCCTGGCCCTGTTCCTGTGGGCCGGTGGTGCCGGCCTCTTTGAAGGCATACTGGTTTACGCCGTGGGGGGGCTGGCGGTGTGGTGGTGGGCCAAGGGTACCTTCTGGAGTCGACGGCTGCCGGCCGATGACGAGGCCGATGACGAGGCCGACTGACCGTTCTCAGTCCTGTTGGTCGGGGTCCAGCTGCAGGTAGTTACCCAGCCATGCGACTGCAACATAGAACGGACCCGTGTCGAGCAGCGCTATCGTGAACTTGAAAACGTAGGCCGAGCTTATGAAGACAAGCAGCTGGGCGGCGACCGGGCGCGCAGGGTCTATCGGCAGGGCGCCCGCCCAGTAGTGGGTGATCGTGATCACGGCCACGCTGTCCACCAGCTGGCTGACCATGGTCGAGCCGTTATTTCTCAACCACAGGTGTCGTCCGTTGGTGAGCCGTTTCCAGAAATGAAACAGCTGCACGTCTATCAGCTGGGCGGCCAGGTAGGCCACCATCGATGCCATGACGGCGCCGAAGGCGAGTTCGCGCAGCCCGAAGAATACCTCGCTGGCGTCGCCCTCCCCCGCCCCGGGTAGCACGCCGCCGAGCCAGAGGATGAACACGACCCAGGCGTTGAGTCCCAGGCCGGTCATGACCACGGCGTTGGTGCGACGCTTGCCGTAGAATTCAGACAACAGGTCGGTACACAGGAAGGTCAGCGGGTAGGGCAGCACGCCAACGGCCAGGACCATGGGCACGGTTACACCTGCGAACGGCAGCGTGAAGGACAGGTCAATAAAGCGGGTGATGCCGAGCAGGTTGAGCATCGCCAGGGTGCCCAGAAAAAAACCCGACAGCACGAGGAAAACGTTTTCCCTGCGCCTTCTTATCGTTGCCGTCAGCTGGGAGTCAGTCGGGTCCTTGGGCCTTGGGAACATAGCTTGCATCTGTAGCCGCGAGCAGGCCGCCTGGCAAGCCGGCGTTGACCGGGTGGTGGGGCTGGCGTAAACGAAACTTCGGAGGAACGTTGGTGAAAGTAATAATCGGAACGGGTAAAGCTGGAGAATTGAAGGATGACCTTCTGGTCATTCCTGTAGCGCTTGGTTCAGAAACGGCCGGCGCGGTGCATGAATTGTCGGCCGAGGACAAGCGCGCTGTTTCGCGACGGGTGAAAATGACGGCCTACAAGGGCTCGTCGGGCGGCAGGCTGCTCGTGCAGTTGGCCGACCGCGACGTGCTGCTGGTGGGTATCGGCGATGCCGGCAACAGTGACCTCGAAGACCTGCGGCGTGCTGCGGCGCGTGGCCGTGCGGTGGCGGGCGAGGTACGGGCAAAAAGAGTCGCAATCTGTCTTTCGGGTGCCGTGCGTCCCGAGCGCGTCACGGCGGCCATAGAGGGCTTCACGTTGGCGGGGTACCGTTTTGATCGCTACCGTTCGGGCGACAAGAGCAGCTACGCGGGCCCCTCGAGGCTCACTGTTAACGGCACGCGGCTGAAGCGTGACGCGGCCAGCCGCAAGGCCGTAAGCGAGGCTGGCGTCGCGTGCGAATCGGTGGCCCTGGTGCGCGATCTCGTAAACGAGATGTCGAGCGTCAAGACGCCCTCGTACCTTGTAAAGACCGCGCGCTCGATCACCCGTGGCACGGGAATACGTTGCGAGGCCTGGCAGGGTAAGCGCCTGCAGGACGAGGGCATGAACGGCATCATCGCGGTGTCGGCCGGCAGCGTTGAGCCTGGCGCGTTCCTGCGCATGACTTACAAGCCCAGTGGTAAGCCGCGCGCGCGCGTGGCCATCGTCGGCAAGGGTGTGACCTTTGATTCAGGCGGTCTTTCGCTCAAGCCGGCCAAGTCGATGGAGTGGATGAAGCAGGACATGTCGGGCGCAGCTGTAGTGCTGGGCGTCATGAAGGCTTTGCCCGCACTGGCCCCGCAGGTCGAGGTTCGCGGTTACATAGCGGCCGCCGAGAACATGCCCGGGCAGGGGGCCCAGAAGCCGGGCGACATTATCACCTACCGAAACGGCAAGACCGCCGAGGTGCTCAATACCGACGCCGAGGGCAGGCTGGTACTGGCCGACGCGCTCTGCGTGGCCTCCGAAGACAAGCCCGATTGCATAATCGACCTGGCCACTCTCACCGGTGCGTGCCTGGTGGCGCTGGGCAGCAGCGTGGCCGGCATCATGGGCAACGACCAGGGACTGGTGGACGAACTCATCGCGCGCGGCAACCAGACCGGCGAGCGCATGTGGCAGCTCCCCTTGGTGGAAGACTACCGGTCCGACATCAAGTCGAGCGTGGCCGACATCAAGAACATCGGCGCGGGCTACGGCGGCACGATAACCGCGGCCATGTTCCTCGAGGCTTTTGTAGATGACGTGTCCTGGGCTCACATCGACATAGCCGGACCCGCCTTCGCCGAGAAGCCGGGGCCCTATGCCCCGCGGGGCGGCACCGGCTTCGGCGTTCGCGCGCTGCTGTCCTACCTGGCGAAGATCTAGCTGCGAGCCGGGACCGGGGGCGCTCAGTCGATCAGGTCGCGGAGCAGCTCGAGCGCCTGCTCGCGTGTCTCCAGCTGGCCTTCGAGCTGGGCGTCTTCGACGGTGGCCAGCAGTTCTTTGAAACGCGGACCGGGCTTCATGCCCATCTCCACGAGATCGTGACCCGTGACCAGCGGCGCCGGCTTGATGACTTCTTCGGGCAGGTCGCGCAGCGAGTCGCTGCAGAACTGGTAATCGCCGAGGTCTGAGCTCGAAGACGTGCCGTCCATGCGCACCAGTTCGAGTAGTTCTTCTATTCCGTCCTGGCCGAGGAAGCGCTTCAACGTGGACTGCTTCATGTCCCTGGCGTTGCAGTGGCGCAGGTGCTGGTCGACGAGAAACGATACCCTCTCGATGGTTGCGTTACTCATGCGCAGACGTCGGCATATGGATTCGGCCATGCGGCTACCGTCGCGGGTGTGGCCGTGGAAGGTGTGTCGTCCGTCCCTGATCAGGTGGCAGGGCGGTTTGGCGACGTCGTGCAGCAGGAGGCCGAGCGCGAGCGTTGCCGTGCAGCCGGCCTCGAGCTGTTCTATGCAGGCCAGCGTGTGTAGGTAAACGTCGCCCTCGGGATGGAAGTCGCTGTCCTGCTCGACGCCTTTCATCGCTGTGATTTCGGGCAGCACTATCTCGAGTAGACCGGCCTCGTCCATGAGTTCGAAACCGCGCCTGGCCGATCCTTCTGTAAGTACGCGCACGAGTTCGTCGGCTATGCGTTCGGCCGAAACCAGTTCGATCGTATCGGCGTGGTCGCGCGCGGCCTGCATGGTGGCGGGGTCGATTTCGAAACCCAGGCGTGCCGCGAAACGCACGGCTCGCAACATGCGCAGCCTGTCCTCCGAAAAACGCTTGGCCGGGTCGCCGACCGCCCTGACCAGGCCGGCCTCGAGGTCGCGCTGGCCGTTGTTGTAATCGATGATTTCATCTTTGAGCGGGTCTTCGAACATCGAGTTGATTGTGAAATCGCGGCGATCGGAGTCGGCGCGGGCGTCGGCGAAGGTAACCGTTTCGGGGTGACGGCCGTCCAGGTAATCGCCATCGCTGCGGAAGGTGGCTACCTCGAAGGAGTGGCCCCGGTAGTTCACGATCAGGATCCCGAACCGTCGGCCAACGGCAATGGTGCGATCAAAGATGGATTCCACCTGCCCGGGCCGGGCCGAGGTGGCAATGTCGTAGTCTCCCGGCTCTCGGTTGAGGAGAACGTCGCGGACGCAGCCGCCGGCAAAAAGGGCCACGTGGCCGGCGTCGACCAGCTTCTGGACCAGCTCAGTGGCTATGGCGCGCAGCGACATGCATGAATGCTTTCACGCGGCACCGTCCAAGGTCAAGCGGGGGGAGACCGTCCTTTCCCCCGGTCCGTTTGTCTGGCGGGTGGGAAAGGGGCAGATTACCGGCCGTGGCTGCGCGTTCAGACAAACTCGCCGATCTTCCCTCTGTGGACAGCGTTCTCGCGGGCTCGCGTGGGCGGTCGCTGCTCGAGCGCTGGTCGCGGACGGCACTGGTCGAGGCTACCCGGAAGGTTATCGAAGCCTTGCGGCGCGTCCTGCTGGCGCAGGAAGAGCTGGCCGACGAGGAGCTCAGCGCCGACGCTGTTGGCCTGGCCGCTGCCGCGCTGCTCGAATCGGGCGAGCGGTCTGCTCCCGCCGAGATGGTCAACGCCACCGGGGTTATCCTTCACACCAACCTCGGGCGCGCCCTGCTCGCGGACGAGGCTGCCGAGGCGGCGCTGCGGGCCGCCACCGCGCCCTGCGCCCTGGAGTACGATATCGACAGCGCCGGCCGCGGTGACCGGGATTCGATCGTCGAGCAGCACCTGGTCGCGCTCACCGGTGCCGAGGCCGCGACGGTGGTTAACAACAACGCCGCCGCCGTCCTGCTCACGCTGGCTTCGCTGGCCGAGGGCCGCGAGGTGCTCGTGTCACGCGGCGAACTGGTAGAGATCGGTGGCTCGTTTCGTATCCCCGATGTCATGGCCGCCAGCGGTGCGTTGATGCGAGAAGTCGGCACCACCAACCGTACCCACCTGGCCGATTACGAACAGGCCCTTGGCGTTAATTCGGCCATGCTGCTCAAGGTGCACCCGAGCAATTACCGCGTGGAGGGTTTTACCTCGGCAGTGTCCATAGCCGAGCTGGCCGGGCTGGCGTCGGCGAGACCCGGCCTGCACGTGGTCGAGGATCTCGGTTCGGGTGCCCTGCTCGACCTGTCGCGCTGGGGATTGCCCGGCGAACCGCTCGTGGCTGACAGGCTGCTCGCTGGCGCCGACCTGGTGACCTTCAGTGGTGACAAGCTGCTGGGCGGCCCGCAGTGTGGCATCGTGGTCGGCCGTCGAGATCTCGTCGAGCAACTGCGTCGCAGTCCGCTCAAGCGCGCGCTGCGCTGTGACAAGATGACCCTGGCCGCTCTCGACGCGACGCTGAGGATTTATCGCTTCAAGCCCCAGCCCGAAAAGCTCGTGCCAACACTGGATTTTCTTTCGCGCGACGTTCAACTGCTCGATGAACTCGGGGCCAGGGCCACCGAGCTCGTGGCGGTCTGGCTGGGCGAGGATTACAACGTGGAGTTGCGACCTTCGCGCGCGCGCGTGGGCAGCGGTGCGCAACCGGGCGTAGACATAGAGTCGAGGGCAGTGGCGGTCACTTCGTCTTGCGACAGCGCCGACGGCATTGCCCGCAGGTTCAGAGAGCTTTCAAGACCGGTCATCGGACGCATAGAAGGCGACGTGTTCCTGCTCGACCTCGCGGCGGTCAAAGACGCCGAGTCTCTCGTTGGAGAAGGCTCCCGGGCAGGTGGCGTTTCCCGGACAGGTGGCAAGCCGCGGTCAACAGGCGGCAAGTGAAAGCGATCGTAGGCACTGCCGGGCACATTGACCACGGCAAGTCGGCGCTGGTCAAGGCGCTCACGGGGGTTGAAACCGACCGCCTTCCCGAGGAACAGCAGCGGGGCATCTCGATAGAGCTGGGCTTTGCCTGGATGGATCACCCCTCGGGAGGACGCGTCGGGCTGGTCGACGTACCGGGACACGAACGCTTCATCAGGCAGATGCTTGCCGGCGCCCAGGGTTTTGACCTCGTGCTCATGACAGTGGCGGCCGATGACGGCGTGATGCCACAGACAGAGGAACACTTTGACATCGTACACCTGCTCGGAGCCCGGGCGATGATTTTCGTTATAACCAAGTGCGATCTCGCCGACGCCGCTCGCATTGCCGACGTGCGCGAAGAGATACAGATACTCGCCGCCGATACGCCGTTTGAAAACTCGGTCGTACAAGAGGTGAGCGCGCGCAGCGGAGCGGGCATCGAAGAGTTGCGCGACGTCTTGTTTGCCGGCCTCGACCAGCTCGAACGTCCCGACCGGCCGGGGGTGTTCCGCATGCCTATCGACAGGTCCTTTGTTCTCAAGGGGCACGGCACGATCGTTACCGGCACGGCGGCGGGTGGCTCGCTCGCGCCGGGTGACGAAATAGCAGTATTGCCGGGGGGCACCGGGGGCCGGGTGCGCGAGATACAGGTGCACGGCGAAAAGGTAGACCGGGTATGGGCCGGGCAGCGCGTTGCTTTGAACCTGTCAGGCGTAGACCGTTCGCAGGCCGGGCGTGGCGACACCGTGGCGACCCCCGGCGTGGAGATAGAGACCGATCGCTTCGACGCCCTGGTCGAACTGCGTCCCTCGGCTCGCAACCCGGTGGCGTCGCACGAACGCGTGAGGGTCTACGTGGGCACCGACGAGCTGGCGGGGCGCGTGCTGTGGCTCGACGGTGTCGAATCGCTCGAGCCACGCGGCAGGGCGTGGGCGCAGCTCGTGCTTTCGCGGCCGGCCATCGTGCTGGCCGGCGATCGCTTCGTGATCCGCGATCAGACGGCGGCCCGCACCCTGGGTGGCGGCAGGGTGGTGTTGCCGCGAGCGCCCCGGCATCGCTCCCACGAGAGCGAGGTCGGGCATAGCCTGTCTACGATGATGAACGGCTCGACGCTGGAACGCGCGCTCGCCTATCTCGACGCTGTTTCTTCACTGGGGGCTTCGCCCGCGGAGCTGGCAATTTTTCTCGGCGTGGAGCCGGGGGAGCTCGCCGCCATGACCGGCGAGTCGTTGGTCATGCTCCCCGACAGCAAGAAGGCCCAGCTGGTGGTCAGCACGGCCGGCCTGGAGGCTTTTCGCCATGGCCTGGTTGAGCGCGTTGGCGGCTGGCTGTCTGACAACAAGGGCGCGGGTGGGCTGGAGTTGGAGCAGCTTCGGCGGGAGAGCAGCGGTGGGATTGGCGGCGACACCCTGGACGCAAAGATTTTTCGGGTGATTGTCGACGAGATGGTTGCCAGCGGAATACTCGAGCGGGCGGGCAGCCGCGTGCTACTGCCCGGTCACCGGGCCGAACTCGACGCGGGCGACCAGGCGCTGGCCGACCGCTTGTGCGGCCTGCTGGCCGAGGCGGGCTGCACGCCACCGTTTGCGGGCGACCTGGCCGACAGCCTCGGCACCGAGCGCCGGCGCCTGGCCGGCATCGCCAGGGTGCTCGAGGAGCGCGGCCTCGTGGTGCGTGTAAGCCCTGATTTTATTGTAGATGCGGCGGTGGCAACCGGGCTCGAGCAGCAGCTGAAAGACTTCCTCGCCGACAACGAGAAAATCACGGCGGCGGGTTTTCGCGACCTCATCGGCGCGTCGCGAAAGTACTCTATTCCGTTGCTTGACTACTTCGACCATTCTGGTGTTACAATCCGTTCGGGCGACTACCGGCTGCTGCGCGAACACTGAAGGCACCGCGGCGGCCACGGTCGGGCGAGGAGAGTTTTTCATGGCAAAGAAAGCGAAGACGGCCAGGGGTCGCGAGACAGTGAGGCTCACCGAGAAAGCACGGGCCGGTGGTTGAGCTTCCAAGCTGGGTCCGTCGGACCTGGGCCGGATACTGGGTGGCCTGCCGACCAACGACGACCCTCGCCTGCTGGCCGGGATGACCGACAGCGAAGACGCGGGAGTCTACCGGCTGCGCTCGAACCTGGCTCTGGTGACGACCGTGGATTTTTTTACGCCCATGGTCGATGACCCCTACACCTTTGGCCAGGTGGCTGCCGCTAACGCCATGAGCGACGTCTACGCCATGGGAGGTCGGGTCGTAACGGCGCTCAACATAGTTACCTTCCCGCTCGGCGAAATGGGTAGCGAGGTGCTGACGGCCGTACTGGCGGGTGGAGATGAACGAGTGCGCGCCGGCGGCGGCGTGATCGTCGGTGGCCACACCGTGGAAGACAGCGATCTCAAGTACGGCATGGCGGTGAGTGGGCTTGTCCACCCCGATCGTATTGTACGTAACGGTGGCGCGAAGGCTGGAGACCTGGTGGTCCTGACCAAGGCGCTGGGCACCGGTATCGTCTCGACCGGCATCAAGCAGCGCAAGACCACGCAGGCCGAAGAAGATGCGGTCGCAAAATCAATGGTGGAGCTCAACGACACAGCCGCTTCGCTGATGCTGCGTTACCGGGTGCACGCGTGTACTGACGTCACCGGTTTCGGGCTGGCTGGACACGCTGCCGAAATGGTGGCTGCCTCGAGCGGCGTCAAGATAGTATTCGATTCGACTGCGTTACCGCTGCTTCCGGGTACTGCGCGCCTGGCCGAGGCTGGCTTCACCACCGGCGGTGCCCGTCGCAACCGCGAGTTCCTGGGGGGGCGCCTGTCGCTGGGCCGCGACGCGGAACTGGCGACCGTAGAAGCCCTGCTCGACCCCCAGACCTCGGGAGGCCTGCTCATGGCGCTCGGACCCGACGATGCCCACCAACTGGTGGAAGCCCTGCACGACCGCGGCCTCAGGCCCGCCATCGTGGGCGAGGTGCAGGCGGCCGGGCCGCGCACACGCAGCAGGGTGACACTGAAGTAACGTGATTTCAGTGTCGGACCCGGCCCCGCGGCCGTGTATAATGATTGCTGGCTCCTGCATGCATTCAAATGCAGGGGGAGAGGAGACAACGATGTTTATCGCTAGAGCTGGTAAAGGTTCGGGTTTGAGGAGTTCGCGCGGGCAAGTGCTCGCGGCAATTCTGCTAGCTGTTTTTATGATAGCTGGCTGCGGCGGCGGCGAAGAGGCCTCCAATGGTGGACAGGCTGAGCCCGCGGCAGTGGCGGAGCAGGCAGACAGTGCGACACTCGCCACTTACAACGGCAAGTCGTTCAGCGAGTCCGACTTTGAAGCTCTGCTCGACAAGCTCAACACCCGCGCCCGTACGTCGCTCAACACCGTGGACAAGAAGGTCCAGTATCTCGAGAACCACCTGGTGTCGGAAATAGTATTCGACGAGGGCCGGGCCCGGGGCTACGACCAGGACTCGGCCATACGGCAGCAGGTAGGAGATCTTGAGCGCAGGCTGGTCGTGCAGAAAATGATGCGCGAAAGCCAGGCGGCCACGGTAACCGAGGACGAAGTGCGCCAGTACTTTGTTGATAACAAGGCCGAGTTCGCCACCGACCGGGTGCGCGTAAGCCACATACTGGTGGCCGAGGAAGAACTCGCCGCTGAAATACTGGCCAGTATTGAAGCTGACCCCGACGCGTTTGCCGAACTGGCAGCCGAGCACTCCACCGACCAGTCAAACGCCAAGCGTGGCGGTGACCTCGGGTTTTTCGGCAGGGGCCGCATGGTGAAGGAATTCGAGGAGGCCGCGTTTGGAATCGAAGAGGACGGGCAGCTGGTGGGCCCGTTGAAGACACGCTTCGGTTACCACGTCATACGCCGCACCGGTCGTGAAGACGGCGCGCAGAAATCATTTGATGACGTCAAGACTCAGATACGGGTTCGCCTGGTCAACTTGAAGCGGCGCACCGCGACCGACGATTTCATAGCCTCGATCAAGGAGAAATCGGGACTCAGCATTAACGCTGACGTTCTTGCCGGCGACGAGGGCGAGGACCTGGAGTCGGGCGAGGCTTCGCAGACCGAAGAGTAACGCTTCGTCGTCCGGGCGCGCCGGGCAGCTCTCGCCGGACAACTAGAGCGCGGCGTGGTAGACGGTGATCAGTCCGTCGCGGTCGACCGCGCGGATGCTGTAATTGCGGACGCCCTTGTCGGGGTTCCACATCATCTTGAGGCTGATGTCTTTCATCGGTGTCGTCGACTCTGAAGCTTCGACGTAGTCTACCTGGTCGCCGTCGAGGGTGGCGATGACCAGGCTGAGGCCGGAGTCGTCGGTAGCCCGGGCCAGCAGGCGGTAGTCACCGCTGTCGTTGGCTTCGCGGGCAATTTCCAGTTTTACAGTAGGCGCCTGCCTCCAGCTACTGGTGGCGGTGTCTGTAGACAGCGGCACCTCGGTTTCCATGAAGACCTCGAAGTCTGCGTCGCTCACGACCACCGTGGCCGCGGGTATCTCAACTGTTTCGATTGTGCGACGAAGGCCGAGCCTGATTTCTCTTTTCTCGCCGGGGGCCAGTGGGTCCAGCGGGTGCATGATGTCCAGCGGCTCGAAGTCTTCGCCCAGCGAGTTCTTGACGAAGACACGGAGGTTACGCGTGGCGCTCTGTCCGCGGTTCTCGATCTCGACCACTATGTCGGTGCGCGACTTCTCGTCGGGCTGCTCTACCCTGGTCCGCCAGGCAAGGGACGGACGGCCGGCGGATTCCACGGCCAGGTAGGAAGGCCCGGTCTTGCTCAGTAGGCCGTCGTCGTCAAAGTATCTCAGCTCGACCTGGCGGCGGCTGGTGCGCAGCGAAACCGGGAGCTTGGTCGTGAAACTGGCGCTGCGACTCTCGCCGGGCTCGATGTGGCCAAAAAGAAAACCCCAGGCGCCGAGCCCGGTGGCGGCCGAGTCGCTGACGGCCCTGAGTCTGAAAAGCGGCGCATCGCCGCGGTTGGTAACCGTCACGGTGACGGTATTTTCTTCGCCGGGGTTGAGCTTGCCACCACTGGTTTCAACCCTGGTCTCGAGCACGGCCTCGCCGGCCGGCCGGCTGCCGCGGCTCCAGTCGATCCCCTGTCGGCCGAGAAACTGCTCGACTTCTATATCGGCCTGCCTGCCCTTGAGGTCAAGAAAGTGGCGCGCGGAGGCGAGCATTTCCGAGCCCGATCTTGAGCCGTAGCCCCTGAGGATGGCCACTGCCAGCTCGCGGGCGGGGTCGGGTCGGTCCGCGTTTTCGTCATCGTGATCGGGGTTATCTAGTTCTTCGTCGGTCACCGTCCGGGCTATCGATATAACCGCCGCGGGCTTTCTCACCGGCGCGGCAGACCAGGTTGGCGTGCGCAGCCAGAAGGGGAGGTCGTCGAGGTCGCGGTAGCCGCGCAGCAGGGTGCCCTTGTCGTGCAGCTCGATTTCTCTCAGCTCGACGTCGGGCACCAGCCCACCACCGGGTATGGGCAGCTTGTTGGGAAGAAAGCGGCCCACCGTGAGTTTGATGGCCGCTCCTTCGTTCATTCGGTAAGTTTTCTGGACGGTTCCTTTTCCGTAAGACCTTTCGCCTACAACAATAGCCCTGTTGTTGTTTCGCAGGGCGGCCGCCAGTAGTTCGGACCCCGAAGCGGTACGCGGCGAGGTGAGGAAGGCGACCGGCATGTCGAGCAAGGGAGCGTCTTCGCCGGCGGCGATCTCGGCGCGAAGTCCCGACACCGCTTTACCCTTCCGGCCGGCGGTAGTTATGAGCATTCCCTTCTTGAGAAAGAGGTCGCCTATCGAGGACGCGCCCAGCATGCTCCCGCCCGAGTTTCTACGCAGGTCAATTACAAGGCCGCGCAAGCCGGGGTTGGCCTCGACCACTGAGAGTACCTCGTCGCGAAAATCGTTGGGCGTAGACTGGCTGAAGTGGGTTATCTCGGCGTAGAGCACGTCGTTGGGGAGCAATTCTACGGTTACAGACGGGATGGTCACCATGCCCCTGGTCACGGTCTCAACATGCGTTTCGTCCGAGCCTTCGCTGCGCACCGCGAGGGCTATCTCCGTGCCCACCGGGCCTCGAATGCGGGCCACAGCGTCGGTCACTGTTATGTTGGCGGCCGACATCGGGCCTATGCGTTGCACGACGTCGCCGTCGCGCAGGCCGGCCTTGTAGGCAGGCGAGTCCTCGTACACCTTGATCAGCGTCAGCTCGTCTTCGCGTATGCCGACCCGGGCACCGATACCAGCGAGCTTTCCTCTGAACTGGATGGTGTGCTCGGTGTGTTTTTTGGCGCTGAAAAGTATCGAGTAGGGATCAAGTCCGTAGAGCACCCCCGACAGCAACACGCTTTCGAGCGAGTCGAGTTCTTCGGGCAGGTCTTTCACGCAGCGCTCGGTCAGCACCGCGACCTTGGCGAGCGGCTCGGCGAGCGCCGACAGGTCCGGTCCCGGCGGGGCTTCCACGCGCAGAGTGCAGCTGCCCACTCGCACGGTGTAGGACTTATCGTCCTCGGTGTCAGACGTCAGCTCGGGGATCCTGTTTTCCAGGTACTGCAGCGAGTCGCCGAGCAGCTTTTCGTTATTGAGTTCAGCGTCAAAGAGGTAGTAGCGCTGGATCAGGTTGAGTCCGTAGTCGAGAGTGGAGGAGGCAAAAGACAGCGTTTGGTGAAGCGCCAGGCCGCAGGCGAGCAGGGCAACGGCTGTCACCAGCAGTGCCAGCCTGCGCGGCTTGCGTCGCCGGCGAAGGGTGGGTTGTAGCTGCTCTAATTGTCTCCGTTTCAACAATTTTTGCCTCGCCAGCCCGAACTTGTATAGCAAGTCCCGGCCTGTCGGAATCCGCAGTGCTACAGGGCCGAGGAGTAACCCTGGCACATTGGCATCCCTTGAGTCTCACCCCGGGTTCGGGGGCCCATGGCAACAGCCGGGACCCCGCAAAGGGACCCCGGCTGCCACGAAGGGAGGAGAGAAATTTGTTGGTTCAGACCCAGCGCTGCTTTACGAGCAGCACGGCGGCCTGGGTACGATTTGCGACGCCGATCTTGCGGAAGATCCGCTTCAACTCTGATTTAACCGTCTCCCGGGAGACGTGCAGAGCGCCGGCTATCTCGGCGTTGGTCAGGCCATCACAGACCAGGCGCAGTACTTCTTTTTCCCTTTCGGTGAGGTTGGGCCTGGGCATGTTGGGCTCGTAGCGAAACGTGCCCTCGTATGGCTGTTCCTGGTGTTGCGATTCGGCGTTGCCTGATTGTGTGCGCACCGGGTCGGAAATGAGAAAGTTCTTCACTGGTTATATTCCCCTCGTAAGTAGTCTTGGTGCGGCGATCATGGGGACTGAAAAGCAACTTGTGTGCCATCTAGAACCGGCAGCGCGACAACCCGGATGAGCCGAAATGCCCACCAGTGTGGGTATAACTGCCCCCCCCGCATGGGAGAGCAGGTGGACGGTCTTGCAATCGCGCAAGGGTGTGGCCCGGTTGCCAGAGGGGGGGGGCGGGTGATGTGCGTTCTGCTTTGCGCTGCCCGAGCGAGACGGCCTGCGGCGTCAGTCCGCGGGCGACTGGCTTTTTTGCGCCAGCAGGGCCAGCTCGGTCAACACGGCCAGGTCGTATCCACCGGGGCCGTCAAAGGCCCCCTCGATCCGTCGCCCGTTGAAGAACATGGTGGGGGTGGAGCTCACACCGAGCTCGATTCCTGCGCGGGCATCGGCAGTAACGCGGTCCATGCCCCGGCCGGAGTCCATACATTTCTGCCAGGCGGCGCTGTCCAGCCCGGTCTCGGCCGCGAGCTTTGCCACGGTGGTGGGAAGCAGCTTGTCCTGGTCAGCAAACAGCAAGGTGGACATTTCGTCGTAGCGCCCCTGCTCGCCGGCGCACTCGGCCGCCTCAGCAGCGTGGCAGGCAAAGGGGTGCATGGTCCTGCTCACGCCGTCGTTACAGGTCGTATCAAGCGGAAAGTGGCGGTGTAGCAGGCGCAGTTGTCCGCTACGGCGCTCCAGCAGGCCGCTCAGCATCTCGGCGTTGCGGCGGCAGAAAACGCAGAGAAAGTCCGAGAACTCCACTATCGTGACCACGGCCTCGGTATCGCCAGCCTCGGTATCGCCAGCCTCGGTATCACTGGCTGGCGCGCTTCCGCTTCGCCTGGGCAGTCCGAGGTACCACGTGAGAAAATCGGGGTGAGATTCGCGAATCTGTTCCAGGCTCACGCTGTCGTTGGCCCCCGGGGAGGTCGAGGTCCGCGCCCATGGTCCGCTCATGGCCGCTACAGCCGCGGTGAGAATTGTCGCGACCACCGCGACCCTCGCCAGCGATGCTCGGCCCAGCACGAGGTCACCCGGCGGAAAGGGAGATGCGACTTTCCAGGTCACAGCGGCCAGCGCCAGGGTGAGCAGGTAGAGGGCGCTGCAGACCAGGCAGACGGTGTGGAGTATGAAGGCCGACACCAGTGCCATCCACAGCGACCAGGCCAACGAGCCAAGCACCAGCACGCAGGCCGCACGAAGAGCCGCCAGCCTGCCGGCCTGTGAAGCCAACCTGGCGGCGCCGGCAAAGCAGAGCGCCGTGGCCGTGTAAACGACGATGGCGTACCATGCCACCGGCAGCCCCATAAGTTCTGCGAAGGGGCTGGTGAGCACCTGGTCGCAGTTGACCGACTCGTTGACGTTGCAGAAGCGCGTCTAGGTGCCCGCGCCCGAG
>JACNKC010000110.1 GCA_014382245.1 Pseudomonadota bacterium | reverse complement strand
GTGGAAGCCTGACCGTCTGGTTCTCACCCGAGGCGATTAGAGCCTGGACACCTGACTCGGACGTCGCGGTCCAGACTGCCCTTCATCTCCGGTTGCTCCTGGGTCTGCCCTGGCGGCAAACAGAAGGTCTTCTGCAATCGCTTATGGAGTTGGTTGGTCTCGACCTTGAGGTTCCCGATCACACGACTCTTTCCAGACGATCTCGGGACCTCGCTACCGATCTTTGCCGCGTTCCATCATCGGGGCCGATCCATCTCATCGTCGATGCGTCAGGACTCAAAGTATTCGGCCAAAGTGAATGGGCGGCTGCCAAGTACGGCTGCCGGCGCATGGGATGGCGAAAGCTACACCTGGCCGTGGATGAAGGGGGACGCATTGTGGCTGCAGAACTCACGGATAACGACGTGGCCGACGCTACCGTCTTCCCGACCTTGCTTAACATGACCGAAGGGAAGATTGATCGCCTCACCGCCGATGGTGCGTACGATCGACGGGACGTCTACGATGCGGCCGGGAGACGAGGTGCCTATGTCGTCGTCCCGCCTCAACGCGGGGCGGTCATATCAGGGGATCCGATTCTTCGGACCAGAGACCGACACATCAGGCGAATTGCTCGAATTGGCCGAGCGCAGTGGCGCCGCGAGAAAGGGCAACACCGGCAGGCCCGAGCCGAGAACACTTTCTATCGATACAAAAGAATCATTGGATCAGGCCTTCGGGCTCGCCATCCAATGGCTCAACGAAATGAGATGTTGGCCGCATGTAACTTGCTGAACAGGATGTCTGTGCTCGGGATGCCGAGCTCGCAGAAGCTGGTTCCCTGATGATCCGAAGCACAGGCGACGTGTGCGCTGATATCGATTCATGCACCAACGCCAAAAAATCGCAGCAATATTCCGCTGAAAACGCGGGGTTCAGGTTTTTTTCGGGGGGGGGGTAGGAAACTCTTGACAGCCTGAATACTTATGTCCTATACAGGTGGCGTACAGCGCACAGCGCACAGCGCACAGCGCACAGCGCACAGTGGCGTGGGGAGTGGCCGTTTGAGAGCAGACGGTTGGCTTCGTGGGCTGCTGTGGCCACACCGTTGTACGCGAGTTGAGTTCAGCCGTCCTGAAAGCGAGCGATAGTCTGGACGGAAACAACGAAGCGCCACCGCAAGGTGAGCACGGAGATTTCTCCCGCAAGGTTTTCTTCCGGAGCGGGGGAAGGAGGTGGCTATGAAAGGGCAACCAAGCATTATCCGGGTGTGGGTGCCGACTCTTACGAGAACGTGGTTATTGATTGTGGCGATTATGGTGTGGAGTTTGGTTCATGCTTCCCCCGTAACGGCTTGTACCTCATTGGGCGACGGTTGTTGCGACAGTACATCGGGAGGGATCTGCGAATGCGGGGATGATGTCAATAGCAACGTTGCTCTAAGTCAGGACGTTCTGTGTTCGGGTGCTGGTGTTGGCTTACGAGTAGCGGGATCGGCAGCGGTTCTTGATCTGGGTGGTTACCGAATCGTTTGCGATCCTTCGACTACTTGCGATACCGGTGTTGAGCTTACTCACCCTGGAACAGAGGTGAAAGGGCCAGGACAGATTGACGGTTTTCAGACTGGTGTGACGGGAAGCGGTTTATCGGGCACAAAGGCCTCACGTCTATTGGTCACTGCCCCATCAGATGGAGGTGTGAGTGGGGTGGCTTCTGTTGAGACCGTCGAATTTTCACTTGTAAGTGAATACCGAAAGGGGATTTTCGTTGGTTCGAACAGCCTTTTATTGTCGGAGAACATGGTTTCGGGTGGAGCTTGGGGAATAGATATGAGCTTGTCAACCTCCTCACTGAAGCTGGTTCACAACAGGGTGACCGGATGCGGAATAGGAGTCTGGCTGCCCAACGGTGCGAGGTTTAACGACAGCGTGAATGCTTCTAAGCACAATATTTTCGTAGGCAATGGGATAAGCGATGTGGCCGACTGGTCGATTGATAGTTTCAATTTAACGAAGAACCTGTGCTTAAAGGACCATCCGAGTATGTCTTGGAACCACTGCCCCGGAGCCGTGCTGTTGTCAGGGTGGGCGCAATTCAAGCCATGAGAATCGCTGAGAGAGAAAATATTAACAGCCCTCGGCTTGGGTTGGTCATGGCACTCATAGTCGGCTTCGCGCCGGTAGTAGTGGGAGTAACCGCGGGAGTTGCAGAGGTAGACATATCAACTTGCGGACAGAGGGTAAGTGGTAAAGCCCGGCTGACGTCAAATCTGGATTGTTCATTGCACCAGGCCTCCGCGGTAACGGTTGTGCGCGGTCGCTTGAACATGAACGGTTACTCTATAGTGGCCAATAGCATCGACCTGGGGGTCGGCGATTATACGAGTGCGATAGAGTGCCTGGGTAAATGCGTGATCGTCGGTCCGGGCAGCGTGACCAATGGTGGGAGTCATGGAGCCTTGCATTTTCGTGCGGGCGGCAAGTTAAGGGGCATTATTATCAGTGACTGTCCCGGCATAGGCGTACTGGTTGAGCGAGGCCGACTTGTTCTCGACGGTGTTCGCGTGGAGCGAGTGGTAGAGGCCGGCGTTCTTGCTGCACAAGCGCGCAAGATCGTCGTGAAGAATTCAGTTATTGCCGATAACGGAAGGGGGGTACTGTCGTCTTTTGCCCCCCTTGGATTTAGGGCGAAAGTCGTTATCAAGAACACACAGGTTAGCGGTAACGAAGGAGATGGTGTAAGCGCGAGGAAGGTTACTGTTGCCGGAGGCAGCGTGACCTCCGGCAACGGCGCGCTTCCTGCTGCACCTGGCTGTGCGCAGACAGATTTCGCCTTTGAGCCGGGCCAGAGTCCCCTGTGTGCTGATGTTGTTAGCGTGCTTCCCCCGCGTCTCTCGGCTCGCGCCCGGTGCGGGACAAGCCTGAACATGGATCGCAGTTTGGCTTGGGGGGTATGCGATCTGGACTGAAGCGCGCGTAGCGCTTTGGCTAACGGCGGCGCCGATCGCCTGCTGGTCGACGCCAGCGGCATAGATCTCGTGGTCGTGAACGGCGTGATCATTCGTCGCGATGGTTGCGACACTGTATCTGCCGGCGACCCGCTGCCCGGCCGCCTGTTGCGTCACGGCAGCGTCTCCTCGGCGACGGCCTGAACCGGCAAACACTGCTTCTCTCAAGCCCGGCGCACGAGACCGCGGGCCAGTGCCGACAGAAGGTCACCCGCCAGCACCATCATCGCCCCCAGCAGCACGTAGAAGAACAGCTCGTCGTAAAGATTGCCGGCGCGGGCGTCGCGTATGAGCGAGCCCAGCGACAGCACGCCCAGCATGCCGAGCACGGTGGCTTCACGCACGCAGGTTTCCCAGCGGTAGAAAAAATACAGCAGCAGTCGCGGCAGCAGGCCCGGAAACACGGCCGCGGCGGTCTGTGATCTCGTCGCGCCGGCCGCGGCCAAGGCACGCGCGGGCGCCGGGGGCATGTTTTCTACGGTCTCGGCTCCCAGGCGTCCCAGTATGCCGGCGTTGTGGATGGCCAGCGCCAGCACGGCCGGAAGGGCCGTGTAGCCCAGTGACTCCACCAGCAGAAAGGCCCACAGGTACTCGGGCACCGCGCGCGCAAACAGCAGCACTGCGCGCAGCGAGTGGTTGAGTACCGACCAGGCCCAGCGCGTCCAGCCCAGTCCTGGACGTTGGGCGGCAACGGCCGGGCCGCCGAAGAAGGGCGCCGGGCAGGCGACGTTTCGCGCCGCTGGCCAGCAGGCCAGGTAGCCTGCCAGCGCAGCCAGCACCGAGGCCAGCACGGCGATGGCAGCCGTAGATGCGAGCGCCGCGCTGCCTCCGTCGGCCATCAGGGCGGCGGCCCAGTCGTACACGGTTTGCCAGTCGGCGGTCGAAGCTGCGTCGAAGCCGCCCTGTTGTTGAACGGGCCAGGGACGAAGCTCTCCCGTAAAGCGCTCGAGGTTGGCCAGGCGGCGTTCACCGCTGAGTTGCTCAAGCCCGAAGTCTCCGCTCGCCCATGAGAGCAACACCAGAGCCGCCGCCGCCCACGCAACGGCTCGCAACAGGCGGCTGCGCGGGCGCGCGCGCCTGAGTTCTTCGGCGCTCGTTTTCATCGCGCAGGAGCCTCGCCGAGAAACCGTTGCCTGAGCGCGCGGCTTGCCATGTCACTCAGGGCTATGAGGGTGAACAGCGCGTAGAGGTAGGTCCACAGTTCGGCGTACAGGGATTCGTTCCACGCAAGCCGGATGAATTTACCCAGCGTTTCGGGGCCGAAAAACCCGAGCACCGCGGCCGACCTGAGCGCGCACTCAAAACGATAGAAACTGTAGGCCGCCATGTCGGGCAGCGCGCGTGGCAACAGCGCCACCGAGAAGGCCTGGGCCGCGGTCGCGCCGCTGCCGGTCAGTTGCACGGCGGCGTCGCGCGGCGCCTCGTCTATCATCTCGGAGAACACCTTGCCCAGCGTGCCGGCGTAGGGGATGGCAATGGCCAGCACGGCTGCCGTGTCGCTCAGTCCCACGGCCGCCAGGAACAGCAGTGCCCACAGCAGCTCGTGTACCGAGCGCGCCAGTGTCATTACGACCCTCGCCGGAGCGTAGACCAACGGGCCCAGGCGGCGCAAGACGGCACGCCCGCCAGGCCCCGGCAGTCGCCACCAGGCGCTGGCACCCGCGAAGCCCAGCAGCAGCGCGACTGGAAGCGCGAGGCTCATGGCAGCCACGGCCAGCTGCACCGTTCGCCAGGTGGCGGTGGCTACCTGCAACAGCAGTGGTGGCGCGCTCACCGGTACGAAGGGCGAGCCGTAGTCCAGGGCCGGCCGCAGGGCGTGTGAGAAAAAACGTGCGAGCAGTTCGAGCGACTCGAGGCCGGGAAGCGCCAGTTGGCCCTGGGCACTGAGCAAGGCGGCCGAGGCGAGGCCTGCGGCCGCGATCGCGCCGACTACCGCGCGGCGTTTGCCGGCGCCGACCATCGTGCGCTGCGTGCCCGCGCGGCTGTCAGTCGCGCTGCTCATCTTCGCTCGGATCCAGCGCGTAAAGCGCCGCGAGCTCTCCGGGGCCGAGCTGTTCTGGGGCGCAGTCAAACAGCAAGCGGCCACGCCTGAGACCCAGCAGGCGACCGAACAGTTCGCGCGCGAGCTTGAGGTTGTGCAGGCTTACCAACAGCGCAAAACCCTGCTCGCGGGCCAGCTCAAGCAACAG
Organism: Pseudomonadota bacterium; assembly: GCA_014382245.1. Taxonomy (GTDB): domain Bacteria; phylum Desulfobacterota; class Binatia; order UBA1149; family UBA1149; genus UBA1149. Next base: position 4,425 of record JACNKC010000110.1, on the reverse strand, counting down.
CGCCAGGGTGTCGCGCGCCCGCTCGGGGTCAACGCTGGCCACCGGCTCGTCGGCCAGCAGCACGCGCGGGCCGCCGAACAGCGCTCGCGCCACGGCCACCCGCTGTTGCTCGCCACCGGAGAGCTTGTCGCTGCGCTTGTAGAGCTGGTCGCCCACGCCCACGCGTTGCAGTAGTTCGAAGGCACGTTGGGCGTCGGCGCGGCGAGGCTTGAGCAGCGCGCGCAGAGCAGTCAACAATCCTCCGCGGCCGAAGCCGCCGGCGAGTACGTTGGCCACTACCCTGAGCTCGGGCACCAGCGCGAGGTCCTGCGGTATGAAGGCGAGCTCGGATCGCGTGCGGCGAAGTTCGCGCTCGCCCATGTCGCTCAACGCGCGCCCGTTGATGGCCACACCACCGGCAGCGGCGGGCACGGTGCCATTGCAGGATCTCAGCAGCGTGGTTTTGCCCGCGCCACTGGGGCCAACCACGGCCACGCACTCGCCCGGTCCGACGGCCAGGTGGTCAACGGCGAGTACCGTCCTGCCGTCGTAGTCTACTCGCAGGTCGTTGATTTCGAGCAGTGGAATCAGCGTGCGGTTTCCCGGGTCCTGAGCAGGCCCAGCTCACGGGCCACGCGCGCTATGCCCTCGAATTCGCCGTCGCTCGCGGGGATTAACCTGCTGCGGGCGAAGGCTGCCAGCAATGCCGGGTCATTCATAGCCGTGAGCGCACGAGCCAGCCGCGCTGTCGTGCCCGCACCAAAGAGCCGCTCGATGTCGGGGTGGGCCGTCATGTTGTAGTCGGCGTAGGCTGGCGTTTTCCACAGCACCTGGCATTCGGTCGTGTCCACGCGGCCGTCGGCTACCATGCCGTCCCAGGTGAGGTAGTTGATGACACCGGCCTTGATGCGGCCGCCCGAGCATACAAGCTCTGCCGTGCGCGTGTGGCTGCCCGAGAACCCGTAGGGCTGCTCAAAAAACTCTGCGGGCGACTTGCCCGTGGCACGGCGCAGAAAGTACTCGGGCATCAGCCTCCCCGAGGTCGAGCTTTCCGAACCGAAGGTGAAGGGCAACGAGGCAATGGCCAGGGGAAACTGCTCCGAAGGTACCAGTCCCGCAGAGCGGTGGGCAATGAAGTAACTGTAGTAGTGGGGGTCCTCGGCGCCCTGCACGATGGCGTGGGCGCCGGGTACCGCCGCGCGGGCCTGCACACCGGTGAGTCCACCGAACCAGGCCAGCAGGACGTCGCCGTTCTTGAACATCTCTACCGAGGCCTGGTAGTCGGCCGCGGCCACGTACTCCACGGCTGTGCCCAGGCGGCCGGCGAGGTAGTCGGCCACGGGCTTGTACCTGGCCTCGAGCTCGGTGGCGTTCTGGTCGGGGATGGCGCTGAAGCGAAGCGCGGTCGAGTCGGCCGGGGGATCTGCTTGGGCAGGGTTTGCGGCCGGGCTTACGCTGCTGACCAGCAGCGCGGCGAACAGCGTAGCTCGTGTCAAAAGCAACATGGGAATTTTCCTCTTCGCGCAAGCATTTTTCTAAGTCGCCAAGCCAGGCAGCAGTAGGGCAGCCGTCGTTGTTTTTCAAGCATCGGCGAGCACGATTTCTTGACTGACGGGTGTCACTGACATATGTCAGTCAAGTGCCGCAAGCCGCCGACAGCACTGCAGTGGAGACCCCGCCGCGAGAACTCAAGCGCCAGGCCACGCGCGACAAGTTGATGGCTGCCGCTCTTACCGAGTTCCGACGCGAGGGCGTGGCCGCTGCGCAGATCGAAGCCATCGTGCGCACCGCCGGCGTGGCCCGCGGCACCTTCTACCTGCACTTTCCTACCCGCGAGCACGTGCTGCTCGAGCTCTTGATGGATTACCAGCGGCAGGTTGCCGGACAACTCGACTCTTCCAGCCGCGCCGAGCCCAGGGCGTTTTTGCGCCAGGTGGTCCACGCCATGGTGGAGTGCTTGTCGCGGGAAGACCGCGAGCTCTTGCGCGAGATGTTCGTGGCAGTGTTCAGGCACACCGCCGAGCTGGCCGACAAGGAAATCGAACTGGTCATGGTGCTTACCGCCTACCTGGAAGAAGCCAGCCAGCGTGGCCTCGTGCGCAGCGGACTCGAAGCTTATGAAACCGTTACCATGCTGTTGCCCGGATTGTTCGGTGTCATGATGCTCGACGAACACGAGGGCAACAGCCTGGGCGATCTCACCCGTCGACTTTACCGCGCTGTGGACGTGTTTGCGGCCGGGCTCGCGCCGCCCGCCTGACCGGCACGGCAGACAATTTACCCAGGGAGAACACGCCGTACATGGCCCAGACAGACCACCCGATTAACTCCGACGTCGAACTCATCGAGGGCACGTTCTACGAGCGCGAGCCTTTTGATACCTACCGCTGGATGCGCGGCAACGCGCCGGCTTACTGGGATGAGCCGTCGGGAATCTGGGGCATCAGCCGTTACAACGACATACTCAAGGTGGCCAAGGATCCCGAAACTTTTTCGAACACCGGTGGCATCAGGCCGGCCACGCCGCCGCTGCCACACCTGATCGACCTCGACGATCCCGAGCACAAGAAACGCCGCGGACTGGTCAACAAGGGTTTTACTGTCCGCCAGGTGCAGGCCCGCGAACCGCGCATACGCGAGATCTGCCGCGGCCTCATCGACAAGGCTGTCGGCAAGGGCGAGTTCGACTTCGTGATGGATTTTGCCGCGTGGCTGCCGCTCATCGTCATAGGCGATATGCTGGGCATAGACCCGGCCGACCACGCGACCCTGCTGCGCTGGTCCGACGAGCTGGTATGTGGTGCCTCGGCCAACGATCCCGCGCAGATGGAAAAGGCCGCGCTGACGATGTTCGAGTACACAGACTACGAGCAGAAGGTGATCGCTGACCGCCGGGCTCGTCCGAGGCAGGACGATCTCATCAGCATCCTCGTGCACGCCGAGATCGACGGCAAGCAACTGAGCGAAGAGCAACTGCTGTACGAGTCGCTGTTGCTGCTCGTGGGTGGCGACGAAACGACTCGCCACGTGATAGTGGGCGGCATGTACGAACTGCTGCGAAAGCCCGAACTGTTCGCGGCCCTGGTAGAAGACCAGTCGCGCATACCGATGGCCGTAGAGGAGATGCTGCGCTGGGTGACTCCCATCAAGAACATGGCGCGCGTCGCCACGCGTGACGTCCAGATGCACGGGCAGACGATAGAAGAGGGCGAGAAGCTGCTGCTGCTCTACGATTCAGCCAATCGCGACGAGCGCGCCTTCGAGCGGCCCATGGATTTTGATATCGGCCGGCACCCCAACGAGCACATCGCTTTTGGCTGGGGGCCGCACTTCTGCCTGGGCGCGAGCCTGGCCCGTCTCGAACTGCGCGTAATGTTCGAGGAAGTAGCCCGCGCCATGCCGGGCCTGCAGCTGGTTGGCGACGGGCCACCCCCGCGGAGGCCGTCGAACTTCATAAGCGGCATCACCCACCTCCCGGTGAGCCTGGCTGCCTGAGCAGCTGGCCGCCGGGACTCGGGACTACTGTCCCTCGGCTGCGCCAGGGCAGACGACATTCTATCGCCGTTCGGCATGCGCTTGCCGCCTGCCAGCATGCGCCTACCGCGCAGAGGGCTGCATACCAGCAGCCGACTATTGCGCACAGGTGGCGGATCATCATGGTTTGCCCCCTGCGTTACGTGCCCCCGCCGGGGGGGGCAGGAGAGTGGCATGGGAGTTGCAGTTTTTCGGTTGGCGGATGTGTGGCTAGGGGAAAGCCGGGCGAGGGGAGCTCTTTTTGGGCGGTTTTTTACCCACATGGGTGTGAGACGGCGGTTTTTCCTCTGGTCAGCGGGTTGCGGGATATGTTATTAGATGTGGTAATTGCCCCACTTGCTGGGGTAGTGAAGTAGGATTTCTCCAGGAGATAGATGATGAAAAGTGTTGTGAGAATTATTTGCTCGGTGGCCGTTGTCGGCTTGCTGGCGGCGCCGGCTTACGCGGGCGTGGTCGATAGCCCCGAGCCGCTTTTCGGCGGCAAGGCAGCGCGCACGATTTATTACGTGCCTAACGTGATCCACAACAACGGTATGGAAACGGTGTTTGCCTGTACCTCCCTGGACAGCACAACCATAAGGATAGGTATAGAGATTTTCGACTCTATAGGTGGCTCGCCTCTTAACGACGTGAGCGATCCCGCGGGCAACGGCGCCGAGGACGTTCCCATAGGCGGCACCTTCACAGTGGGCACCGATAACACCGAGGTTTTGAGCGAGGATGAAGTGATCGTCGGCCTTCCTTCCAACATACGCGGTGGCTCGGCTCGAATCGTGAGCAACAGCAAGCGCATTGCCTGCTCGGCCGTCGTCATCGACGAGAGTTTTTCAAACGATGCTACCTGTACTGCGGGGCTACTGAGCGGCGCTTGTCTTGTTGACAGCGAATGCGACAGCTTCCTGGGTGCCGGCG
>JACNKC010000079.1 GCA_014382245.1 Pseudomonadota bacterium | reverse complement strand
CAACCGCCGCAGCGGGGGGGGGGCGTGGGGGGGGGGGGGGGGGCGGGGGCTGTGCGGCGGGGTGCCGGTCTGATGGGTGGGGGCCGGGGTGGGCAGGCCTGGGGGGGGCGCGCCGGGCGAAAGCCGGCGGAGCGGGGCCGACAGCACTGCCGCAACCGCGCGGCCACCGGTGGCCAGGTAGCCAGCCAACAGGTAGCCAGCCAACAGGTAGCCAGCCGATCATGAAATTTCTCTTCGTCATGGACCCGCTCGACGGGATAGACATCAGCATGGACACGTCTTTTGTCTTCCTGGCCGAAGCCCAGTCGCGCGGCCACGACAACTGGTTCTGCCAGGTTGACCAGCTCTTGTACGACGACGGGTTGGCGGCCCACGCCGCGCCGGTAACGGTGAAGCCCGTGCAGGGCGAGCACTTCGAACTCGGGCAGTGGGCCGACCAGCGCGCCGACGACTTCGACGCGATCTTCATGCGCAAGGACCCGCCCTTTGACTCGGACTTTTTCTTTGCCACCCAGCTGCTCAGCCTGGCCGACCCCGCGCGCACCTTCGTGTTCAACGATCCTGCGGGCCTGCGCGAGATAAGCGAGAAGCTGAGCATCCTGCGTTTTCCCGATCTCGTGGCCGAGACCATAGTAACGGCCGACCCGCAACGCGTGCTGGCCTTCATGCAGCGCCTGGGCGAGGACGTGGTCGTCAAGCCGCTTGACGGCTGCGGCGGCCAGGGCATCTTTCGCCTGTCGACGGGCGACCTCAACATCAACGCCATCCTCGAACTGTCCACCGACAACGGGTGCCGCCAGGTCATGGCCCAGCGCTACCTGCCCGCGTCGCGCGAAGGCGACACGCGCCTGGTCTATCTCGAAGGCCGTGCGGCCGGTGCCATGCGCAGGTTGCCGCGCGCAGACGATCTGCGCGGCAACCTGCACGTGGGCGGCAGCGTGGTGGCTACCGACATCGGCCAACGCGAACACGAAATCTGCCGCACGATAGAGCCGTTGCTATCCGAGGCGGGCATATACTTTGCCGGCCTGGATATAATCGGCGGGCTGCTCACGGAGATAAACGTGACCAGCCCCACCGGCCTGCAGGAGATCAAGCGACTGGGCGGCGCCGACCTGGCCGCCGAGGTCATCGACCTGGTCGAGCGCCGCTGCCCCACGGGCCACTGAGCCGCGATTGGCGGACAGCAGCCTGCCTCCATACCCCCGGCAGCGTGTTGACCCCCCCGCCCTACACCGTTAGACAGGTTGCGTAGGCAGGTTGCGCCGGCCGCCGCGCGCGACCTGCGTGTTGCCCTCACGCCCAGGTAGCTCAGTCGGTAGAGCAGGGGACTGAAAATCCCCGTGTCGGTGGTTCGATTCCGCCCCTGGGCATCTTGCAACAGCCCCCGACAAGTTTGCCTGCAGATTGCGGCTCAGCGCGGTTCGGTCCAGCTGCCGCCTTCTTCGCCGGTAAAGCTGATCTTCACCGCTTCGCCGGGAGCCAGTCCCAGTGGCGCCGCTGCGGCCACCACGAAGGACCGGCCGTACTCTGCCACGCCCGGCCTGCTCCATAAGCGCTCGGGTAGCGCATCTACAACCGGAGAGACCCTGAGCACCACCGACTCTGCCACCACGCTTGGGTCCGAACGTCGTGAAAGCACCACTGCTTGTTTACGTCGCGCTTCTCGTGCGTCCTGCTCGGGCAGGTAGGCCACTACTTCAGTCGCGAAAGTCCTGCTGACCAACACCACCGGTTCGCCGGCCAGCACCGCCTGACCCGGGTGGCTGAGTACCTGGCTCACGCTGCCGGCTATCGGCGACCGCAGAACCAGCCGATCGCGCTCGGCACGGAGTTCGTCAAGAAGACGAGCCTGCACCGCGAGGGCTGTCTGCAATGGTGCGAGAGTGGCCAAGCCCTGTTCGGCTTCGGGCAGGTTTTTATCGAAGGCATGCACCCGCGCTTCTGCCAGCCTGGCGGCTTTCTCGGTTTGCCGGAGCAACACCTTGTTCGCGGCCTTGCGATCCACGATCTGGCGCAGTCGAAGTTGCGCGGCCCCGAGTTGTTCCTTTCGCGTCATGTTCCAGGTCGGTAACGCGTCCATCCTCGCTACCACCAACGCGGCCAGTTGTTCCCTCGCTTCGTCGTTGGCGATCAAGACAGCCACCTCGAGAACGTCGAGCCGAAGCCGCTGAGCATCCATTTCGAAGCTGCGAACGTCACGACGCAAACGGTTTCCGTTTCTCGTGATTTCGGCCGCCAATTTCACCCGCGAGGCCGTGAGATCCGCCTCCAGTTTTTTCAGCACGGCCTCCGCCGTGGCGAGCCTGCCGTCAAGCTCAGAACCGTCCAGCAAGGCCACTACCTGTCCGCTCTCCACCTGGTCGTAAAGATCAACAGCCAGCATCTCGAGCGTGCCGTCGACACCAGGCGATACCTCGTAATGGGTGGAGCGGGCAAACCCGCCGTACTCGAACTGCCGGGCCTCATTGGAAAATAGCAAAATGACCCCACCAATGGCCATCAACCACACCACAACGGACAGCGGAGTACCGGCGAACTCCCGCAAGCGTTGTTTCATCGGAGTCTTGATGGGTGTTTCGTTCACCATCAATCTCAAACCTCCGACAGCTTGTTATTCATGACCAGCGCTACGTTGGTAACTTCCGGAATACCCATGAGCGAGTCTACCAGCTCGCGGCTGCGATCGAGATCACGCAGCCTGACCTCGATCACGTATTCAGAAACCCCAGCGGTACCGGTCTGGCGCACCGACACCACTTTGAAAACCCGGCAAAAACGCCTGAAGGCTCCCGCGTAGCAGTCGTCATCGCCACCACCGTGCGACACAACGAAGCTCACGTGTCCATCTATCTTCGACTTGGTGCCAAAAGAGGTGACGTGGAGATAGAGCATTACGATGATGATCGTGATTGTTCCCACGCCCGCGGTCAGGTACTTGCCAGAGCCGATCGCCATGCCCACCACCAGGGAGAGAAATACGAACACCATGTCCTTGGTATCCTTGAGCACGTTGCGGAAGCGGATGATCGCCAGCGCCCCTATCAAGCCAAAAGCAGTGATAATGTTGTTGCCTATTACCAGCATCACCAAGCTGACAACGAGCGTCAATAATACCAACGACTGGGTGAAAGACCGCGAGTACGAAAGTCCGGTGTGGGTCAGAACATAGGCCCAGGCGATCAGCTGGCCGAGCACCAGCCCGAGCAACGCGCACAACAGCAGGGTCTCCATAACGTCCGCGGGAGCGGCGCCGCTGGATCTCTCGAGAACATCTATCAATGCACCCATGGATCAGGACCCCTTGATCCCTGTCTCGGGAGAAGACGCAAAGTTGTGAAGAAAGCGGTCCGCCAGCGGCCTGTAGATACCCCTCTCCTGCGCTTGCTCCATCGACATCACGTACTTCGGTATCGACTGCTTCTGGAGCTGAAACACGTCGATGAGCCGACGCAGCCATGACGGAAAAGTACCGGTAAACTTGATTTCCATAATCGTCCCTTCGAGGTCTGTCTCAACCCATTGCCCCCCGTTCAAAGAAAGGGCGTTCTCGAGCGTGACCGAATATGATAAGTCGGAGTCGAAGGTGATCCTCAGGGATTGGCTTCCGACCGACTCGTAGGCTTCGCGCCGATACTTGATCCTGACAACGGGTCCGGCCTGCGCTGCGCGCGCGAGGTTGTCGAACTCGGCTCTTGCCGGATCGCCCCACGACGCGGCATCGGGCTTGCCACCGGCGAGCCCTTCCAACATCCCGTAGGCCCCCCCCAGGTCGATACGGCCGCGGCTTTTCAACACCACGTTGTCGCTGCGCCGTTTGATTTCCAGGTAAACCGGTTCGTCGGGTCCCTCGGCGTAGCGCCTCATCCTGAGCTTGAAGCGGTTCTTGTGACCCTCTTCGGTCATACGACACAAGCGCAGATCACCACTGTCGAGGTACAGGCTGCACACGTCGTAGCAGAACCCTTCCCTGCCCGCCGCATATGCATCCGGCTTTACGAACGGCGCCAGGTATTCCCTGATAGCCGCGCAGGCGGTTTCGGAGACGAAGTACTTACACTCGTACCTCGAAACTACTCGACCGTTATTCTCAGATCCGGAAAAAAGCATTCGCAGGGGCCCAACCAAGGCTAGTTCTATTATCCAGCGCCTGTCAATAACCCCAGCCGCCACATCCCTGGTAGTGATTGATTAAGCGGGCAGGCCGTCGGGATTCATGGGCGAGGCGATATATATTGGCCCAGGCTCGGCTCTAACACATACAGAGAAGTCGAACCTCGGTCGTTGAACGCCGGAGCACATGGGGGGGGCGAAACGATAAGCGCGGCCAGTTATAGCGACAACGCAGCGAAAAAACCCTTTATAATGTTGTACAGAGCTGGGGCAATCCGACAACGTACGATAAGGCTTGCCCCGGAGAGCCACGGAATACGCAATGCTGGAATGGGTCAACTGCCTCGATGACCACTGCCCCCCACGGAGGGCCAGCGGCAATTCCTCGCGTGAGAGCGCGCGACTCCCGGAGATCCAGCGATTCGCTGGATGCAGGGGGCACAAGCCATGAAACGACGAGCATCTCTGCCGGCACTTATTCTCGTGTTCGCTTTTTTTGCTGCTCCGGTTCAGTCGGCGCCGGTGATACTGAACGAATACAATGCGGTGGACGGCAACAGCTTCCTCGCTAACGCGGCTTCCGACCCATACTGGGGAAGACGATCGGGCAACGGTGGCGACTGGATCGAGCTGGTCGTAATCCAGGACGGTCTCGACATGCGCAACTGGCAGGTCCTGGTCGTCAATAACGCCGGTGTCCCACTGGCTGAAGAATCCTTTTTACTTCGACTGACCAATGCCGATCTCTGGTCAAACCTGCGAAGCGGCACGATCATCACACTCTCCGAAAAACTCGGTAACAACGTGCCCGAGTTGCAGCCCCTGCTCGGCAAATGGTGGGTAAACGTCCGCGCGGCAGCGGATACCGCCGGGACCTATGTCACCGTTGAGTGCGTAGCGCCGTCCTGCGATCCGGCGATCGCAAACTGGAAAGTATCCAATAGCGATTCGCAGATAACGATAATAAACGACTCGGGGGCGGTGGTATTCGGCCCTGCCGGCGAAGGAATTCGGCCTGTGAACAGAATCGGCTCTACAGAGATTTTCAAGCTCGAACAGAATCCTAGCTCCGCGATAACCCCGACGTCCAAATACAATGATGGATCCTCCAGCACTTTCGGCGAGGCCAACGTGTTCAACGCCGGGACCAGTGCACAGAATTTTGGCGCGCTGCGCAGCGTCGTACCATTCGCCCAGCTCACTGACATACGCATCAACGAGGTATTCACGCACTCGGATCCCGGTATCGACTGGGTTGAAATATACAATTCCTCCAGCTCTCCCATCGACGTAGGAGGATGGTTGCTCTCCGACAGTCTTTCGAATCTCAGCAAGTACGAAATCCCTTCCCCCACGGTCATACCCAGTGGGGGGTACGTCGTCCTGGACCAGGACGCCCTGTTATTCGCATTCAGTTCGGCCTGCGGCGATCAAGTGGTTCTCTCGGAGGCGGTTGACGGCGTGCTGACCGGGGCGAGAGACTACGCCGAGTTTGGAGCGATCGAAAACGGCGTCTCTTTCGGGCGTTTTCCTGACGCCGTTGGCCCCGTAATGCGCCTGAGCGAGCCTACCTACGCCTATGCCAACGAAAAGCCGCTAACGGCCGAAGTTATCGTGAACGAGATCATGTACCACCCGCCCGTGACAGGACTGACCATCAACGGCGAGTTTGTAGAACTCTACAACCCTTCGGGCACGACCGTGGACCTCTTCACTGACTACGGATTGGACGGGGTTCATCCGTGGCGACTCACCGGGGGAGTGGACTACAACTTCACCCTGGGAACCTCGATCCCGGCAGACGGGTTCCTGCTGATCGTGAGCTTCGATCCACAATTGGCGCCCAGTGACCTGGCCGATTTTCGTAATCTTTACGGACTCGATCCATCTGTCGTAATTGTCGGCCCCTACACGGGCCGCCTCGACAACTTTTCGGACACCGTGCGCATGCGTAAGCCCGACGCCCCCGAATCCAACGGCGCCATCTGCGGTGACCTCGTAACTCCCGGGCCCTATGTACCGCAAGTGATCATAGATGAAGTAGAGTATTCTGACTTCGGCGATTGGCCGGCAGCGGCCGATGGTAGTGGTGCGTCGCTGGAAAGAAGCAACCCCCTCAACTTTGCGGGCCAGCCCACCAGCTGGGCGGCTAACATAGTCGGTTCGAGTACGCCGGGAGCACCAAACTCGACCATCGGCCCACCCACCCGTGGCCAACAGAGTTGTATGAACTCGCTCGGTAAAGACCTGACGAAGGTCGCGAGCGACACCGGAAAAGACATAGGTGCTTGCATCAAGGACCACGCCCGGGGCAGACTCGGTTCTCTTTCGCTCGCTGAATGCCTGGTCGCCGATCGAAAAAACAGGATCGCTAAATCCAAAGCGAAAAGCCTCAAGGACTTCAACAAGCGCTGCACCCGCAGCGATTCCGGTGGCCTCCCGACCCATCCTTTCTTTGGCGTTACCAACGTTGAATCCTTCAACCTGGCCGCCACGCGACAAGTACTGAACCGGCTGCAGGATCTTGTAGGGCCTGAACCCGACACAGCGATGGTGACCGAGGTCGACGATCGCATTGCCTCACGCTGCCAGCTTGCGGTTGTCGGCACCGCGACGAAGTGTGCCGACACCTTTCTCAAGGTCTTCAACAAGTGCGAAAAAAGCGGTCTAAAGTACGGTAATATTCAGAACAGTACCGCCATCGGAGCCTGCATTGGATCGGACCCGCGGGGGAAGATCGCCAAGGTATGTGATCCGGCAAGCGGCAAGGTATTAAAGGACATCACAAAAAAGTGCGTCAATCCCGGGATCTCACTGGCCTCTGCGTTTCCGGGTTGCGCCGCGGCGACAGCTTCGGATCTCGCGGCTTGCGTCAATTCGTCTGTTCAATGCCGAGCCTGCCGCGGCATCAGCATGGCTACCGCTGCGATCATCGACTGCGACCTCTTCGACGATGGGGCTGCTAACGGCAGTTGCCCTTAACTCGAGCTGCTTAAGCACTTGCCGGTACTCGCCATCAGCCGAGCAGGCTCCTCGATGAGGCCTGTTTTTGGGTCCTGCAGGGCTTACAATGCGAGCTGAGTTCGATTGCGCTTGCGCCGGCAGCAGGGTCCGGCTATATAATCAGTCTCTGATGGTCGCCCTTCCGGCGACTGGCGGCGCACAGCAGGATCGCTTCTTCAGGAAGATCGCGCCGTGTTTCAATAAATCCACACCCTTCTCTGTTGTACGGGTCTGAATCTACCGGTGGGTACACCGAATGTGTACGTCCATCCACGAGTTAATTATTTTCAATGAACGATACTACCTCTATTCCTGACGCCTCTATTCCTGGCACTTCCCCTTCCGACCATGTTATTCCCGACATGCCTGCCCCCAACCACGGCGGCTCTCCTGATACGGTGACCGCTTTTGAGCAGCTGCCGCTCGACGACACGCTTCGCCGCAGCATCAAGGAGGCCGGCTTCGTCACGCCCCGCCCGGTACAGGCGGCCACCATCCCATCAGCGCTCGAAGGCTACGACGTACTGGGCCTGGCCCAGACCGGCACCGGCAAGACCGCCGCCTTCGTGCTGCCCATACTGCAACGCATCGTCACCGACCCCCGCCGCGGTCCGCGCGCGCTCATACTGGCGCCCACCCGAGAGCTGGCCATGCAGATACAGGCCGAGACCCGCCTGCTGGCAAAGTTTACCAAGGCCAAGGTCATCACCGTGTTCGGCGGGGTGTCGGCCGGCACCCAGATCAGGGGACTGAAGGCCAAGCCCGACATCATCGTGGCCTGTCCCGGGCGCCTGCTCGACCTCTTCGGAAGGGGCTTCGTTGACCTTTCGCACGTGGAGACGCTGGTCATCGACGAGGCCGACCACATGTTCGACATGGGATTTCTTCCCGACATCCGCAAGATCATCGCCGCTTTGCCCGATGACCGACAGAACCTGATGTTCTCGGCCACCATGCCGTCGGCCATACGCAAGCTGGCCAACCAGGTTCTGTACAAACCCGAAGTGTTTGAGCTTGAGCATTCCGCGCCGATCGAGACCATAGAGCACGCGCTCTACCCGGTGGCAGCGACGCGCAAGGTAGACCTGCTGCTGCACCTGCTCGACGGCGACGACTTCAAGTCAGGCATCGTTTTTTCGCGCACCAAGCACAGGGCCAAAAAGCTCGCCCAGCAGTTGAGCAACAAGGGGCACGAGGCCGTGGCACTGCAAGGCAACATGACGCAGGGCCAGCGCGACCGGGCCATGAAGGGTTTTCGTGACGGGCGCTTCAGCGTGCTCGTGGCCACCGACATCGCCGCCCGCGGCATCGACGTGGCCGGCATCTCGCACGTAATCAATTTTGACATTCCCAACACGCCAGACGCTTACACGCACCGCATAGGGCGCACGGGCAGGGCCGAGCGCAGCGGCAAGGCCTATACTTTTGTAGCCAGGGAGGACGCGCAGCAGGTCAAGGCCATAGAGCGAAAGCTGGGTGTGAAGATCAAGCGCCGCGTGGTCGATGGCTTCGAGACGCAACCCGACGACGAAAAGCGCTACGTCCACGCGCAGCGCAACGGCAAGCACAACTCGTCGGGCGGCGGGCCCAGCAAGTCGACCCACCCCCAGCGACACGGCCGCGATTCGAACAGCAAGGGAGCCGGACCGGGCGGCGGGCGCCGTCGCAGCAACCGGGTCGCAAGAGCGTCCTGAACCGATCGAGCGCAACGAACGAGAGCGAAACTGGAGAAAGGAGTCCCGTTATGAAAACTAAAACCATTACAACCGTTGCACGGATCGCAACCCCCGGCCTGCTGGCAGTACTGGTGGCCTCGGCCGCTTACGCGCAAGACAACGACAAGGAGTCCAAGGTGGTCAAGGAAGGTAGCAAGGTTTCTATAGAGTACACGCTCAAGCTCGACGACGGCTCGACGGCCGACAGCAGCGAGGGCCGGGACCCGATGGTCTACACCCAGGGTGGCAACGAGATCCTGCCGGCCCTCGAAGCAGCCCTGGCCGGACTCGCGGAGGGCGAGAGCAAGCAGGTCAAGCTTTCGGCTTCCGATGGCTACGGTGAAATCGACGAAGAGGCCTTCCGCCAGGTCGAGCTGGCGCAGATACCCGAAGAAGCCCGCGAAGCCGGAACGATGCTCGTGGTGGGAGCGCCCGACGGCAGCCGTCGTCCGGTGCGCGTAGTCGAAATCAAAGACGAAACGGCCGTGATTGATTTCAACCACCCGCTGGCCGGCAAGGACCTGACCTTCGACGTCAAGATAGTCGGCGTCGAGTAGGCCGGCGGCGGCAGCCTGCAGCGCGATTACCGGGCGGCGAGCCGCCTTGCCTCATGCCGGCCGCGTAACTAGGCTGTGCTTTCGCCCGTGAAAGCACTACTGCCAGCGCTGTTTGCCGCGATTTTATTTGCCCTCGGCCCAGCCGCCGACACCGCCTGGCCGTCTGCGCCCGAGGCGCCCATCGTTACCCAGGACCCGCACGGTGTGGTCGAAAGCGTGCGCCCGGAGCTCGGCCCGCACGCGCTGTGGGTGGGCGACCGCCTGTTTCGCCACAGCATACTGTTTGACGGCGACAACGGGCAGGCGCTGGGCATGGTCGACATCACCTGGACGCTGGGGGGTGTGGCACCGCACACGTCCCACTCGAGGCGCGAGGTCTACGTGGTCGAACCGGTCTACGATCGCGGCCACCGCGGCGAGCGAATCGACTACGTGACCATCTACGATCTCCACACGCTCGCGGTCACGGGCGAGATCGAACTGCCCACCAAGGGGGCGGAGGCCGGACACGGGGTCGCGCTGTCGGCCCTGCTCGACGACGAGCGTTTCCTCGTGGTGCTCAACCTCGTGCAGTCAGGTTCGGTGACTGTCGTTGACCTCGAACAACGACGCTTCGCAGCCGAGATCCCAACGGCCGGCTGTTCACTGGTGTACCCCACCGGGCGGCGCAGCTTCGGCATGCTCTGCGGTGACGGCGCCGCCCTGGCCATCACCCTGGCCGACGACGGCAGCGCCGCCGAGACCAGGCGCAGCGAGCCCTTCTTCGACGTGGTCGCAGACCCTCTCAGCGAAAAAGGCGCGCGCGACGGCAGTCGCTGGCTCTTCGCTTCGTTCGACGGCTACCTTCACGAGGTCGAGTTTACCGGCGACAAGCCCTCGCTGGTGGCGCGCTGGTCGCTCATGACCGACCGAGAGCGTGCCGATTCCTGGTTGGTGGGCGGCTCCCAGCACCTCGCGCTGCACCGCGACAGCCGCCGCCTGTACTCGCTGGTGCACCAGGGCCAGCGCGGCTCGCACAAGGACGCCGGCAGCGAAATCTGGGTCTACGACACCGAAAACCACGCGCGCATAGATACCTTTGAGATACCCGCGCTTCTGCCCGCCTTCCTGCGCCCGGTGCTCGGACTCGCCCCCGACAGCCTGGCCTATCGCGTGCTCAGTTTCTTCACACCATCAATGGGAGCCCACAGGGTAGTGGTGAGCCAGGACGACGAGCCACTGCTGTTCCTGCGCCACGGCGAGATCGGCGTCATCGGCGTGCTCGACGCGCGCGACGGCCGCCACCTGCACACCATAGAAGAAGCGGGCATGACCGGCGGGGAGATCCGCATTCCGTGATCAGCATGGCCGAGATTGATCCCGTGCTGGCGCTGGCGCTGAGGGCCTGCATGGCGCTGTTGTTCGCGGGCGCAGCGCTGCACAAGCTGGGCGACCCGATGGCCTTTCGCTCGGTGCTCTCGGATTACCGTCTCGTGCCCGACGGCCTGGTCACGCCCATCGCCTGGGCCACCGGCGTGGGAGAACTGCTGCTGGCCGTGGCCTTCCTGTTGCCCGCGGCCGGGCTGCTGCCCGCGCTTGCGGCGGCCGTGTTGCTCACGGTCTACTCCTGCGCCATCGCCATCAACCTGCTGCGTGGCCGCCGCGACCTCGACTGCGGCTGCGGCGGACCACCGCAACGCCTGCACCCCGGCCTGGTAGGCCGCAACCTGGCCCTGGTGGCCATGGGCCTGCTCGCCTGCGCGCCCGTCAACACGCGGCAGCTGGGGTGGCTCGACGGCCTGTCGTTCGCGGGTACCGTGGCCTGCGCGACCCTGCTGTGGGCAGCATCCAACCGGCTGATGTCCTTGTCATCGCCCAGCGGAGAGGAGGCCTGACGCCGTGCAGGCGCTGATCATAACCAACGTGCTGCTGTGGGTCTGCGTGGTGGCACTGGCACTGGTGGTGTTCGCGCTCTCGCGGCAGGTGGGCCTGCTGCACGAACGGGTAGCACCGGCAGGCGCGCTGGCACCGGCCAAGGGACCGACCGTGGGCCAGCCGGCGCCGCGACTGTCGCTCGCCACGCTCGATGGGAGCAGCCTGGAACTGGGTGCGCCCAGCCCCGACGGGCGCGACACTCTGCTGTTCTTTCTCTCGCCTACCTGCCCGCTCTGCCGCACCCTGCTGCCCACCCTGCTGCGGGTAGCAGCAGACGAAGACGCGAGCGCACGCGTGGTACTGGCCGGCGACGGCGACCCCGACGAGTACCGCCGCTACGCCAGCGACAACGGGGTTTCGTCGCTGCCGCTGGTGGTATCCACCGAACTCGGCCTGGCGTGGCAGGTTTTAAAACTGCCCTACGCCGCCCTCATGGACGGCGACGGAGTGCTGCGCGCTCGCGGCATGGTCAACACCCGCGAGCACCTCGAGAGCCTTTTCGAAGCGCGACGCCTGGGCGTGGCCTCGGTGCAGGAGTATCTCGAACTTGAGTCGCCCGAACTCGAGTCGTCCGAACTCGAGTCGTCCGGCCACGAGCTGGAAGCACCCGCAGGAGGACAAGCTCTATGAGCAGGTTGGACCGCTGGATGGAGAACAGCTCGCGCGCGCTCGCGCGGCGCAGTGGGCGGCGTGGTTTTCTCGCCCGCCTGGGCCGCGTGATAGCAGGGGGCACCGTGACCGGGGTCGCGGCGTTGCCGCTGTTGCCGGTGGCCCGCGGACAAGCCTCCGACGAGAGCCACGGCTCACGCGCCGCCGCCCCGCCCGAAGATATCCAAGGCCCCGAGGGCGACCCCAACCACTGCGACTACTGGCGCAACTGTGCCATCGACGGATTTCTCTGCGGTTGTTGTGGCGGCAGCAGCACGAGCTGCCCGCCGGGCACCGAAATGTCGCCGGTGACCTGGATAGGCACCTGCCGCAACCCGCTGGACAAGAAAGACTACCTCATCTGGTACAACGACTGCTGCGGCAGGAATCCCTGCGGGCGCTGCTTCTGCAACCGCAACGAGGGCGAACGGCCGGTCTACCACCCCTACCGCAACAACGACATCAACTGGTGCGCGGGCGCCGAGTCGCAGGTCTACAACTGCTCCGCGGCCATGATCATCGGACTGGCGGTAGAAGGACAGCCGGAGAAGTGAGGCTTTTATCAGCCGCGCTGCTGGTTACCGGCTTTGCGGCCGCGGGAGTTCAGGCCCTGGCGGCCGATGGCGTGGCTGCGCGCGACGTGAAGATGGCGCAACACGACTACCTGCTCAACTGCGCGGCATGCCACCTGCTCGGGGGCCAGGGCTCGCGGACGGTGCCCCCGCTTGCAGACACCGGCCGACTCTTTGCGCTGCCGGGCGGACGGGAGTATCTCGGGCGCGTGCCCGGCGCTGCCCACTCGCCGCTGGACGACAAACGGCTTGCCGCGGTACTCAACTGGATGCTGTCGCGCTTTGGCGACACCACGGCCGACCCACCCTACACGGCGGGCGAAATCGGGCGCCTGCGCGCCCAGCCCTACCTCGACCCGCTGGCGGCAAGGCGCCGCCTCCTGGCCGGCCACTGACCGGCAACTGACCGGTAACTGGCCGGTAACTGGCCGGTAACTGGCCGGCAACATAGCGCTGCTCGTCAGCGAACGGCGAGCAGCGCCGGATCCCATCCATTTTGACTGAGGTCGGCAGTACGCTACAAGTGGCAGCAGGAGAAAGGAGAACGCGAGGCTTGACCCGGCGGGGGTGGGAAAGAGTCGACAGGTTATCCTGACGACGATACCGGTTTCTCCCCGTTCGGATCCGAAGAGTGATGTGACAAGACCCCGGACTTCGGGAAACACCCGCCGCGATTTTCTTGACTGGATACTCGGATCAGCAGTCGTGGGCTGGCTCGCATCGGTGCTCTACCCCGTGGGTCGTTACCTCACGCCCCTGCCCGAGACGGGCCCAACCGGACCAGTAAACCTCACCCGCGGCGAAATCGGCAAGCTGGAACAGGACGGCTTCGTCATCGTGCCGGTGGTGGGCAAACGGGTACTCGTACTAGAGGACTCGGAGGGCGATATACGCGCCCTCAGTGCGCGCTGCACGCACGAAGGTTGTACCGTCCAGTACGTCGCCGATGATTCTCTCATCTGGTGCGCGTGTCACAACGCTAAGTTCGACCTTGAAGGTGGCGTCATCTCGGGGCCGCCGCCAAAACCGCTACCCCGCTTCTACGGCGAACGCCGAGACGACGGCTCGGTGGTGATCAACGTCGTGGAGCAGGCGTGAGCAACGACACGAAAAGCCCGCTGCTTTCCTGGCTGGACGAACGCTACCAGGTCAGCCCCCTGATAGAGTTCCTGCGTCACAAGGAGGTCCCCATAGGCGCGCACTCCATGGCCTGGTACTTCCTGGGTGGCGCGACGCTGTTCTTTTTCATGGTGCAGATAGTCACCGGCGTACTGCTACTCATGTACTACCAGCCGGGCGAGGCCACGTCCTGGGAAAGCCTGCGCTACATCATGACCAAGGTCCCGTTCGGCTGGCTAGTGCGGTCGTTCCACTGCTGGAGCGCGCACCTGATGATCATCTGCCTGGTAGCCCACATGTTCAGCACCATGCTGCTCAAGGCCTATCGACCTCCGCGCGAACTCACCTGGGTCACCGGCTACGTTCTGTTCGCGGTGGCCCTGGGATTCGGTTTTTCAGGGTACCTGCTGCCGTGGAACGAGCTGTCGTACTTCGCCACCGTAGTTGGTACCGACTCGGTCAAGTCTGTGCCGGTGGTGGGTAACTGGTTGCTCGAGGTCATGCGCGGCGGCCCCGACGTAACCATCAACACCCTTTACCGGTTCTTTGCCCTGCACGTCATAATCCTGCCGCTGGCTTGCTTCGCGCTCGTGGGTATACACCTGCTGTTCATACAACGGCAGGGCATGGCCGCGCCGGTGGGGGAATGCCACGCGCCCCGCGGCATGAAGTTTTTTCCGTCCTTCGCGGTCCGTGACCTGCTGCTGTGGCTGGCCTGCCTCTTCCTGCTGGTAGCCCTCTCCACGGTGGCACCCTACGGCCCCAATATTCCCGGCATGGAGTGGGAGCTGGGCAGCAAGGCCAACCCGCTCGCGCCGGCCTACCCCGGCATCAAGCCCGAGTGGTACTTCCTGTGGATCTACCAACTCCTCAAGGAGTTTCCTCCCCACCTGCTCGGTCTCGAGGGACCGCAGCTGTGCCTGCTGCTGGTGAGCGTACTCATGGGAGCCTGGGCGGCAGTGCCGTGGATGGACCGACAGGCGCGCAGGAACCAGCCCTCTCCCGGCTTCAGTGACTTCGGCTTTGCGGCGATCCTCTTCATCTCCTACCTGACGCTCAAGGCCTGGGACATCGGGGCTGTCGGTAACGACGTGGACGCGCCGGCGTCGGTGGCGTCCGTTGCGCGCACCTGCGCGTGGTGGGAGCTGGGCCTGGGGGGAGCGATCATAGCGATACGCTATACCGTGTACGAGCATCGCTGGTTTCTTTTCAGCGGGGCCGCCCTGCTGCACGCCGGGCTGCACGGCCTGGCCGGAATCGGGTACCTGGCCGCCGGCCTCGTGGCCATGCTGCCCGTGGTCGCCGGCGTGGTGATGATTTATCGCGCCCAGTCCCGGGGGGAGGAGACCGCCGGCGCGTGAGACCGGGCACGTTTATCAGCGCCGCCGTATCCCTGGCCCTGGCCCTGGGCGGTGGTCTCGCCACGGCTTCGCAACCCGCCCAACTGAATCACGGTGAGGCCGCGGAACCGTTGCCGCCCGCGCTGGCCCACCTGCTCGATGGAGCCGCCGACCCTTCGGCGCGAGAATACCTGCTCGGCCTGCCCGCCGAAACGCTGGATTCGCTGGAGGCGGCAGTGGAAAGCAAATCCCTCGTGTCACGCGTCCACCTGTCATCGCTTCTCGAGGCTCGGCTGCCCGCCGGACGCCTGCAAAGCCTGGCCACGGACAACTGCGCGCTGTGCCACGGCAACCCGGAGTACCACGAATCGGTCACGCGCCTTTCCAAGGATCCGGCGGCACACGACGCGCTGCCCTACATGGAACTCGGGCTAGTGCTGCAGGACCAGCACTTCCAGGCAGGCCTGGGCTGCGCGGCCTGTCACGGTGGTGACCCCGCGGCCTTCATGGATCACGACTTCGTCGAGCAATGGCCCGAAAACAGGGAGAAAAGACTTTCGGATCGGCGCTGGGTTCCCGGTTTCTGCGGGCGCTGCCACTCCGATGCACAGGCGATGGCCGACCTGGGCTCCAAGCTCCCGACCGGGCAAGTGACCGACTACAAAATGAGCACTCACGGGCAGTTGCTTCTCGACCGCGGCGACTCAAGAGCACCCGAGTGCAGCAGCTGCCACGGCTCCCACACCATACGCGGCGCCAAAAGCCCTTCTTCGCCTGTCAACCCCGCCCACGTACCTGACACCTGCGGAGCCTGCCACTCCGACGCCGACCACATGTCTGGCTTCGAATTGGCCGACGGAAGCCCCTACCCGACTTCGCAGCAGGAGCAGTACACGACCAGCGTGCACGGACGGGCCTTGCTCGAACGCGGAGACCTCGGCGTGGCTACCTGCAACGACTGCCACGGCTCACACCTGTTGACCGTGGGTACCCGCGACGGCATAGGACAGGCCTGCGTAGATTGCCACGCGCTCAACCGGGAGCTGTTCCAGGAGAGTACCCACCGCTTGGCCTTCGAAGAGCACGGTTGGCCGGAGTGCTCCACCTGCCACGGCAGCCACGCGATCGAGCCCGCCGGAGAGCACATGCTGTCTGGCAACGACACTCCCTGCGCTTCGTGCCACCCGCGCTTTGCCGCCGACAACCCCAACTGCCAGCCGGTGGCAGAGCACTTCCTGGCAGCGCTCCGCGGTTTATCCGGGGAGCTCAAACGAGGCCAGGCGTCCATCCACCACTTTGCCGAAATGGGTGTCGACGTCGAGCCGATGGAACTCCAGCTGGTGAGCCTCGAAGATTCGCTGCGGCAGGCAAGGACACAGGTGCACGGCTTCGACCGGGCTACCTTCGACGGGGTAGTTGCGCCGGGCCTGCAGGCAGCTACCGAGCTCGAATCGGCCCGTGTCGATTCCACCGGCGAGTTGAGAATACGACGCCTGGGACTGGGCTGGACAACGCTTCTTACGGCCTTGCTGGGCCTGCTCATCTATTTGAAGCTGCGCCGCGCCGAGAAAAGCGAGTGATCCTATCCCCCTCCACCCGGCCAGGTATTCCCGCTTCCGGGAATTTTCTGCGCGCGGGAATTCAGCTCTGCAAATCCTTTCTACCAGTAATACAATCGCCGGCGCCTGCGAGCTGCCCGCGGGGACGGAAGACATATATTGTTATATCTCGTAGCAAATAAACAGCGCCGGTTTTATTGGCTGTTTCCTGGTTTTTGTCAGCCGGAACCTCGGCTGATGCCAGCTATAAGGCCAGGGCATATCGCTTGGATAACGGCACAGAATTTGCGTTAGGTAAGACTGTAACGGGTAGAGAAAAGTCCAGCGAAACAGGAAAGGAGACACGCGATGTACACGATCTTCAGAAGGATAGCGACCATGGTTCCGGCCCTTATCTTAGTGGCAACTCTCCTGCCGGCTTCGCAGTCGGTAGCTGCCATCGCAGGCAGTAACCACGACTTTTCGGGCGACGGCTGGAGCGGTGGCCAGATCTGCGAGGTCTGCCACACTCCCCACAACTCCGACACCACCGTGGAAAACGCACCCTTGTGGGATCACGAACTCACCACGCAGGTGTTCGTGCCCTACGCGAGCCCGACCCTGGACGCCACCGACGTCGGCCAGCCCGGTGGAGCCTCCAAGCTCTGCCTTTCCTGTCACGACGGTTCGGTAGCGCTCGACAGCTTCGGTGGAACGACGGGCACCATCTTCATGACGGGCAACGACGCCGTGGGTACCGGTGGTCAACTGGCAGACGACCACCCGATCTCGTTCACCTATGACACGGCGCTGGCCACGCTCGACGGAGGGCTGCACGACCCGGCTACGACCGGCAGCGGCCTGGGCTCGACCATAGCCGACGACATGTTGTTCGCGAGCGCCATGGAGTGCTCCTCCTGCCACGACGTTCACAACGCGGACGGGCATGCCCAACTACTGAGGGTGAGCAACGCGGGTAGCGCGCTTTGCCTTACCTGCCACAGCAAGTAAGGAGAGAGCGACACCCGTAGCCACAGCATGCCGCGTCGCCCCTACAAAAAAGGCCGGGCTCCCGTGAGGGGGCCCGGCCTGCTGCTTCTGCTCGCCCTTGCCTGCGCCGCCTGTTCGACACAGCAAGGCCCGCAGGCCGAGCGCGGACCGGCCGTGTTCTTTCCGCCTCCCCCATCAACGCCCCGCTTGCAGCACCTGGCCTCGTGGTCGTCGGCGACAGAAATGGGCGCGGGCGGCGGTGGATTTCGAAAGTTCGTCCTCGGGGAACAGCCCGACACCGTCTTCGCCAAGCCCTACGGCCTCGCGCTCGCCAATGGCAGCTTGTTCGTATGTGATACCGGCTCTAACAGCGTGGTCACTTACAATTTTGCCCAGCAGAAGGCTGGACAGCTCGGTGCCCGCCACCCGGGCAAGCTGGCCAAGCCGATCAATATCGCGGTTGCCGGTGACGGCACGCGCTACGTGGCCGACACCGTACTGGGGCGGGTGATGGTCTACGAACCCGACGACACCTACCGGGGAGCCCTCGGTGACCCCGAAGCCTGGACGCCGTCGGACGTGGCCATAGCAGGCGACACCCTCTACGTGACCGATATCGCCAACGGGCAGGTAGTGCTGATCAACCGCCACGACGGGAGAGAACTCCGCCGCCTCGGGACGAAAGGAAGTGGGAAGGGTCAACTCTTCCTGCCGACCAACGTCGAGCTGTTCGATAGAAAGGTCTACGTGAGCGACACCGGAAATTTTCGTATCTCTGTTTTCGACACTTCGGGCAACCACCTGCACCACGTTGGCAGTCTCGGCCGATCCCCGGGACAGTTTGCTCGACCCAAGGGAATAGCGCTCGACAGGCAAGGCCAGCTCTACGTTGTCGATGCCGCTTTCGAGAACCTGCAGCTGTTCGACCGGGACGGCCGCCTGCTGCTTGTATTTGGGGGCCCCGGAGCGGGCCCAGGGGATTTAAACCTGCCCGCGCAGGTTGAAATCGACTACGAAAACGTTGACCTGTTCAGCGACCGGGTCGCGCCCGGTTACTCGCTGCAATACCTGCTGCTGGTCGCCAGCCAGTACGGAAGAAACAAGATCAACGTTTACGGATTCCTGTTGCCGCTGCCTGACGGCGGAGGATCCTGAAGGGGATAGAAACTCACGTGACCCGTACAAGGCCGGCCAGGGGAGGGATGACCGCGCGTGCCGTGTTCACGACCGCCCTGCGCCTTCTCTCGTTCGCTGCGATAATGCTCGCCTCGCCTGGAGAAGCGGCTGTGCTACCGCCAAGACTGCTCGAGGGAAGCGACTGCTCGATAGGAGGCTGTCACGCCGACAAGCGAGCCACGGAGCACGTTCACTTCGATGACCTGCGCAACCGCTGCCAAGACTGCCACCTACAGAACGGTACCGCCCACGAGTTCAGCGTCGACCAATCGCCTGCCCTGTGCCAGGACTGCCACGCAGACCAGGTCGCCGCCGGCTCAAAAGAAATTTTTGTTCACGGCGCGCTCGAAGAAACCTGTGTCGGTTGCCACGACCCCCACGGTGGCGACCAACCGGCTATCCTCAGGGGAAATGACGAGCGCGAACTATGTACTTCCTGCCACGACCAGGGCACGCTGTTGTCAGGCAAACACCGGCATGGGCCGGTAGCATCGGGCAACTGCCTCGCCTGCCACGAGCCCCATCGATCCCGCCACCGGGCCCTGCTCAAGGCCGATGGCGACGAGCTCTGCGCCATGTGCCACGAGCAAAAGTTAGCCGACATCACGAGCGAGTCGCACCGCCATGAAGCCGCTTGCCCGGACTGCCACGCGTCCCACGCCGGCGACCACGAGCCCCTTTTGATCGACAGCGGCGATGCCCTGTGCGTGCGCTGCCACGAAGAAGTCGCGAGCACGTGGGAACACTCGCCGGTAGATCACCGCGTGAACGGCCCCGCACCGGGCTGCACTTCCTGCCATTCTCCCCACGCGTCCTCGCAGCCTTCCCTGCTGCTCGCCACCCAACTAGACCTGTGTCTTGGCTGTCACCAGCAAGCAGTCGAGGACGGGCACACTACCCCGCTGGCCGGTATCGGGGCGATGATGCAAGCCAACCGGTACTGGCACGGTCCCCTGCAGGAAGGCAACTGCACCGGCTGCCACCAGCCCCACGGGAGCGAGAACTTCAGCCTGCTGGCCGGTACCTACCCCGACCGCTTTTACGCCCCGTTTGACATCGAAGACTACGGGCTCTGTTTCAACTGCCACGACCCCGGTATGGTCAATGCCCCGACCACCGAAACCGCGACCCTGTTTCGCGATGCCGACCGCAACCTTCATTTTGTGCACAGCAGGCGAGAGCCGAGGGGTCACACCTGCCGAGCGTGTCACGCCACCCACGCCAGCAATAACCCCTTCCACATCAGCGACAGCGTGCCCTACGGCAAGTGGGACATGCCCTTGAACTTTATCCCTTCGGCAAACGGCGGCGCCTGCTCACCGGGTTGCCACAACCTGCGAGAATACAAGCGCGATGCCGAGTAACGGAAGCAGGGCGGTAACAGGTCTCTGCCTGTTGATGCTGCTAGGTGCCGGGGCCTGCGGTAGTGCCGAACAGCGCTACGGGGTTCTCAGTACCTTTTTTGACGGGGTGCCTCCTCCCGGCTCTCCGCTGGCTAACGCCGTAGCTCCTCCACGGCTGGCCCCGCTCCCCGAGGTTTCACCCACCCAACCGGTGTTTACGGGTTCTATACACGGGCCCTATTCGCGCCGGTTCTGTACTTCGTGCCACGACTCGGTGAACGCCAACGAGCTCGTCTCTTCGACCAGCGAACTGTGTGACAGCTGCCACGATCCCGACGAATTTCCCGGTCGCTCCCGTCACGCGCCCGCCGCGTCGAGCCAGTGCCGAACCTGCCACGACCCCCACCGCTCGGCTTTACCCAGCCTTCTCGTCGACACAACGCCAGCCCTGTGCACGGCCTGCCACGACAACGACACCTTTCCCGCCTTGGTCGGCCACTTGGTACGCTACGGGGACGCCTGCCTGGACTGCCACGCCCCCCACGCCGGCCACGGGCCGGCGCTGCTGCGGGAGAAAACCGAATGAAGCCGCCGGATTTTTCGCTGTCGCTCGCGACCGCGCTCATCCTGGCGGCAGGTGTCCAGCCGGACAACGCCGCGGCCGCCACTGGTCCCTATCCGTCGGCCGCGATCAGGCCCTTCGCCCTGACCGACATGAGCGGCTGGGTAGAGCTGGTGGCCGACGCCGGCGGCCAGGAACGACGGCGCCCGGGTTCCGCCACTTCTTTCGAATCCCGTTACGCGGTTCTCGAAGAAATCCTGCGCGTAGACACCCGCGGTTATTCTTATCACCCCCGCTTCCTGGCTTGGAAGGCCGGCATAAAACTAAGGGCGATCGAGGGACTCAGCAACAGCGGCGACGACGACTACGGCCGCGGCGCCCGGCTGCTGCTCGGCGGAGACTGGAGACTCAGTTTCCTCGACGAACACGCCTACGGATTCTCCCAGCACGGAAAAGTCGAAAGGGTAGAGGTGAACCGTAGTTTCGCGCGAACCTATGAGCTGGACAGCGAAATCTACGCTCTGTCTGCCCGCTGGCGTTCGCGACCGGTATCGCTGCTCATGAACTACACTCACCGCAAACGCAGGGGCAACGGATCGGGTTCCGACATCAATGAACGAGGCGACGAGTTCAGTTTCCGCCTGCCATGGAAAAGGGGAACAACGCGAAACGGAGAGCTTCACTACCAGCTCACCGACCGTGTCGTACGCGGCATCAACGAGTCCCGGCAGTCCCTATCCGCCACCGCCTACAACAGCTTCGGGGAGGCGCAGACCCTGAGGACCAACGTCCGGCTCAACCGCCAGTCCGACCTCTCCACGCGCAACAACGCCAGCGTATCGGCGGGTCTTTCCTGGCGGCATCGGCAGAACCTGAACGGGCGCTACCGCCTGGACTTCCAGCACAACGACGTGGGCAGCCAGTCGACCGACAACATGAACCTCGCGCTGTCACTGGACCACAAGCTCTATGATAGCCTGTCGAGCAAGCCGGAATTTTACGCGCGCCTCGAAGACGCGTCATTCGGCAAACACGACACCTGGGGTTTTCGTCTTTCGGAGAATTACAGTAAGCGTCTCGGCCGGTGGGGCCACCTCTCACTGAGGGTCACCCCGCACGCCGAACTGGCTCGCAACCGCCCGACCGCAGACACCATCCAGGTGTTCGACGAAAGTCTTTTTCTTTCCCACGACGTCGCCGCGGAACTGGGCCACACCAACGTGGACACAAGCGCTATTTTTATTACCGACTCCTCCGGGGTCACCGTGTACGACGAGGGCGACGATTACCTGGTAACGGTAAGGGGCCGAATAACCGAGATCACCAGCATAGCCACCGGCGACATACCCGACGGCTCGACCGTACTGGTCGACTATGACTACAGCCCGGTTGCCACGAGCGATATTCTCACCCGCTCGCTCAGTGCCGGCGCCACCCTCAGGCTATGGAAGAACTTATCGCTGTACACAGACTTTGGTGACAGCAGGCAAACGCTTGAACGCGGAGACCCGGGCGCCGAACTGGAAGACCGCAAGCGATACTCGACCGGGATTCGCTGGCGGGGTACCTGGTCGTCGGCCGCCGTTGAAGCAGCACACGATGATTCGAGCTTCGTATCCTGGGATACCCTTTCGCAAACGCTGGCGGTGTACACGCCCCCGGGTTCGCGCTGGCGGTCGAGGTTGTCGACCCGCCACGCCGAGCAAGTCTACAACGACAGTGACGAAAAAATTCGCCGCCTGTCGGCCGCGCTTGTGGTCAGCGGTCGGCTATCTCAGCGGACAAGAGGGGAACTCAAGGCGGAATACCGGCAGGAACGCTGGCGCGGGGGACCCTCCCCGGGGCTCAACGACAGCGATTCGTTCGGAACAAGGGCCAAGGTGACCTGGCGCTGGCGCAAGCTCGAAGTCCAAGCAGGACTCAACCTTTCGCG
Organism: Pseudomonadota bacterium; assembly: GCA_014382245.1. Lineage (GTDB taxonomy): Bacteria > Desulfobacterota > Binatia > UBA1149 > UBA1149 > UBA1149. Next base: position 20,075 of record JACNKC010000079.1, on the reverse strand, counting down.
CCTGTCGCGCGACCGCGGCGACGAAGAAACCGCCGACCGTGTATTCATCCGCGCGAGGAGGAAATACTGAAACCATGGCTGCACGCTACCCGCTGTTGCTCTGTCCGCCCGCCTTGCTCTTGCTTTCACTGCTGCCCGGGCTCGCCGGTTGCGGCCCGCGCTTACCCGCTCCACTACTGCAGACCCCCGATCCTGGGGCCGCCGTGGTATGGCCGTCGCCACCGGAGACGGCCAGGCTGGTGTGGGCCGGGCAGCTACGCGGTGCAGCGATCTCGGCAAGCGAAAAGAGCATATCTTCGAGGATCAGCAAGCTGCTGTTTGGAAGCGAGCCTTCCCACATGGTCAGGCCTGCCGCCGTGGCCCGCTCGGTGAGCGGCCTGCTGGCGGTAGCCGATCCAGGCATACCGACCGTACACTTCTTCGATCTCGAGGCGGCCGTGTACAGGCGCCTGGGCGCGGCCGCTTCGGATCGACTTCGCTCGCCGGTGGGCGTTGCCGTGGCCGGCGACGGAACCACCTGGGTGGCCGACTCCGTGTTGGGCACGGTCCTGGTCTACGATTCATTGGGGAGGCCGGCTGGGCAGCTCGGTGAGGGCGTACTTGAACGCCCAGCGGGGCTGGCATTGTCGGCCGACGAGCAGACCCTCTACGTGGTCGACACCCTCGCTTGCCGCGTGCAGTTTTTCGACCTTGACGGTCGACTGGCCGGTGGGGTGGGTACGCGCGGAACAGGTCCCGGGCAGTTCAACGGGCCGACCCACGTGGCCACGACTCCCGGCGGTGGAATCGCCGTTTCCGACTCTCTCAACTTCCGCGTTCAACTGTTCGACGGTGACGGGAACTGGCTCGGGTCCTTCGGCGGTCCGGGCGACGGGGCCGGTGACTTTGCGAGACCCAAGGGAATAGGCAGCGACTCCTCGGGCAGGCTCTACGTGGCCGACGCCGGATTCGACAACGTGCAGGTATTCGACCCCGACGGCACCCTGTTGCTGTCCTTCGGCCACGCCGGAACGGGAACAGGGCAGTTCAACCTCCCGGCCGGCCTGTTCGTCGACTCGGGCGACAGGGTGTGGGTGAGCGACTCTTTCAACGCCCGAGTACAGGCCTTCGACCCATCGCAGCCGCCCGGGGCCGGGAACGATCCAACGGGGGCCCGGCAATGAAACACACTATCCAGGCTTGCCCGCTACCGTTGCTTATCCTGACCGCGGCTGCCCTGTTGACCACGGGGGCCAGGGCCGACATCGTGAACAGTCCACACGACCTGTCGATCAGCGGGCCCGGCCCGACAGCGGTGGGCGAAGACGAGGTCTGCATATTCTGCCACACTCCCCACAACGCCTCGCCCGCTACTCCCTTGTGGAACCGCCTGCTGCCTTCTCTAAGCTACGAACCCTACTCGAGCTCCACCCTGGCGGCATCGCCCGGGCAACCCACGGGGGCCTCCAAGCTGTGCCTGAGTTGCCACGACGGCACGATCGCGTTGGGCACTGTACTCGGCTCTCCGCCGCTAGGGCTCCAGGAAACCGTCTCGGGAAGAGCCGACATAACCACCGATCTCTCGGACGACCACCCCGTCTCGTTTTCGTACACCGATGCTATAACCGGCGGTAACCAGGAACTGGTTGACCCCGCGTTGCTGTCGGCCGGGCCGGTACATCTTGACGCCAGCGGTCAACTGCAGTGTACCGCCTGCCACGAACCACACGGAACCGGCAACCCTGACTTCCTCGTCATGGCCGATTCGTATGCCGCACTGTGTACCAGTTGCCACCAGCTGACCGGCTGGCAGGCCTCGGCCCACGCGACTTCCAGCGCGACCTGGAACGGTGCCGGGCCCGACCCGTGGCCGGTAAGCGACGGAGTAACCACTGCCGAGAACGCCTGCTACGGGTGTCACGCCTCGCACTCGGCGGCACAACCGCGGCGCCTGCTGACAAGCTCTACCGAGGAAGACGGCTGCCTGGCCTGCCACTCAGGCAGCGTGACCGCCGTCGACATAGCAACCACGTTGCAGAAATTTTCAGCCCACCCGGTCGACGCAAGTGCCTGGGTACACGATCCGACCGAAGACCCTGTTACGATGCCGCGTCACGTTGAATGCCAGGACTGTCACGATCCCCACTCGGCCAACGGCTCATCGGCCTCGGCTCCCTTCGCAAGCGGAGCCTTGGAAGGCGCCCCGGGTGTCGATATCCAGGGACTGTCGATCGACGGTGCACGCTTCGAATACGAGGTGTGCCTGCGCTGCCACATGAACGACACAACCACGGTCATCCAGAGACAATCCTTCGAACCCGACCTGTCAGCCAGGTTTGATACCAGTGCTTCTTCCTTTCATCCCGTGGCCGGGCCGGGCCGCAACCCGGACGTGCCCAGCCTCATAGCCCCACTGAACGAGGGTTCGCAGATCTACTGCAGCGACTGCCACAATAACGACAACGGCCCGGGAGCCGGGGGGAACGGACCCGCTGGCCCGCACGGATCGAACTGGCCACAGCTGCTCGAACGTGAATACACCCTGACCGACGGTTCAAGCGAAAACTTTCAGACTTACTCGCTCTGCTACAAGTGCCACAGTCGCAGCAGTATTCTCGGTGACGAATCATTCTCGGAACACAGCAAGCATATTGAAAAAGAAACGACTTCCTGTGCTACCTGCCACGACCCTCACGGTGTCGCGGCGGGCACCAGCAGCACGATCAACAACTCCCACCTCGTAAATTTCAACCTGAACGAGGTACTACCCAACTCCCAGGGGGACTTGTTTTTCCAGGACAACGGCAGTCGCGCGGGGACCTGCTATCTTGAGTGCCACGGCGAGGATCACATTGACAAGAATTATCCTTGACTGCGCCTTGTTGACCTTGGGCGTTCGGCACAGAACTACGTTGCAGCCAGTTCGAGCGCGCCCAGTGCGCCGGTGAACTCGCCATTGGCCGGCACCACCGCTCGCAGGCCGACGGCTGCCGACACCTCGGTGAGCACGCTCACCAGTGCCGGGTTGTCACGCAGCGTGGCGCCACCGTACACCACCGTGTCCACTCCCGCGGCAACGGCCATGCCGTGACAAAGCAGGGCTATGTTCTCGGCCACCAGCGCGGCGGCCGAGTTGGCGAGGTCGGCCGCAACGGGCTCGGGGCCATCAGAGGTTATCTTGCCGAAGGACGCAGCGTTCAAGTCGCCGGGCAGCGGCAGCTCTTTGCTGTCGCGGTAAACGTCCTTGACCAGGAGATCCACGTTCTTTCGATCGCCGGCGGCCGCGAGCGCAACCGCGGCCGCAAAGTCGCGGGCACCGGCCAGCACGCTCACCAGTCCGAGGAAGGTGCCGCCTCCCAGCGCCGTGCCTCCCACCCGGTGCACGCTGTCGCTGTTGACCAGCAACACCGAGGTACCGGTACCCACCGACGCGAGCAGAAAAGGAAAGCTGCTGTCGATCCGGCCCGCCTCGATCAGCGACCGGGCGCCTGCCGCCCAGGACTCGAACTCTTCGCAGCGCCGGGCTTCGGGCGACCGGGCTTGCCGGGGGTGAGCTTCGATCCACCGACGGGTAAATCCCTCGGCGCCACCGCCGGTGATACCCAGGCGGGACGGGTCGGCCCCGCTCGCCAACTCCACGGCGGCGGCCACTTCACGTCCGGGCAGTAAGTGCCGCTGCTCGCTGCCGTCGGCCGCGCGCAGCACGAGCTTGAGCAAGGTAGCGCCGGCGTCCACGCCCACGGCCTGCTCTTGTGCTGCCCTCCCCATCGCCCGCGATACTGCCGGTGGTGGCCAACACGGGCAATCTGTTATACTCACGGCCTGCCCAGCGGCCATACGTCGCCCAGACCGGGCAACCAGGAGAACTCAATTGATCGATCGAAACAGGCCAACCCTTCTGCTCGCTGCCCTGCTGACAGCGGCGCTCACCGCGGGCTGCACGAGTGCAGAAAACGACGGAACCAGCGGCCCAGAGCCCCAGCGACAGGCCCTGGAAGGGCCGGCCCGCCCGGCCTTGTTGCTCACCCACGCCTGGTTCTGGACCGACGACGAGGGAACCCCCCACCCCGGGCCCGCGCGCCTGGACATCTGGCGCGAAACCAACGGCAAGTGGTCCTACACCAGGCTCGAGGACGCCGACTCCAACGTCTTTCACAAGGCCATGCCGTGGAACGGCGGCATCCTGACCATCGGCGCCCAGAAGGCCATGCTCAAGAAATGGCAGTTCGCCGACGGCAGCTGGCAGGCCGACACCTTGTGGCAGAAAAGCTGGGGCGGACGCTTCGATCGCCTGCGTGACATCGAGATCGGTGATGTCGATGGCGACGGCATCGACGAACTGGTGATCGCTACGCACGACTCGGGCGTGGTGGCCGTTGTCAATGTCGACGCCGACGGCAACGTGACCAGCGTGATCGAGATGGACGGCAAGGCCGACACCTTCGTGCACGAGATCGAGATCGGTGACATCGACGGCGACGGCAAGCTCGAATTCTTTGCAACCCCGAGCGACCGCAACCGCGCCGACGCGTCGCAGGCCGGCGGCGTGGCGATGTACCGCTGGAACGGCAGCTCCTACGATCGCAGCTGGGTAGAGAAACAGGAAGGCACCCACGCCAAGGAAATTCTCGCGGCCGACCTCGACGGCGACGGCCGCTCGGAGTTGTTCTCGGTGCTCGAGGCCGAGCTCGGGGCCGACAAGCGTATTGCCCACCCGGTCGAAATACGACAGTACACGATCAACGCCGACGGCAGTTTTTCGCACTCGGTGCTCGGCACCATAGACGACAGGCAGACCCGCTTCCTGGTGCCCGGTGATTTTGACGGCGACGGCCGCGCCGAGCTCATAGCCGCGGCCATGAAGACCGGCATTTATCATTTTGCACCACCCGCCCCGGGCTCTCCGGCCGGCACCGCCTGGACGCGGACCCTGGTGGACAACAACTCCTCGGGTTTTGAACACGCCGCGTGGGCAACCGACCTCGACGGCGACGGCAGAACCGAACTCTACGTGGCCGCCGACGACCAGCGCGAGCTCAAGCGTTACGACTGGACGGGCAAGGGTTTCAAGCGCAGCCTGCTGGGCAAGCTCGGCGCCGATGTGCTCACCTGGAACATAACCGACGGCAGGATGTAGGCCGAAACGGTCGGCCCGGTTGCAAACTCGCGGGGGGTCTACCTGCCCTGGTCCCGAGAGACCGCGTCGCGACTGCGGAAGTAGCGCTCGCGGTACCACCTGAGTTCTTCTATCGAAGCCCGGGTATCGGCCAACGCGGTGTGCGGGCTGTCGGGCTTGTCGTAAGCCGCGTCCTTGCCGTACCAACGCTCGGCGATCTCCTTTATCGAACTCACGTCGACCATGCGGTAGTGGAGGAGCTGTTCGAGCCCGGGAAAATAGCGCCTGATAAAACGTCGATCCTGGTGGATCGAGTTGCCAGCGAGGATGGCCTTGCCATCGGGGCATTGCCTGTCGATGACCTCGACGAGATCGTGATCGACCTCGGCCAGCGGCCTGCCGGCAGCAAGCACGCGCTCGGTGAGTCCGTTGTCGCTGTGCATCTTCTCGACAAACGGATCCATCTCTTCGATCTTATCGGCCGGCGTCTGCACCAGCCACTGCGCGCTCTCGATCTCGACCAGCTGGCCATCGGTCACGATCACGGCCACTTCCATCGGCACGCAGGTGACCGGGTCCAGACCGGTCATCTCCATGTCCAGCCACACCAGCAGTTCGGCAGAATCACCCATAACACAGGCGCTATCACGTTACGCGCGCACCCCCAAGCAGCCTCCCTCCGAGCGCGGGCAACAGCAGCGCGCCGCTCACTTGGCGCCGAGCGCTCTTCAAACTACAGTGAGGTGGTGCCGCCAGCGGTCAATGAAAGCTTTGTTACCATTGTCTCGGGCCTGCCACGCTCGGGCACCTCGATGCTCATGCGCATGCTCGGGGCCGGCGGAATCGAACCGCTGAGCGACGGCAAGCGCGAGGCCGATGACGATAACCCGCACGGTTACTTCGAGTACGAGCCGATCAGGAAGCTCGCTGACGACGCCTCCTGCATCTACCGGGCAAGGGGGCGGTCGGTCAAGGTTATTTCAGCCCTGCTCGAGCACCTGCCCGCTGACCTCGACTACCGCGTGCTCTTTGTCCTGCGCAACATGACCGAAGTGCTGGCCTCGCAGCGCCGCATGCTGGGCAACCGGGGCAAACCGGCCGCAAACGCCGGTGACGGTCGCCTGGCCGAGCTCTTCGGCCGCCACCTTGAGCAGGTCAAGAGCAGGCTCAACGCAGCGACCGGCACCGGGGTGCTCTACCTGGACTACGCTGCCGCCGTGCAGGATCCGGCCTCGGCCGCGCAACAGATCAACGTGTTTCTCGGTGGCGCTCTCAACGAAACCGCGATGGCTGCTGCCGTCAGCGGAGAGCTGTACCGCAACCGCGCGGGGCAACAGGCGTGAAAGGTCGCGGCTTGCTGTGGCCCGACCTGTCGCAGGCCGCAGTATTGCTGTGGCTCCCGGTGCTGCTGTTTGAGCTGGTGCACCCATGGACGCCCCGCGAAGTGCTCGCTTCCCCGGCCCTGCTGCGGCTGTTAGCGCTGGCCGCGGCCACCGCAGCGGCAGCCGCCAGCGCGACAATGGTCGCCGGCTTCCTCGTCGGCAGTGGCGGTGCGTCCGGCACCAGCACGCCCACGGCGGCCGGCGCGATAAGCTCGACAGCGATTACCGGCTGCCTCCTGCTGCTGCTCGCCGCTCCCGTACACGCACTGGCGCAGGATGCCGGCTGGGCGCCGGAGGCAGGCTACGCTGCGCTGTTGATCAGCTCGGTGCTGCTTTCCTTACCGTCCACGGTCGTGCTCAACCGCCTCGTGGCGGCCCGGGGAGCGGCGACGGCACGCTTGCTGGCGGTCCTGGCCGCGGGCTGCTGGTACGCACTGCTGCTGGTAACGGTGCAGGCCTGCGCGGCCGATCCGAGGTCGTGGTTATTGGCCGCGGCGGCGGCGGGCGTACTCCTGTGGCTGCTCGGGCGCCCGCTGATCGGCCTTGTGACGACCCTGCTTGCGTCGGTAATCGTGCTGGCGGCTGCCGCGGGAGGGCGCTCTCCTGCCGCCCCTCCTGTCACCGTCGCCCAGGCACCCGGAACGAACAGCGTCGTCGTGTTCCTGGTCGACACCCTGCGCGCCGACCACGTTGGCCCGGGATACGAAGTCGACACCACGCCACGCCTCGATCTTGAAAGCCGCGGGCGCGCGACGGTCTTCAACAACGCCGTGGCAGCAGCGCCGAGCACCATCCCCTCGGTAAAATCACTGTTCTCGGCGCGCCGCGCTTCGTCGTGGGGCGTCGACAATACCATGCTCGCCCCCCCCGCGGGTACCTGGAGCATGGCCTCGAGCTTCTCCAACGCCGGCTACCGCAGTGGCGCTTTCGTGGCCAACGGACTGGTGTCGGGCGAGGGTTTCAGCGAAGGCTTTGACAAGTACTTTGTCGCCGGCGGACACCGACAGCTTTCGCGTTCGCTGCTGCTTTACGAGCTGCTGCTGGGCCGGCGTGACTGGGACGCGTTCAGGCGCGCCCAGGCCTGGCGCACGCACAAGGTCTCGGGCGACGTGATAGTGACGGCGGCGCTGGACTGGATTTCAAAATCCGACGCTCCCTTTTTTGCCTACGTCCACGTGGTCGAACCTCACTGGCCCTTGTACGGGCACGGCTATTTCGACCCACCTCCTGCCGCGCCTTCTGCCTGGTCGCACGTTGACCTGCTGCAGCTGGGCAACGGCGACACGGCCAACGCCTGGCGCCGTGACAGCCCCGGCCTGCGCGAGCTGCTGGCCCGCTACGACGAAGAAGTGCGCGAGGGCGACCGTATTTTTGCGCGCCTGCTCGACGGCCTGCGGCAAGCCGGCCTGCGCGACAACACGCTGGTGGTATTTACCTCTGACCACGGCGAGGAGTTCTTCGAGCACAACGGTTTCAGTCACGGGCACGACGTATTCGAAGAACAGGTACACGTGCCGCTGGTATTCCTCTGGCCCGGCGCCGACAGCTTCGACCACATGCCGTCAAGCGTCAGCTCCCCGGTTTCGCTCGTCGACCTCGCGCCCAGTATCGAAGATCTGGCCGGTGTCGCACCGCCACCCGTCGAGCGTGACGGACGCTCGCTTCTGCCGCTGCTCTCCGGTGAGAAGCCAGCCGCTCGACCGGTGATAACTGAAACCCGGGGCCTGGCCGACCAAAGGCTCGCCTACCGGGAAGGGAGCGACAAGGTGCGCCTCGTCCACCCCCACGACAGCACAGCGGCGAGCAGTCACCGCGTGCTGGTGTTTGATCTCGACAAGGACCCTGGCGAGCAGTATCCCCTGCGCGGCGATCACGATTCGGTGACAGAACTCGTCGGTCGCGCCAAGCGTGCGCTCGACCGCGAGGACGCCGATCAGCCGACGCGGGAGTGACGCTCCACTGACTTCTCGGCCAGGTTGAGCACGCGCCCCGCTATCCTCGACCAGCTGTGCCGCCGAGCGACCTGCCTGGCCCTGCGCGCCAGTCTTTCTGCCAGCTCCGGGTCGGAGCGCAGCCGGGCGATATTTCGTACCAGCTTGCTGGTCCGTCCCGGGCTGTGCAGCAGCGCCGCCTCGTGGTGGGGAAACAGGTCGCCCAGCTGGCCGATGTTACTGGCCGCTATGGGCAAGCCCGCGGCCGCGTACTCCCACACCTTGAGTGGCGAGAAATAAAAATCCTCGAGCTCGGGGTAAGGGGCAACGCCCACGTCCATGCGCCGGAGCAGGGCCGGCACCTCGCTGTGTTCTACCGCGCCGGTCAGCTCGATACGGTCAGCCAGCGAATACCTGGCCGCAAAATCCTCGATCTCTCCGCGCAGTGGCCCGTCGCCTACCACCAGCAAGCGGTAGGCCGGGTCGTCGGCGGCCAGGCGGCCGAAAGCCTTCAGCAACCTGTCAACGCCGTGCCAGGGTTTGAGGCTGCCGACAAACCCGATCACGAACTCACCCTTGGCGCGCGACATGTCGCGGTCCTCCCAGGCAAACAGATCCTCGTTTACACCGCAGGGCACCACCCGTGTCTGCCGTCGTGACGCGCCGAAAGACTGCGCGTAGTCGATCAGCGCCGGACAGGTAACCAGCACCCGGTCGGCACCGGGAAAAACCATGCCTGCAACAGCGTCGGCAGTGTCTTCGAGTTCGAGCCGACGGTAGTCGGCCTGCTGCGCGGCCAACGGGGCGTTGACCTCCAGGAACAAGGGCACGCCGCGGCGCCGGGCATACTGCAGGCCCGCAAACGACCACAACGAGTGGCGCTCGTACACCAGGTCGAAACCCTGCGCGTCAGCCTCGAGTTTTTCCAACAAGGTCTGGTTGAGCAGCAGGCTGTACACTTCCCAGGCCCGCGTAGTCTCCTCGCCGGCTTCACGGCTGCGCTTGGCCACCATGCGGCGCAACTCTTCGAGCAGCGGATCGCCGGTGAGATCTACCACCGGGCACGCTGATGCACTGGCGTCGGCCGGCGGACGAGCCGTGAAAACCGTCAGGTCCTGTCCGCGCTCGACCAGCGCGGCAACCATGGACGACACGTGCACGGCGCTGCCCTGCGAGCCGACAACCGGCACTCCGCGGTCAGCTGATACGTAGGCTATGCGCATGGGCTCTTCTTACTCCAGGTAACCCATTTCCTGCAAGCGACGGCGGGTTTTCTCGTCGAGCGCTCCCGCGCGTTCGTGCCCCGGGGCTTCGGCCAGCGAGGCCTGCAACGCCGCCAGGGCAGTGGCCATCTCCGCCAACTTGCCAGTGTTTTTTCCGGCCAGGTTCACCTGTTCGCCGGGATCCGCGACGAGATCGTACAACTCCTCGCTCAGGGCCGGTTCCGCGCGCCCGGATTCGTATATCACCTCTTCGTCTGGCGAGAATTTTTTCCACTCGGCTTGCTCGTTGACCACCACCTCGCGGCCACCCAGCTGGAGCCTGACAACCCCGTTCGTGTCAACGCCGAAGGCCGTGACCACGCCCTCCTGCTCGAGCACGCGCTCGGATTCGTCGGCCAGCAGTGCGACCCGGTCGGCCCGCAACGAGGTCCCCTTCCACCTGGCGTCTACGCGTACCCAGTCGCCGGCGGACAGGAGATCAAAGGGCGACCTGCCTTCGCCATCGTCAAAACGAACATCGGTATCCACCTGCACGCTCAATCCCATGATCTCGAAGACGCCCGGGTCGCGGACCAGGGCCGCCAGCGGGGCGCGGATCTCGAGGTCTTCGTCTCCCCGGGAGACCCGTTTCACTTCGTCGGCCAGGAAACGCCCCCCAACGAAAACGCCTTTCGCGCGCACGCGGTCACCTACCACCAGGTCTGCGGGCAGCGTGCGCCTGCGTGCCCCGCCACCTTGATCCTCTACGCGCAGGTACTTCCAATCGGCACGCCTGAGCGCCGTCCAGGTCTGCTTGCCGTGGGTTTCCTGGGCCAGCACCTGCCTTTGCTCACCACCGTCTGCAGCCTGCAACAGGGACCTGCTGCCCGACGGAAGCTCGCCCGAAATTCCGACCAGCTCCAGCACGGTAGCCGTGAGGTCAACGATCTGCACCTGGGTTTTTACCCGGCCGGTTCGACTGCGCGAGGCCGGCAGGCGAAGTATAAGCGGAACCCTGAGCAGCTCGTCATACTGGGCATAACCGTGGTCGAGCCTGCCGTGCTCCATGAAACCCTCGCCGTGGTCAGAAGTAACGATCACCAGCGTTTCGTCCCAGGTCCCGCGCGCGCGCAGGACCTCGAACAGGTGCCCCAGCACCGCGTCCAGCTCGGTGAGCTCGGCCTGGTAAAGACGGCGCAGCAGCGCGAGGTCTTCGTCGTCCAGCTCCAGTTCGCCGTCGCGCACGCCCTCCCTCAGCAACCACCAACGCCGGGGCTCCACTCCCCAGGACGCGACCCTGTTCCTGTCAGAATCGCTGATCCCGCGACTGCCCAGCAGGCCGATGGGCTCGTAGGGCCAGTGCACGTCGAGAAAATGCAGGTAGGCAAAAAACGGTCTGTCATCGGCCTGGTCGAGCCAGGAAAGAAAGCGCTGGGCTATGAGCGGCGCCTTACCGGCGTCGTCAACGTAGGTGGCAAAGCCCTGGTCGAGGTTGCTGTACCGACGTCTCAGGTGATCATTCTGAACGAAGGCCGCGCTGCGATAGCCGGCAGCCGACATGTGCTCGGCCAGGGTCTGGACGCTGTCGGGCAGCACGTCGACACCGTCGTCATGGGTCTCGAGCATGCCGTGCTGAAAAGGAAACAGGCCGGTGAGCAGCGATGGCACCGCTGGCCGCGTCCACGAAGAGGTACTGAAAGCGTTATCAAAAACCAAGCCGTCGGCTGCGAGCTGGTCGAGAACGGGCGAACCGGCAGGCGACGCGCCGTAGACCCCCAGCGCGTCGGCCCTCAGGGTGTCTATGCAGACCACCAGCACCGACGGTGACGCTGGATCCGCCGCGCGATCGCTGCAGCCAGCGACCAGCAGGCCCAGCAGCAGCGGCGCGATGACGGTGAGCGTGCCCACGCGCACCGAGCGCTTGCCCGCATAAGTACCTGCCACCATCAACCCTGTCCCGATTTACTCGAAAAACCCCAGGCGAGTCCCAGTCCGTACTCGTTGAGGTGATAGTTGCGACTAGTCCTGCTCGAAGACGAAGTCCTGTACTTGTAGTTCATCTCCAGGACCAAGCCGTCTACCCATGGCAGCGGCAACTCGAGCCCCACGCGATAGGTATCAATATCGTCTGTACGTCCGAAGTTGCTGTTGGAGCCGAAGGGGCCACTGGCGCCCGCCACGACGTACTCCCGGTCCGAACGCCGGTAGCGCAAGCTGGCCTCCACCCCGGCTGGCAACTTGCTGTCAAAGCCCACTTCGACGCGCAGGTCTTCGCGGTCGTAGTTGTCATCGACAGCGTCGCGCTCGACGTACTTGAAGTAGGCCCTCGGAATAAACAGATCGTGGTAATGCCAGCGCAAGCCAAGTCGGCCCGCCCAGGATTCCGAGTCACGTTCGCCGTTGTCGCTGTCGTACTCGTCCCAGTCTCTTTCGTACAGCGCCCTGATGCGCCAGGCCCTGCTCACTCCGAACTTACGCTCAACACCGAACACCCCCACGTGCTTGGAGTAGTGCACGTCGTCACCTCCGTCGCGGTCTTCAAGGCGAAGCCGCTGCGGGGTGTAACCATAACCTGCGAACACGTCGGCCACGTCGGTTTCGTAAACAGCACGGCCCCCCAGCGTGACCGAGTCCCTGGCCGATGACTGGTTGAACACCCGTCCATCGATCGCGGCCGTTACTAGGTCCGGCATCCAGGCGATGTCAGACCCGGTACGCCGGGCCAGGCGCGCATTGGCCTTGGTGAACCACGCGCCTTCCACGTCGGGACCGGGCTGAGAATAGCGGACGTTGTCGGTATAGCCCTGCCATAGCTTGATGTTGGCCTTCCACTTCGGGTCTTCACCACCGGCCATTGCCGTAGCAGCCAGGCCAGCAACGCTAACCACTACCACTGCAACCGCCGCCGCAACCACCACTGCCACTTTCAATTCATCGTTCAATTTCATCAGTTATTTTTCCTTTGCAAGTGCCTTCGCACCTGTCGTTCCATTCGTCTCAATCCCGAAAAATCTACGCCCTCTGGCAAACCACCCGCCTGCCCGGACGCGCGGGCCTGCAGGCAGCGCCGCACGGCGGCCTCCAGGCTGTCGGGCCCCAGTTGATGGGGCTCAACAACTTCGACCACGCCGCTTTTCTCAAAAGCCCGCGCCCTCAGCAACTGCTCGACGCGGGGTTCAACCCGGGGCACCAGCACCGACGGAACATCCAGAGACAGCAGCTCGCACACCGTGTTGTAGCCGGCCATCGACACACTGGCAGCCGCCAGGCCCAGAAAACACACGAGGTCGGGCCGATAGTCGAAGACCAGGAAGTCGTCGCCACAGGCAAGCATGCGACGCCTCAGCTCGCGTCGGCCCGCCGCTGGCATATCGGGCCCCAGGAATACGACCGAACGTATGCCGTCGCTGGCCAGGCGGCGACCGGCCTCGATCCACGAATCCACCAGCGCGATACCGTCACCGCCGCCGCCGCAGCTGACGACTACGAAGGGCCGTTGCTCGAGCGAAAACTCCTCTACGATGTCAGAGGTTTCTTCCTGCCGGGGCTTACGCGCCACGTAACCGCAGAACCGGGTGCGCTTGGCCACCGCGGGTGAAAACTCGTACAGCGACACCGGGTCAAAAACCTCGCGGCAACCAGCCACCCAGATCTCGTCGTAGTAGTCTTCGAGGGCTTCGTAGACACCGTTTTTCTTCCAGCTGGCCACGATGCTGCCGGGATCGTCGAGGACGTCACGCAGCGTCAGGACCACCCGGGTGCCGGGCTGGCGTTTTTTGAAATAACGGAGCGTCGGCAGCAGGTCGTTGTGCACTCCCAGCGGCGCGTTGTCGACCAGGAACATGGACGGGTGAAAAGCCCTAGCCACGCTGCGCACCAGTTGCTCCCGGAGCCGTTGCACGCGCGAGAAACTCACCCGCAGGTGGCGACTCGAGTATTGATCGTCTCCCGACTTCCACACCCCGGGCAGCTTGACGAAATCAACGCCGTGGGGAGCTTCAAAACTCGCGGCCGAGTCGAGGCCGGTGAGCATCAGCGCGGTCACGTCATCCACGCGCCGAGCGATGTGAGACGCCACCGTCAGGCTTCGACGAAAGTGTCCGAGCCCGAAGGTATCGTGGGAGTAGAACAGAAGGCGGTGTCTCACGTCAGCCTCCTGCCCTCGCGATCTGCTCGCGCGTCTCGTCGAGCAGCGGATCAACGAGCTTCTGCCAACGAGGCCTGAGCGAGTAGTTGCAAGCAAGCCGCAGAAGGGTTGCTGCCGTGTACCAGGACAAGCGGTCCTGCCTCGCTTCAATCGGGTAGGCATCGCGAAACATGCGCTCGAGTTCGGCCGATCTCTCGTGCTCGTCCCACTGCACGGCCCGCAGTCGCAGGTGCGCGCAGAAATTACCGAGATCGAGCTCGCGGTCTCCCCTGCAAGTGGTATCCATGTCTATGAGCACCGGGTCGCCGTCGGTGAGGATGACCTGCTTGTCATAAAAATCCCTGTGCAATACCGCGTCCGGCTCAACCGCGGCCGGCCCCACTGCCTTGAGTTGCTCAAACAGCTCGGCAACGGCCTCGCCCCACGCCGGGTAGAGCGTGGGAAGAAAATCCACCCAGGAAACCAGGAGCTCTATCTCCTGGTCCACACCGAACAGCCGCTCGGCCCCGTCGACCTCCAGGGCATGAAACCCCGACAGCGCCGAGGCTATTTTCTTGATCGAGTTGCCCAGTCCATCGCCGGTTCTCAGCACCTCGTCGAGCGAAAAACCGTCTACGGCTTCCACCAGGCTCATCCCCAACCCGGGGAGAAACGCGAGCGGACGGGGCACGCGAAAACCGCTGGCGCGGCTACTGATAGACTCCCAGGCCTGCCGCTGCACTTCGAACACCCGGTCGGGTGTGCCGCGGCGAAAAGAAACCTTGCCGTAGACCTTGCCGCCCCTGGCGTCACGATAACGCATCTGGCAACGCACGCCCGGGCGGTAGGCGATGACCTCGCAGCCGGTCAACGGAAAGTCGGAACCGGCCTCGGCACTCACCAGCCCGGCGTCGAGACAACGCTCCAGCGTGGGCAAGCGATAATCATGGGGAAACAAGGTGAGCAGCAGGTCGCGGTTGGCCAACGACGAGCAGCGACCACAGGAGGGGCTGGCAGCGCCGTTGCAGCTGTGGTCGCCGAGCTGGTCCACGAGTTGAGTGGCCAGCTTGTACCCGACCGCGAAGGCCGAGGCTCTCAGAAAATCTCCGTCGCCAAGTTGCAACAGGTAGTGACCGTTAAAATAACGACCCGGCTTTATCCAGGTTGAAGACAGCGAGACTTTTTCTATCTCGCGCCCTTCGAGAATCGGCAGGCGGCGAAAAGCGCGGCGCATGCGACCGGTGTCGAGAAGTTGCAGCATGGTCTCGGGTTTCAGCTTGCTGTTTTTCATCTGCGCTTGCCCTTTGTCCTGGCCGCGGTGGCAGTTACTGCCGAGACCCGGTCGGCCATGTCGAGCACCCGCTCCGCGTTGCGACGCCAGGTAAATCGCCTGTTCACCATCCTGCGCGCCTCGGCTGCCAGCTTTAGCGACAAGGACGGTTTGCCACGCAGGGTCTCTACCCGGTCGGCGATCTCGCGCACGGCCCCGGGGCGGTGCAACAGCAGATTGCGACGGTCGGTAAACAGTTCGGCTATCTGGCCGGTGTCCGAGGCCACCACGGGCAAGCCAGCGGCCATGTATTCAAAAACCTTGAGCGGCGAAAAATAGAAGCCGGCCAACCTGGGGTAAGGGGCCATGCCCACGTCCATGCGCGCAAGCCAGGCCGGGATCTCGTCGTGTTCGACGTGGCCACTGAAGGTCACGGCCGAAAGTATTTTCATCGACCGCGCCGAGCGCTCGAGCTCGCGGCGCAACGGCCCCTCGCCGACCACCAGCAGTCGGTAACTGTTGTTCTTGCGGTGCAGCAGCCTGAAAGCCCGCAGCAGCTCGTCCAATCCGTGCCAGGGCTTGAGGCTGCCCAGGAATCCGAGGACAAAGGTCCCCGCTTCGCGCTCGAGCTGCTCCCGGCTGCTCGCCACCCGGGCAAACAGTTCGGGGTCGGCCGCGTTTGGTATCACCCTGACCCGGCCGGGCGCGCAGCCGTGTTCTACTACCCAGGGCTTGAGCTGGCTCGAAGGCACGATGAGCCTGTCGGTGTTGGAGAAAATATAGTGCTCGAGGGATCGCGCCAGCTCGGGGTTTTCGAGCCTGCGGTAACGCTGCTGCTCCTCCCTCAGGGGTGCGTTGACCTCCAGCAGGTGAGGGACAGAGGATGCGTGCGCAAACTTAACCGCCGAGTAGTTCCAGAGCGAGTAGCGCTCGTACACCGCGTCTATGGGTCGACGCTTGTGAATCTTTTCGAGCGTGCGGCCGACCGTCTCGTTGAGCATGATCCCGCGCGCCTCGGTGGCGGCCGCTTGCTCGCGCGGCCCCTTGGCACCGGCCAACAGCGCAGCCTTGGCCCGCCGGCTGCTGCGCTCGGCCCCGAGGTCGCTGACCTCAACGTGAACGCTCGAAGCGTCACCCGTGCTGCGGGCAGCCACGATGTGTACGTCGCAACGCAGGTCGACGAGCGCGTTCGTCAGCTCGGCAACGTGGGCCGAGGCTCCCTTGTATCCGCCCACCGGCACGCCCCGGTCCATGCAGACATAGACAACGTGGCGACGACGCCTCACTGGACTTCGCCCCCCGTTCGGCCCTGCCGTAGCATGTCGCGCAGGTGGCCGGCGTTGACCTTGAGACTGAACAAGCGCTCAGCCTTTTTTCTACCCGCCGCCCCCATGGCCGCGGCCCGCCCGGGATCGTCGAACAGGCGCGCGAGGGCGTCGGCCAGGCCAGCAACGTCGCCGGGCTCGACCAGGTAGCCGTTCTCGCCGTCATCGATTATCTCGGGTATGCCCGACAGGGCGGTCGACACCAGCGGCCGCGCGGTGGCCATTGCCTCGAGCAATACCGTGGGCAACGCGTCCACGTTGCCGTCGCCACCAACAATGCAGGGCAACACGGTCGCGGTCGATTCCCGCAGGTAGTCGCCCACTTCCTCGGTGGTCACCGAACCGGCAAAATGCACAGTGTCTCCCAGGCCCAGCGACGCAACCCTGGCCTTGAGGCTCTCTTCCTTCTCGCCACCGCCCACGATCACGCAATCAAAGTCGTAGCCGCGGTCTACAAGTGCCCGGCAGGCGTTTACGAGGTGATGAAATCCCTTTTTTTCGACCAGCCGGCCGACAGACACCAGCCTCGGGCGGGGCAGGTCGGCCGGTTCACAGGCCTCGAAGCGCTCGAGGTCCACGCCGTTGTACAGGCGCACGATCTTCTCGGGGGCACCTGGAATGTCGGCCACCAGCTCACGCAGGTGCCTGAGGTTAAAGTCGGTGACAGTCACCACGAAGCTGGCGCCGGCGATCTTCCACCTGAGCACTTCCTGGTCGACCTCGTCGTGGTAAATATCCTTGGCGTGCGCGGTGATGCTGTAGGGCACGCCGGCCAGGCGTGAGGCCAGCGCCACCACGTGACCGGCCCGCGACGCGAAGTGGGCGTGCAGGCAGTCTATGTCATTTTCTACCACGAGCTGCGCCAGGCGGGTGGCAAGCCGCACGTACTTGCGCGGAAGCAGGCGTTCGCGCAAGGGCTGCGGAGGCAGGGGCCACAGCACGGCCAGCTCCTGTTCGAGGCGACGGCGGGCGTGCTTCTTCTCGGGCAGACCAGCGTCGCTGTCTTCAACGTACACGGCCTCGGCCTTGAGCTCGTCGAGTATGCCGTGCGTGACCGGACCGTCGGGGTTGTGGTGCAGCGAAAACACCGACACCTCTTCGCCGGTATCCTCCACCGCACGGATTTCGTTTATGACAAAGGTCTCCGACACGCGCGGAAACACCTTGAGCAGATAAGCTATTTTTCCCACCCTCGTTACTCCGATCCCAGCACCGTCAGTCGTCCGAGTACTCGATCGCGCAGCGCCGATCCCTGCACACCGCCTCGGCGTCGGCACGGCACAAGTCTAACTGCACGCACACCGGTTCTTCCCTGCATGCGTCTTTGATAAAACGCCTGAGGTCGTCGCGATGCCAGCTGGTCACGGCGGCCTGTGCACCGCCCTGCTCACAAGGACAACAGCCCACCTGGTCGACGACCTCGCAGTGGTCATCCTTGGCACACCAGAATATATCGTAGGGTAGGATCACCGGCTTCAGCTCGGCGGTCTTGTCGTAGAAAGACTGCGTACCCAGCCCCAGCATAACCGCCGTGGCCAGGCCCGCCGCGACAATCAACATCAGCGATGCCTGGCTGGCGCGTCCCGCCTGCAAGCCCAACCTGCTATCTCGACTCTGCAACTGAACCTCCCCCATCCGGAGCAATGCTGGCGAGCAGCTCCGGGTCACCTGACTGCAAGCCGTATACCTTCCTATACCAGCCATCCTTTTGCACCAGCTCCTCGTGCTTACCCGACTGCGTTACACGGCCATCTTCTATCACCAGTATGAGATTGCTGTCCTGGAGCTCCGAAAGGCGGTGGCCCACGCGAATGGTGGTCCTGTGTCGCGACAGGCGCCGGAGTGTGCGGTTGAGCTGGGCCGCAGAACTGGCGTCGAGCGAAGCCGTGGGCTCGTCCAGTATCAACACGCTTGGGCTCTTTATCATGGCCCTGGCGATGGCGATCTTCTGTCGCTGTCCGCCCGACAGGGTGTCACCCCTCTCGCCTATAACTGTATCGTAACCATCGGGCAGTCCGCGGATAAAATCGTCGGTGTCGGCCGCCTCGGCCGCCGCCACTATTTCTTCTTCGGTGGCCTCCGGTTTTCCGTAGGCGATGTTCTCGGCCACCGTCCCGCGAAACAGCATCGGGTGCTGCAGCACAACGGCTATATGCTCCCGCAGCGAATCGAGCGTGTAACGGCTTATCTTCTCGCCGTCTATCGTTATCGAACCCGACAACGGGTCGAACAACCGGGGTAGCAATCCACACATGGTCGACTTACCGGCACCGTTGGGCCCCACGATCGCCACCGTGCGCCCGGGCTTGGCCGTAAACGAGACGTCGCGTAGCACGGGCACGCCCTTGCGATATTCGAAACACACGTTCTTGAAACGCACGCGCCCGTCGAAAGCCGGCGCCTCGGCGGCCCCACGATGCACCTTCACGCGGTCGTCTTCCCTGAGCACCGAGAACACCCTCTCGGCGCAGGCCGAGGCCTTGGCCAGGCGACCGGTCACCCTCGATATGCGCCGCAAGGGGCGGTACATGCCGCCGAGGTAGGCTGTAAAGACCAGCAGGTCCCCGGGAGTGAGTACGCCCGAAAGAACGCGGGCCACGCCGAACCACAGCACCGACCCGGTGCCAAGGGCAATGACGACCTCGGCCACGCGCTCCAGGTTGGCCTCCAGCCTCACGGTTTTCAGCCCCGACTTGAGGTTGCGCTTATTCGACTCGCCGAACCTGCGGTCTTCGTAATCCTCGCGGCCGAACACCTGGATCACTGGCAGCGCCTGCAGCATTTCGCCCACCATCGCTGCCATGCGCCCTTCGCGTTTGCGCTGCTTGCGCACCGCCTTGCGCAGATGCCCCGACATGCGGAACACGGCGACCCCGAGCAGCGGCATCACCGACAACGCGATCATGGTGAGCTGCCAGTCCATGGCCGCCATGACGATGATCATGGCAACCAGCACCAGCACCTGCGTGAAAACTATAAGCACAGCGTCCACGAGCATGTCGCGCATCATGTTGGCATCGCCGGTGGCGCGTAGCAGCAGGTCACCCACTCGTTGTCGGCGGTGATAAGACAACGACAGGCGCTGCAGGTGGGCAAACAGCTTGCGCCTTATCTTGAAGGTCACCTGCTGACCAGCCGAGGCGATAAGGTAACGCTGCGTGAAGGTAAACAACCCCCACATCAGACTCACGGCAAGCAGAAGGGCGCAGGAAATGCTCACTACGCCCATGGCCCCGTAGCCCTTGAGCATGGCGTAGGGGAACACCCACTTTACCCGGCCCGCTGGCAGCAGGGCGTAGTCGAAGACCATCTTCATGGGCCACGGCCGGGCGATGACCATGAGCACGGCACCCAGGCTGCAGAGCATGGCGATCAGCAGGTCACGACGTACGGGCGCAAGGTAGGGGCCAAGCTCAGCCGCGTTATCCGACAACTTCTGCCACGAAACGCGGCGAAACAGCTCGTTCCTGCGAATTTTCATCGGGCCCTACGAGTTTCTCACGGTCGTGAGGTCCCCCAAGCGGAGGGGAGACCTCGCGGCCGTGAGCATAGCCCGTGCGGTTCCAGTTGCGAAATAGAGCCGGTCGGCGTTAACGCCGACCGAACTCAATCGCCGCGCTGTTTCTTGGAAATTACCTTGAGCGGAAAAGCGATGCCACCCGGGAGACCCTTGGGAGTACACACGCCGTCGCCGGCACCCAGGAAGCTGTCGCATTCGCTGTCAACAAGACAAGCGCCGCTCAG
>JACNKC010000076.1 GCA_014382245.1 Pseudomonadota bacterium | reverse complement strand
GGGGGGCGGGGGGTGGGGGCGGGGGGGCCCAGGGGAGAGGGGGCCGTAACGGGGGCGGAGATACAGGGGCGGGGGGGGGGGGCGGTGGCTGTGGAGGCCGCCGTTGTCGAGACCGACGACATCGAGCGGATGGTGGCCACCACCATGGCCGAGTACTCGGCCATAGACATACTGGTCAACAACGCCCAGACGGTGCCGCTGGGCAAGCTGCTCGAGGTGGACGACGAGGAGTTCGAGCGCGGCTTTCGCAGCGGACCACTGGCGAGCCTGCGCCTGATGCGCGCGTGCCACGACGAGCTACGCGGCGGTGGCGTGGTCATAAACCTGGGCAGTGGCTCGGCGCTGCGACCCGACCCCGACGGCCTGGGTGCCTACGCGGCCATCAAGGAAGCCACGCGCATGCTCACACGCGCCGCGGCCTGGGAGTGGGGGCCGATGGGCATACGCCTGCTCAACATCGTGCCACTGGCGGCCTCGCCGGGCATGGAGTGGTGGAAAGAAAACTTCAACGACGAATACCGGGACATGCTCAGCAGTGTGCCGCTCGGACGCGTGGGCGACTGCGAGACCGACATAGGCCGGGCCGTGGCCTGGATGTGCGGACCCGACGCGGGTTACATGACAGGCAGCACCATAATGCTCGACGGTGGGCAGGGCTGGTTGCGCTGACGGCGCCGGCTGACTGCGCTGCTCGAGCCGCCCAGCTGGGAGAGAAAACAAGATGCCAAGATTCACTCGCGAAGAACTGGAAGAAGCCCTTGATATTTATCGCCGGGCCCGCGACCAGGCCTCGGAAAGCGGCGACTGGCGGCCCTGGGCCGCGTTGTTTACCGAAGATGCGCTTTACATCGAGCACGCCTACGGGGAGTTCAACGGGAGGGCCGCCATAGAAGAATGGATCACCGGCGTGATGGCGCCTTTTCCCTGCATGACGTTTCCGCAGGACTGGGTGGCCTGGGACGAGGAGAACGGCGCGATAGTTTTTGAGTGTCGCAACTGCCTGCCCGAACCCTTCAGGGAAGACGGCAAGCCCTTCAGCTTTCCCAACTGGACGCGCCTGGTATACGCGGGCAACGGGCTGTTCTCGTCAGAAGAAGACGTCTACAACCCGGCACGCGACGCGCCTGCCACCCTGGGCGCGTGGATAAAGGCCGGCGGCAGCTTCGAAAGCGGCGAGCAAGTGCTCATGCGCCACCGCTGATCACCGCTGACTTGCTCCAGAAGGAGACCTACTACCTTTTCGCCCATTAAGACCTCGTCTCAATGGGCGAAAAGGTACGTCTTCCCCTTATTCTTCAGGGGGACCAGGTTTCGCCCGTGCGCATGGCCGCGAAGCAGGCCGGGTGAAAGCGCAGCGATTCGAGTATGTCGATCATCTCGGGCGTAGGCCCGAAGTAGTCGGCCTCAACCTCGGTGGTGGCCCAGTCAAAGCTCAGCACCCAGGGGTCCATCCACAGGCTGGCTACAACGTGGCGTTGGTCATCCGGGGCCCGGCTGCCGGCTCCTCGTCGATTGCCCGCGAGACCTTCCCAGGCCCACTGCACCCAGATGCCGTTGTCGTCCTCGGCCAGCTTGGGCGACTCCACCGACTGGAACTGGAACAACGGCTTGATGAACGCCGCCTCGGCCCCGATGAAAGCCCGCAATGCCTCCTCTGCCTCCATGCCTCCAACGGCAAAACCCACCTCTCGGTTATCGACAAAATAAACCCTGAGCACGCCGTCCAGGCGGGAGAACTGAGCCCAGTCGGGTTTAGATTCCTCCAGGCGCCAATCGGGGTCGGCCAACTCGATCGAGTAGCAGGGTCGTGCACCATGGTTGTGGGCATAGCCCATGCCCAGATCTCTTATCTGCACGAAATGACTGGGCGCCACCGCCTCGGGCTCTGCCCTGGCCGAGCAACCCGCCGCCGCCAGTGCCAACACCAGCAAACCGGCTATTCTAAATCCAACAGTGAGCCACCTGCCAGTGAGCCAACCGTCGTCTGCCTTGCAATAAACTGCCACGTTACCGCCTCCGCTCCCCTGGCCGTCTACCGACCTGCTACCCATCATCGCCCGCGTGCCCATCGCGGGCAGTATCTATAACCGGCCAGTACCCTCGCCGGCGCATGCCCATTGCCGTTTACCGACTGGCGGAGAGGGAGGGATTCGAACCCTCGGAGGAGTATGATCCCCTCACTCGCTTAGCAGGCGAGCACCTTCAGCCACTCGGTCACCTCTCCACGGATAACGATACGCGCCAAACGGACAGTCAGCCATCAGGATAGCGCAAGGCGGCGTGGCCACAAGGGGGCCATACAATCAGAACAGCGTCACGGAGTCATTTTTTTCACGCTGGCTGGCTGCGCCCGCTGGCCAGCAGACCGCATAAACCGTGCTGTTACGGCGCCGGGGACGATGGCACGGGCGTTGCTTTACCTCTCCTGGCCGCGGACGAAACGCAACAGGGAGAGTAAAGCAACATGGAACAACGCATGGTACGAGCAAGCGCAGCCCCGCAACGGGCCGCAAAACACGAACGACGGTCAACCGGCGCGCGCATACTCAAACTCGACGCGGCCCGCCGCCGCCTGGGCGGGCAGTGTGTGCCGCGCCGGGCGAGCTCGCCTGCCGGTACTGACCCATCGGCCAGTCCCGACTCCAGCCATCCCGAGGCACTGCAGGTCACGCCCGAAGCCAGGGAGCTGCTGCGCCTTAACGTCAATCGCTACAGCACCGAACTCATAGCCAGGGCCCGGCGGTTGTCGACCAACGGAGAAATAGAGGGCCAGCACGTGGAGCTGGCCGAGGCCTACCGAATGGTGGAAGAATCAGCCGTGCCCGCTCAGCCACGGCACAGACTGTTGGCCGTGGAATGCCTGCAACTGACCGGCGCGGCTGTCTGCGGGGCGCTTGCCACCAGCCCGGCGCTGCTGGAGCCCTTCGGGCTGCTGCCGCTGCTGCTGGCCGTGGCTGGCACGGCGGTGCTGTTTATTACGCGCGAGGTTCTCGAACGGCGCTGAGCGCCGCGCCCGGGTCAGACTACCGGCCGCAATCCGCGACCGGTGGGACCCACCGGTGGCTGGTCGCTACCGTCGCCGTTAACGTCGCCCTCGCCGCGCAGGTTGATCAGCTTGTTGTCGCCCTTTGCTGTAGCGCGCGAATCGGCACCGCCCTTGACCAACCTCAGCGCC
This sequence comes from Pseudomonadota bacterium, assembly GCA_014382245.1. Classification (GTDB taxonomy): domain Bacteria; phylum Desulfobacterota; class Binatia; order UBA1149; family UBA1149; genus UBA1149. The sequence goes on along the minus strand of JACNKC010000076.1, from coordinate 39,512 downwards.
GCACGGGCCTTATCGTTTATCTTTATGCGACCGGTCTGGGCCAGGCCAACGCCTGCCGCCTGGGAGATCAGGTTCCACCCGTCACGAAAGCGCGCGTACTTGCCGCAGTACTGCCTCGTGCTTCCAACCCGCGTTGAAGAACAGAACGTGAGTCCGGTCACCGCCTCCCAGGGAATGACGAATACACTGAGGTCGCCGCCGGCAGCAGCGTTGTCGCCCACGGGTGCAAGCAGGCAGACAAAAAAATCGCAGTAGCGCACGTCCATCTTGCCGTGGCGGTGGAAGTTGAAGGTCCAGCGCTTGTAGAGATAGCGCGACACCTCGCCGTTGCGCTTGGTGTAGACCTGCTCACGGTCCGAGGTGGGAAAAGCATAGCGCACCGCCACGCGCACCTGCCCCCCGACAAGAAAATCGTAACCGTCCCTGTAGTCCAGCGCTTTCTCGGCGCCCAGACCCATGGCCTTTAACGCCGTGTCGCATATGCCTGCCGCCTTTGCATGCGTCAGGCTCGGAACCCTGAGCTCGCTCTTAATCACACCACATCCTCGTCCGCCTCCCTTCCCCGCAACCGGAAAGAAGGGCCAATTACCACACCAGGCAGCAACACCGCTCAAGAAATGCGGATTCAAGAATGGAGCGCAACTGCTGGACTGTTTACTACTATAACAGTCCAGCGCAGCCAAGCCCTGACGCCACTTGAACACAATGATGCTTTATGTTGATTGTTCGAGGCAGAGTGCGCGGAGAGTAAATCGAAAGCTGCCGGCGGGCGATCAGGCGGCCGCGATCAATCAGTGCCCAGGAGGCGGTTGACGGTGGCTTCGGCCGCCGGTATGCCGGCAGCCACGTCGGGCGGGTTACTGCGTGCAGCAGCCATCAGAAAGGAGTGGGGCACGCCCAGGATCACCGCCGCAAGGTCTTGCGCCGACACGTCTTTTTTGAATATGCCCTCGTCCATGCCCGCCTGGCATATGTTGACCAGTTCGGCCTCAAAGCCCGATAAGCGTTCGCTTACTTCGACGGCCAGCTTGGTTCGCAGCTCCCACTGAAAACCGTTAGTGGCCGATATGTATATCTTCATCGCGTTCTCAACACTGGCAAAGTGCTGCAGGTGCCCGCGCACAACGGCCAGTACCTGCTCGCGCGGACCGCGGGCCTCGCCCAGCAAGCGCCCAATCGTGTCGAGAAACTCTCCCTGCGATCGTGAGACAACAGCGGTGTAGACCTCTTCTTTACTATGAAAAAGATTGTACAGCGTTCCCACGCTGATCTCGGCGCGGGTGGCGATCTCTTCGACAGACACCTGGCCGAAGGACTTTTCCGAAAACACCTCCTGGGCAGCGTCCAGGACAATGTTGAGCCTGAACTGCAGCTCGCGCTCTTTGCGCGACAGTTTTCGTCCCTCTTGCTGGTCAGCCATAAAATTCGGGTGCCTTGCCCACAACCCTCAGCGGGCTGAACAAGATTGCAAACTATACCCACCCCCTTCAAATTGTGTCAAGCGAATGGCCTATCACTGTTTCTGAAGCGCACCAGGCGCGGGTATCGGGCGATTCTGCACGAATCCTCCACGCCATCGCGGGGATGCAATAAGGCCCCCGGCCCACCCGAACGGGTGAGTCCGTCCCCCCCAAATGGCCAGCCCGACACGAAGGGGCCACGACAGCAAGTAGGGCGCACGACAGAATCCCGACAGTAAAAGCCTGTTTCTCGCGGCCTGCAGGGGCGCCCCCGGCAGGGGGTGTGGAGTCTGGACGGCCTGGCCAGGTGACCGTCGCCGGGCCGGTTGGCCCCCGGTTGGCCCCCGATCGGGGAAGGTCGATAGCGGCACAGTTCTTGGACAACTCCCTCCCATGAATCGAAGCAGCACCGAACCCGCCCGATCCACCTCAACCAGCACTTCGCCCGCTTCGGGCGGCAGCGCCTCCAGCCGTAGTTCCTCGGCAAACGGTTCCAGCAAAAAGGGCATGCAGGCACCTGGTAAGGGTCGCAGCCCGCGCCGCCACGAACCCGACGCGCTTAGCGGCAACTTCACACTCATGCCGTCGCTGCTCGATCACTTGAGCCCCGACCTCACCCTGCCCGAACAGTATTTTGCCTCGCAGCTGAACGACGACGCCATGGGACCCGAGAGGGCGCTGATGTACGCGGTGCTCAAGGATAGTATTCGCTGCTTCTACAAGCACGCAGGCGCCAGCCGACTGAGGTACCGCCGCATGTCCGACGAGGCCGAGACCTGGATAACAGAAGACTGCTGGGAATACCCTTTTTCGTTTCGCACGGTCTGCGACACGCTCAACATCGATGGCGTGGCGCTCAGAGAGCAACTCATGAAGTGGAAACGTACAGAGTTCGAGCGGCGCACTGCTACCGGCGATACCCGCTCGGTGCAGGTGGGCCGCAGCCCTTTTCCGACCACTTCGCTGGGCAACATGGAAGGAGCGCTCAAGGTGCCCGCCACCGACGCCGAAACCGCTGAGATGCCCGCAGGCGTGGAGCTGGACGACGACGAGGGGCTGGGCGTTGAGCTCGTCAGCCTCGAAGACCTGGACGAAAACTAGGGCTACTCGCCGGCGTGTGCGTGGCTCGCGCGCCGCCGCCTCGACTGGACTGCGCGGCCGGGCTAACAAGTGTGCATGACACTCACGCTTGGCAACATCAGCCCCGACGACGACTACACCCACCCACTGGGCCCCGAGCCCAACTTCAACGAGAGCATGTACTTCAACTTCTTCGACCGCGACCGCGGCGTGGGAGGTTTCGTGCGCCTGGGCAACCGCGCTAACGAGGGCCGTGCCGAGATGACGGTGACCGTCTACCTGCCCGATGGGCGAGTGCTGTTCAACTTTGCGAGGCCTGCCATCGACAACAACGATTCATTCGAGGCCGGCGGCATGTGCTTCACCGTGGTCGAGCCGGGCCATCACCTGCGCACAACTTACAGCGGGCAGGTGGTAGAGCTCGCCGACCCCACGCAGATGGCCGAACCCCGACGCGCGTTTACCGACAACCCGTCGCGGCCACTGTCACTCGAACTCGATCACGTTGCGGTCGGACCCATGTACGGAAGCTCGGGTGACAAGAGCGAAGACAAGCTCCCCGATGACCAGCAGTTTGCCAAGGCGCACTACGAACAGCACATGCGGGTGAGCGGCCGCTTGCTGCTGGGCGACGAAACGGTGGAGATCAACGGGCACGGCCTGCGCGACCACAGCTGGGGACCTCGCTACTGGCAGGCCATCGAAGGATACGAGTGGCTCACCATGAACTTCGGCGACGACCTGGGTGCCATGGTCAGCATTATCCGCCGCGGCCCCGATGACATCCGCCTCGGCGGCGTGGTGGTCGAGGGTGGCAAGATCGATCGCGTTACCGGGGTAGAAATTGATGCCGATTACGAAGACAACGGCCTGTACCACCGCGCGCTGCGCGTGCACATCGCCACCGCGTCGGGTCGCGAGTTCGACATCAACGGAGAGGTAAAAGGTTTCATACCGCTGCGCAACCGCCGGGGTGGAATGACCACGCACATAGGCGAAGGCATGACCGAGTGGACCATGAACGGTCGCACCGGCTACGGCCTGTCCGAATTCCTGCGCCAGGTCTGAAGCCCCCCCCCCGCGGTCAACGGTACCTGGGCCCCCCCGTGGCCACCCGCTCAGCCGACCGACAGCGCGCCCGGCGTAAACTCGGCCGGCATTCGCTTGAGACCGTGTATGAAAAACGACAGCAGGCGGTCGGGGTCGCCCGTGGGCCTGATGTCGGGCACGCGGCCGAAAAGCTCGCGGAACAATACCGTTATTTCGCGCCTGGCCAGGTTGGCGCCCAGGCAGAAGTGGGGCCCGGGGCCACCGAATCCCACGTGCTCGTTGGGACTGCGGGCCAGGTCAAAATCAAAGGGCCGCTCGAACGCGTCCTCGTCGCGGTTGGCAGAGTTGTACCACAGCACGACCTTGTCACCCTCTTTTACCGCCTGCCCCCCGATGACGGTGTCGCGGGTGACCGTGCGCCGAAAATGAATGACCGGCGTTGCCCAGCGCACTATCTCTTCAACCGCGGTCGAGTTGAGGCCGTCAAAGTCGTCCATCCACAGGCGCTGCTGGTCAGGATTTTCGTTCAATGCCTTGAAGCCCTGCGAGATGGCAGTACGCGTGGTCTCGTTGCCGGCCACCGCCAGCAGCACGAAGAACGATGACAACTCCTGGGCGGTGAGCCTCTCGCCATCAACCTCGGCGTTGACCAGCACCGAGGTAATGTCGTCGGTGGGCTTGGCGATGCGCTCCGTGCGCAGCTCCTCCATGAGCTGGGCCAGCTCGGCCCCGGCCGTGAGCTGGGCCACGACCATGTCCTGCACGTCGGCCACGTAGTCGGGATCGCCCGCGCCCAGGATTATGTTGGAGCGGTCGAACACGAAGTCCAGCTGGCTGCGCGGGATCCCCATCATGTCGCAGATGATCATGAGCGGAAACGGTGAGGCTACGTCGAGCACGAAGTCGCACTCGCCTTTCTCGATGACCGAATCGACCACCTCGCGTGCGGCGCGCTCCACGGCCTGCTCTATGCGACCGAGCATGCGCGGCGTGAAACCCGCCGAGATCAGCCCGCGCAGGCGAGCGTGGCGCGGGTCGTCCATGGAGATCATGCCGTTGAAGAACTCGCTGTACTCCGTGGGCAGGTCGATGATCTGAGTGCCACCGTAGCTCGAGTCGGAGCTGAAGAGCTCGGGTTTGCGGCTGGCCTCGAGCACGTCGGCGTGGCGGGTCAGCGCCCAGTAGCCCGCGCCGGCCTCAAGGCCGGGGATGTCACCCACGTCGGGCGCCTCGAACCAGGCCACCGGGCGTTGCTCCCTGAGAGTGGCGAACGCGCCCTCGCGTGTTTCTTCGCTCAGCTCCCAGAAGCTCTGTTCAGAGAGCTTGATTTCATCGAGTCCAAGTTCGCGTACAGGTTCCAAGGCGGCGTCCTCCAACAGGGTCACGCGCGTTCTCTCACACCTCGGCGCCCCACGCAAAAGGAGGCGGCTGCAATGGTTTACCGATCAAGCCGGGGCCTTGTTGCGTTGCAGGCGGCGACACAACAGAATCCCAACCGCGGTCGTCCAGGCGGCCCGAGGAGCGGTACTCTGGCCACTACAACACCAACAACCCTTCGCCCCCAGCAGGGCGACCACCTCGAACCCGCGCAGATTCTTGCCAACGCGCGCGCGCTGCGTCCGACCCTGGCTTCGCGGTCGGCCGAAATCGAAGAACTACGACGCCTGCCGGCCGACCTCGTCGAGCAACTGCTCAAGGCCGGCTTTTTCCGCATGAATATGCCGGGTGAATGGGGCGGTCCCGAGATGACCAGCATGCAGCAGGTAGAAGTCATCGAGGAGGTCTCGCGCGGCGACGCCTCGGTGGGCTGGTGCATAATGATAGGCTGCGACGCCGGACTGTACTCGTCCTGGCTTGAAGACGAGGTAGCCCGAGTGATGTACCCGCGCCTCGACATGGTGCAGGCGGGCTGGGTGTACCCCATGGGCCGCGCCGACCGTACAGCCGATGGCTACCTGGTGAACGGCGACTGGCTGTTCGGCAGCGGATGCACCCACTGCGACTGGCTGGCTGCCGGAGTGGTCGTGCACGAGAACGACAAGCCGGTGATAAGCGAAAACGGCATGCCCGAGTGGCGCATCGTGCTGGCACCGCGCGACGAGTACGAAATACTCGACACCTGGTACACCACCGGGCTGCGCGGAACCGGCAGCAACGACTACCGTTGCTGCGACCTGCTGGTGCCCTCCGAGCGTAGCTTCAGCTTCATGGAGCCGGCCCGGCGTGAGGGCACCCTCTACCGCAGCAACGAGACCTTTCTGCGCAAGATGTCGGGCGTGCCGCTGGGTCTTGGCCGCGCCGCCATTGACCACGTGAGCGAATCCGTGCAGGGCCGCGTGGCCTTTCCCTCGGGCGTTGCCTACCGTGACGTTCCCCGCGTGCAGGCGGCCGTGGCCCGGGCCGAGATGAAGCTGGGTGCCGCGCGCTCGTGGGTATACGGCTCGCTGGCCGAGCTGTGGGATGTGTACGAGCGCGGAGACCAGCCCTCCGTGGCCCAACGCAGCGCGGTGTGGCTGTCTCGCCTGAACGCCTTCCAGTCGGCCCGCGACTGTACGCGGTTGATGTACGACACCCTGGGCGGCGGTGCCGTGTATACCAAACGATCGCCGCTGGACCGCGCGCTGCGCGACGCCGAGAGTGCATGCCAGCACTTGATGGGACAGACCAAGAGCCTCGAGGACGCCGGTGCCTTGCTGCTGGGTTCCGAGGCGACCATGCAGCATCCCATGCTGTAGGGGTCTTCGCGTGGAAACTCGGACTTGGGCATGAACCTTATCAACGGGCGCGAAGCTGACGGTTTTGACACGGCAGTGCTGGTGGCTGGCGGCGGGCCGGTTGGCCTCCTGCTGGCCCACGAGCTGGCGTGGCAGGGCGTTGACTGCGTGCTCGTGGAACGCAACGCAACTGGCACCGCCGCGCCCAAGATGGACATCACCAACCCACGCAGCATGGAACACCTGCGCAGGCTCGGCCTCGCCGACGCGCTGCGCAACGTGGCCGTTCCCCGTGACCACCCCATGGACATCGCCTGGGTCACGTCGATGGCCGGCCACGAACTCGCTCGCTTCAGCTATCCCAGCGTGGACGAGGCCCGCGCTATAATCCGTTACGTGAACGACGGCACGCTCGCGCTGGAGCCGGCCATGCGCGTATCTCAGATCGTCATCGAACCCGAGCTCAGGCGCTTGCTCGAACAGCGCGACGGCATCGACACCAGGTTTTCTACCACGCTCGAAAGTTTTGAGCAGGACGACAACGGTGTCGACGTCGTGTTGCGCTGTGATGACGGCGAGCAGCGGCGACTGCGCTGTCGCTACCTCGTTGGCTGTGACGGCGGCGGCAGCACGGTGCGCAGGCAACTCGGCATAGAACTGGAAGGCACAGCGTCAGTGGCCGAGCTCTACATGATTCACTTCCGCTCTGAAGAACGCGCAGTGCTGCAGCGTTGGGGTGTGGCGTGGCACTACCAGTCGCAACACGGGACGCTCATCGCCCAGGACGACGACCACACCTGGACCATGCACGTGGCGTTTCCCGCGGGGGCCGACGAGGCTGATCTCGACGCCCGCGCCATGTTGTTCGAAGCGCTGGGCTGCAAAATCGACTGCGAGATACTACGCGCCAACCGCTGGACCCCGCACCTGCTGGTGGCCGAAAACTACCGCGACCGGCGCGTGTTGCTGGCCGGCGACGCCGCCCACCAGTACATACCCACCGGCGGCTACGGCATGAACACCGGCGTGAGCGAGGCCGCCAACCTGGGCTGGAAACTAGCCGCCGTGCTGCACGGTTGGGGGGGGGCCTGCCTGCTTGACAGCTACCAACGTGAGCGACGGCCAGTAGCATTACGCAACCGCGACGCCTCGGGCCAGCACATGTCGGTGCGCCTACCAATCATGGAATACTGCGCGAAAGCGGCCGCCTTCGACGGACGCGACGACGACGAGGCACGGCTCGCACGCGTTTCTGCCGGGCTCGCGATACTCGAACTGGGCAACGCCGAGAACGAAAGCCTCGGGCTGGAGATGGGCTACTGTTACTCCGACTCGCCGGTGGTCTGCCACGAGGACGGACCGGCGCCGGCCTTTGATGCCCTGCGCTACCAGCCGTCCACCCGGCCCGGTGTCCGCTCGCCAAGCGCCTTCCTGGCCGACGGGCGCGCACTGTTTGACCTGATTGGGAAGGGGTTCACGCTGGCCAGGTTTGCCTACCACGACGTGTCGAGGATAGAGCGGGCCGCCGCTGCTTGCGGGTTGCCTTTAACTGTGCTCGACCTGCTCGACCCGGGCGATGACGCCGTGCGCTGCCTGTACGAACGCGACCTCGTACTGATCAGGCCCGACCAGCACGTGGCGTGGCGCGGCAACTCACCCCCGGCCGACCCCGCGGCCCTGATCGACCTCGTGCGCGGCGCGAGCCCCTGACCAGGAGGGGAAGACCTACCTTTTCGAGGTTTTAGACGTGGTCTCAAACCGCGAAAAGGTAGCAGGTCTCGGTTGTCGCGTTTCGGTAACCAGTCCCGCAGCTGAAGAGCCCGTCCTGTCGCGCGGCTGAAGCCATTGAATTGCCCCCGGCTCCCCTCCCCAGAGTTTTTTTGATTGCGCACGGCTGCGGGGGAAAGATAGGCCATGGCTGCTCTGCTTCGCTACCTCTTGGTCGCCGCTCTGTTCACCACGCTGGGCCTGGTGCTGGGGAGCAGCGAGTACGGCGGCCGCAGCGCGAACCAGCTCTACCGGGCAGTAGAAAATCCTGCGCGAACGGCGCTCGACCGTGCCGTGGGTGGTGCCGACCTCGCGGCGCGATCGCGCGTGCTGGCCCGCTACCCCGAGCTGCTGCCGGGCATCATCAGCAACGCCCGCATCTGGGGTGACTACTCGCGCGCGGTTGCCGAGAACATGTTTTCGCGCGACGACCCGCAGGCGATAGCCGACGCGCGCGCGAAGACCCGCGCCGAGCTCGTGGCGCCGAACACATGGCTCATCCGCATGCCGATCGTAAACGCCGTGTTGTTCGAAACGCGCGACGGCCTGCTGCTGGTGGATACCGGCATGGCACCGGCAGGGCCGGCACTGGTTGACGCCATACGCTCGGTGAGCGACGCGCCCCTGCACACGGTCATATACACGCACGGCCACGTGGATCACGCTTACGGTGCATGGGCGCTGGCCGACGCAGGCATGAACCCGCGCAACATAATCGCCCACGAGGCCATCATCCCGCGATTTGAGCGTTACCTGCGGCTGCGCGGTTCGATCGCGCACTACATGAGCCAACCCGTCGAGCAGTTGCCGGCCACGCGCGACGACATCGTGTGGCCAACGCGTACCTTTCGCGATCGCCTGGTTCTCGAGATCGGCGGCGAAACTTTTGTCCTGGTGCACCACCGCGGCGAGACCGACGATCAGCTCTACGTGTGGGCGGCCGACCGGCGGGTGCTGGCGTCGGCCGATTACTGGCAGTCGTTCATACCTAACGCGGGCAACGGCAAGCGAGTGCAGCGGCACGTTGAAGAGTGGGCATTTGCGCTCAAGGAAATGGCGTCGCTCAATGCGCGCGTGTTGCTGCCCGGGCACGGGCAGGCGCTCGACGACCCGGCTGAAATCCGCGACAACCTGCTGCTGCTGGCCGAGGCCCTGCAGTCGGTGGTCGACCAGGTGGTAGCCGGCTTGAACTCGGGGATGCGCAAAGACGAGGTGGTGGCGTCGGTCGTCCTGCCCGCGCAGCTTGCCAACGACTCTCGCCTTCAGGAACGTTATGTCAGCCTGCGCGACGTGGCGCGCACGGTGGTGCACGAGTTGACCGGCTGGTGGGATGACCAGCCGTCGCACTGGGACCCCGCCTCGCCCGAGCGGCTGGCGGCGCTGCAGGTCGAGATGGCCGGTGGCCTTGCGGCCGTCGACGCGCGGGCGCGGGCACTCATGGACGAGGACCTGCGGCTCGCCTGTCACCTGGCCGACCAGGCCCTGCTCGCTGCCCCCGAATCAAGTCTCGCGCGCCAGCTGGTGCTCGACGTTTACCGCCGGCGCATTCTCGCGACTCCCCCCCCTGCGGTGCCTACCCGGGCCGCACCTGGAATGGGAGGCCCACTGCAACCGACCCCGCTGCAGGCCACGCTGACCTACCTCCACCACATGTCCCACGCCCTCCCCTGACTGGAAGGGGAAGACGTACCTTTTCCGCCTTTCAGACGTGGTCTCAAACCGCGAAAAGGTAGTAGATCTCCATTTATAACTTCCCTGTAGTTGCGCCATAACCGCTTTCTGCGGCATATTTTCCCACATGCCAGGACGACGCAGAATCACACCCGCGGGTATGGTTTTTCACGTACTCAACCGGGCGAACGAACGGATTCCCATATTTCGCTCAGCGGGAGACTACCGCGCCTTCGAACAAGTCATGACCGAGGGCTTGGAAAAAGTTAAAGACATGCGGCTGCTTGCCTACTGTGTCATGCCCAACCACTTCCACATGGTTCTCTGGCCGCAAACCGACGAGGCACTGTCGCGATTCATGCACTGGCTGACCTGTACCCACGTGAGAAGGTTACGCGCCTGCCGCCAAAACCCGGGCAACGGGCACGTATACCGAGGCCCGTTCAAGGCGTTCGCGGTGCAGGACGATGAGCACCTGCTCGCGGTATGTCGGTACGTTGAGCGGAACCCCCTGAGAGCAGGGTTGGTCCAGAGCGCCGGAGAGTGGGCTTGGAGCAGCGCCGGACGTTCGATGGGGTGCAAAAAAAATGGTCTGCCACCACTTTGCGAGTGGCCCTGCCAACGTCCCGACGCTTGGGAACCTTACGTAAACCTCCCCCAGAGCAGTGCCGAACTTAACGCCCTTAGAAAAAGCGCGGCCAACAGCTCCCCTTTCGGCAATAAGCCCTGGTCAAATCGAACCAGCAAGCTGATCCGTCACCGGCCGCACGGTCGGCCAAAAAAAATCACTGCCGGGTAAAGGGATGAAAACGAAGCAGACCTCCTACCTTTTCCGCCTTTCTGACGTGGTCTCAAACCGCGAAAAGGTACGTCTTCCCGTTGTCAGGGGGTGTGGCGGTGGAGGATGTTTTCGAGGCGAGCGCGGACGGCCGCCTCGGTATCGTCGCTCATGTCAAGTATCCAGTACTCGTCGTCGTCGAGCGCGCTCATGGCCATGGCTGCCACCTGCTCGGGGCTTGTAAGCTCCAATTCCTGGCCCATGCCAGCCACCATCTCGCGAATCTCGTCGAGCGTGGGCGGAGTCTGCTGACCCTCGTCACGCAGCAACCCACTCGGGCGGTTGCGAAACGCCGTAAAAATATTACTCGACACCATGTGCGGCCCCGGGTACAGCACCGACGCGCGAATGGCCGCGCCGGCCGCCACCAGCTGCAGGTGCAACGATTCGGTCAGCGTGCTCACCGCCGCCTTGCTGGTCGAGTAGATCGGCGTGGTCGGCAACAAGCTAAGCCCCCCGTTGCCCGAACTCGTGTTAACCACGTGACCGGGCTCGCCGTGCGCCAGCATGCCGGGCACGAACGCGCGCAGGCCGTGGATCACCCCCCACAGGTTGACGTCGAGTGTCCACTTCCAGTCGACCAGCGGCAGCTCCCACAGCGGCAGGTCCTCGTACACGCCCACGCCCGCGTTGTTGAACAGCAGGTGCACCTTTCCGTCACCCAGTTCGACCGAGCGACGCTCAAGCGCGACCACCGACTCGTAGTCGCTCACGTCAGTGACCACCCCGTGGGCCTGGCCACCGGTCTCGCGCAAGCCGGCCACCGCCGTGTCGAGCGCCGACTGTTCGACGTCGGCCAGCACCACCCTCGCCCCCCGGGCTGCCAGTTCACGGCCCAGGGCCAGGCCTATGCCACTGGCGCCGCCAGTAACGACGGCCGTTTTTTCAGCGTAGTCTTTCATATCTCGTTACTCCCGGCCGGCAATCCCGACGGCAGCCCTCGCGTTTTTTACCCCGAAGGAGCGTATCAGCCTAGCCGGTGATGTCTTCCATGCGCGGGCCGACGCGCTCGACCACCGGCGCCAGGGCATCAGTGTCAAAACCATAAAGACCCGCCGCGTTGCCGCCGAGCATGGCGCGCACCTCGTCAGCGGGCAGCCCAGCAAAAGTAACGCTCATCTGCTCGCGCGTGCCGGGCCAGGTACCCTCGGGATGCGGGTAATCCGACCCCCACAACATGTTGGCAAGGCCGATGTCGTGCCTGCTCTCGGCCTCGCGCCGCGACATGCACGACGCCCCCACGAAAACATTGCGACGAAAATACTCGCTGGGCTTCATCGACAGGTGACTACGATAGTCGCCCAGCTTGGCGGCGAAGTGCGTCTCTTCGTAACGAAAATCCATCAGCTCCAGAAACTCCGGCACCCACACCGCCGTGCCCTCGGTCACAGCCACCTTCAAGCGGGGGTAGCGCTCGAATACACCGGCCCAGATCATGAAGGTCAGCGGCCGCGCCGTCCACCACGCCACCTCGCTGATGTAGATGCCCACCATCCCCTGGCCCTCGCCGTAGTCCTTCATGGGAGCAGCACCGGAATGAAAGTTGACGACCAGGCCGAGGTCTTCGCAGATCTCCCACAGCGGATCGTAACGCCTGTGATTCCAAGCCGGCTCGCGCCCCCAGCAAGTAGGCAACAGGACTCCACGTAAACCGTTTACGTGGGCCCAGCGCGCCTCTGTTACCGCCTCGTCCACGTCCCATAGCGCCGGCACGATGGCCAGCCCAGCGCGACGCTCTGGCGCCTGGGCACACAACTCGACCATCCAGCGGTTGTGCGCACGCGCACCGGCCCACTGCAGCTCGGGCACGATGTCCTCGGTTGGCAGTGACAGCCCGGCACCGAAGGGCGGCATGTTCATTTCGGTAATGCCGTCGGGAAAAATAACCTCGCCGGCGCAACCATCACCGTCCATTACCTCGAGCCTTATGTCCGAATCCCACGCGCCCGACAGCTCGCGCTCTATACCCTTGCGCCACTCGTCGTTGATCTCGTCCACGAGAAAGACACGCGAGGCCTCCTCGGTCTTCTCGATCTGAATAGGCAGCGCAAGATCAAAAGTTTCGCGAAACTGCGGGTCAACGTACTCGCGGTACTGCTCGGGCGGCAGGCCCGCGTGACAGTCCGATGATATGACGAGGCAACGGTCGGCTGCACCCGTGGTGGCGGAATCGTTGGTCATCGCAGATTCAATCTCCTTTTCATGCCTGGGCGGCCTCCCCCGTGGTGGGCACCGGAGCTTCGACGCGCTCAGGGCCCACGGGTTCAGAGTAGAACTGTCTCACCCAGCGCCTGAACTCGGCCAGGAAGCGGTCGCCTTCGCACAGCAGCGGGTCGGCGCGGTGCTTCTTGTTATTCCATATCTGCAGGTCCTGCTGTACACCTTCCTTCATCGTGTCGATGAACTCCTGGCCGGCACTGCCCTCGAGGTTGCGAGTGACCATGAACACCCAGCGCGAGTGAGCGTGCGTACGCGTGACCGGCGTAGTCGACGAGAACATCAACAGGCCCGCGTCACCGATGCCCTTGACCCTGACGCCGGCCAGGCCGATGCACCAGGTGTAGCGCTCGAGTTCAGAGGTGTAAGTGCCGATCACCGTCTCGCGCTCACTCGAACTGGCCATGCGCATGGTCAGCCCGCCGTCGAGATACTCGATCTCGCTCTCGGGCACTTCCTCGGATTCATGAACGTAAAGAAAGTGCGGTGGGTCGCAGTTGTTTTCGGCCATGTCCTGCACGTGCACGTCGACCTCTATCTCCCAGAAGTGGGGCTCGGCCCAGTCTGCGTGGTTGTACTCGGGCACTTCGGGCACCTCGAAAAACGGCGGCCCACCCAGCGCGTGGTGCCACGCGAACACCATTCCGGCGCGCTCGACCACCGGCCACGCTCCCACGCAAGCCTTGGGCGGCACACGCTTTGCGTAGGGAATATCAACGCAGCTGCCGTCGGTGTCGAACTGCCAGTGGTGGAACGGGCAGCGCAGGTTCTCGCCAACAACCGTACCACCCTCGCCCAGGTGGGCGCCAAGGTGCGGGCAGTACGCGTCAAAAATCGTGGCCTTGCCCGACTCGGTGCGAAACACGACGAGTTCTTTCTCAAACGCGTACACACGCTTGACCCCACCGGGTTCAATTTCCTTGCTCCAAGCAACAGCGTACCAGCCGTTGGGTATTGGAGGGGCCGCTCGGTCTGTCATCGTTTCATTCTCCTTCGGTTTTCAGCAGGCGGGTCCCGGTGACCGACTCGGCCAGAAGCTCGGCGACGGCGACTGCCTGCCGTCGCAATGGGTAATCATCGAGATTTGCCCAGTTGAACATCAGCACGTAAAACGCGCCCATCACCAACTCTACCAGGGAGTCGAGTTCACGGTCACTGCGCAGGTCATCGCCCCTGAGAAAAGCCGCGAACGCATCGTGCAGACGACGGGCCTGCTCGCCCCGCCCACCGTCGTCGTGGCCGGAATGGATCATCTCGCTTAAGAGCTCGCGCCTTAGAGGGCCGCGTTGCTCGGCCGCCTCGGCCAGGTTGTCAAAGAACACGCGCACGCGACCGGCGGTATCCCGTGATTGCTCACGCGCGGCGTCGAGCTGGGCGAACAGTTCTTCGAGCGACTGGTCAGCTATGGCCCTGAGCAGTTGCGCACGCGAAGGGAAGTAGTTGAAAAAAGTTTTCTCAGAAACGTCCGCCCGCTCGCATACATCGGCGACGGTGGTCTCGGCTACCCCTCGGCTGTCAAAAAGCTCTATGGCCGCCTCTATGAGCGACTGCCGCAGGCGCGCCTTGTTGCGCTCGCGCCTCCCGGGCGGCTGTTCTACCGGCTGTTTCAGCTCGGCTGGGGGTAAACCATTCATGCAACTGTAAACTTACTGTTCGCTGTACCTTTGTCAAACACGGCGGGCGAACTGCAGGCGCCCCCGGGCCCCGGCCAGTCAGAGCGTGGTCGTGTCGGTTGGCAGGCCAAGCGCCATGCGACCGGTGAGTTCGAGGGTGCGCTCGTTTACCATCGCGTGCTGGGTGGCGACGTGAATGTCGCGAAACAATCTCTGCATGGGCGAGCTCTCGTAGACGGCAGAGCCGCCGGCGGCCGTGTAAAGAAAATCCACCGCGCGCACCGACGACAGCGTCGCGGTGGTGGCCGCCAGCCTGAGCACGCGGCGTTGCTCGTCGGGCAGGCTGCCCTGCTCCGCCGACGCCCACGCCGCCTCCACCGATTCGCGAAGCAACGCGCGCGCCGACAGCAGGTCGGCCTCGGCGCGGGCCACCCCGGCTTGCACGGTCGGTCGCTCGGCCAGGGTACGCGCAGCCTGAAAGGGCACCTTGCTTGCCGCCAGGTCGACAAACTCGGCCAACGCGCGGCGGGCTATACCCAGCGAAACGCAGGTGACCCCGCAGGCCAGCAATCCAAAAAAAGGAAAACGTGACAACGGCAGGTCGAGAACCGGCGGGCTCGTGAACGGGTCGGCCCACAACCCGGCCTCGACCACAACATCGTCGGCCTTGAAGTCCGCGCTGCCTGTGCCCGTCAGCCCCGATACATGCCAGGTATCAAGGAACTCGAGTTGTGGGGGCCGCATGAACGCCGCGGCCTGCTCGAGCCCTCCTGGACCGGACGCTGCTTTGCCCTCGGAGTTGGTCATGAGGCAACCGCCCACCACCCAGCTGCAGTGCTGCGTGCCCGAGCCCCACTGCCAGGCACCGTTTACGAGCAGGCCGCCCGCGGGCGCCGGCGCCGCCGTGCCCAGCATCGCCGCGTGGCCACCGGTGATCACGTTTTGGTCGCCGTACACCAGCGCCGCCGCGTCGGGTTGCAGCCACGCCGACAAGGTCGAGGTGGTTGCACCGATGCCGGCGCACCAACCGGTCGAGCCGTCGTAGAAAGCTATGTCTTCTACAAGCGCAAGGGTTTCAATCAGCGTCGTTTCGTCGCCGCCGTACACGGCTGGTACGCAGGCACGAAAAATACCCGAGCCGAGCAACTCGGCCACGATGTCGTCGGGCAGGCGCCGGAGTTTCTCGATCTCGGCGCCGCGGCCGTCGAGCGCTGCCACCAGCGACGCCGGGGCCCGTATGCCTTCGAGCAGAGTCTTCACGCCGGCCTCGCTCCAAGCATTCCAGCGAATCGGGCGAGTGCAGCCAATGCGCCTACCACGCCTTCCCCCAACTGTCGGCGAAAAACATCTTGCTCACCGGGCGCCGACTGATACTGCCGTGCCCACCCAGCAACGGGTATCCAAGCGGCACGGCCGCGGCCACACCCCAGGGCACGGGAAAACCCAGCAGCCCTCGCAGTTCTTCTTCGACCTCGCACAGCAGAGTCGTGAGCACGCAACCCAGCCCCTCGGCGCGGCAGGCGAGCAACAGGTTTTCGACCGCCGGGTACACCGAAGCGCCGCCAACCACCGACACGCGGTTGAGCGCCCGGTCGGTGATCGCCATGGCCTCGGGGTTGAAGCAGAACACGACTATCGCCGGCGAGTCGGCCCAGTGCTCGGCCAGGTAATCCCCGGCAGCGAGCATGCGCTCCTGCCTGGCTTTTAACTCTGCGCCCAGCCCCTCGGTGGCCGCTCGGTGCCCGCCCACGTAGCGCTGCCAGCAGTCGGCGTAGAGGCGACCGGTGGCGGCCTTGAGCTCGGGGTCGCGAAGAACTATCGCGCGCCAGGGTTGCAGGTTGCCGCCGGTCGGCGCCCAGGTGGCGGCCTCCAGCACGCGCTCAAGTACCTCGCCAGGCAAGGGGTCGCTGCGCAGTCGCCTCACGGCCCGCAGCGTGCTCATCGCTTCGTAAACGCCGGTCTCTTCCATCAATCGATCCCCTGGAGGCGAGCGCACCGGGGTGATGCGCGGCAACCGCCTCCGTTCATACAACAGCAACGCGAAGCAGCAAAGCCCCGACGCCGAGCCAGACCAGTGTGGCTTCAGCAGTGACGCGAACATACCCTGCCGGGGGCCGGGGGAACGATCTCACCCGTCTGCAACCAGGACATAAAACATGAAATTCGGACTCTTCTACGAACTGCAACTACCCCGGCCCTGGGACGAGGGCGCCGAGCAACGGCTCTACCTCGAGGCACTCGAGCAGATAGAGATCGCCGATCGCGTGGGCATAGACCACGCCTGGGCCGTGGAGCATCACTTTCTAGAGGAGTACTCGCACTGCTCGGCACCCGAGGTTTTCCTGGCCAACGCCGCCGCGCGCACCAGCCGCATAAGGCTCGGCCACGGCATCCGCCAGGTGATAGGCAACTATAACCACCCCGCGCGCACGGCCGAGGTGATTTCCACTCTCGACCTCGTGTCGGGTGGCCGGGTAGACTTCGGCATAGGCGAGGGCGCCACGCGCATGGAGCTGGCCGGCTTCGGTGTGCCCGCCCGCACGAAACGCGACATGTCGCTCGAAGCGGCCGAACAGATTGCCAACATGATGGCCATGACCCCCTACCCCGGTTACAGCAGCCCGTCGTTCGAGCTGCCCTGCCGCAACGTCATCCCCAAGCCCGTGCAGAAACCGCACCCGCCCATGTGGATGGCCTGTACCAACCGCGACACCATACGCGTTGCCGCTTCACACGGACTCGGCGTACTGGCGTTTTCGTTCGTCGACCCGGGCGACGCGCGCTCCTGGTGCGACGCTTACTACGACACCATCACCGGCGACCACTGCGTGCCGCTTGGCCATTCGGTCAACCCCAACCTCGCCATGGTCACTGGCTTCTCCGTGCACCCCGATCGTGCCACCGCCGTGGAACGCGGCAAGGAACACTTCGAGTTCTTCGGCTTCGCGCTCAACTCGCTCGTGGCCAGCGACACGGTGCCCGGCCGCACCCGCTTGTGGGAGCGTTACCAGGAACACCGAGCCTCGCAGATACAAACCGGTATCGAGGCGGGCCCGGGCATCGGTACCCCGGACGACATCAGGCAGCAGTTACGCGACTTCGAACAGGCCGGCGTAGACCAGGTCATCTTCATGCAGCAGTGCGGTCGCGCTCGCCACGAACATATCTGCGAGTCGATTGAGCGCTTCGCCACCGAGGTGTTGCCCGAGTTTGCCGAGCGCGAGCAGCAGTGCGCGGCCGCGCGGGCCGAGCGCCTCGCCCCCGCCGTGGAGGCAGCGCTGGCCCGCAAGAAGAAAATGCCCGAGCCCGCCGACGACGAAATCCCCGTGGTCCTGGCGTCGGTCAAGCGGGCCCAGGTAAACAACTAGGAGCCCGGGACCCTTCTGAAAAAAACGGCGGCCGCACTCCCCGGGGAGAGGGAGAACGACCGCCGCCTGGCCTCACCGCGCTCGGGGCACCCCCTCGCGATCAGCCCCGCGCGCGATCACTGTCACGCGCTTCTGCACCGAGCCCGGTTCAGTGCACCCTGCGAGGTCCACCTATGGTTTCCAGCGACCTGCCCTCGGACAGCCTCGCGTCGAGTGCCGCCACGTCGGCGGGATCGACCAGCAGTCGTCCCCACGCATCGGGCTCGACCAGCATCGAGGCCTGCCCGCTGCCCGGTGGCGCGGTTCTCGCTCCGCCGCCCCCGGAGCCACCCCCCGCGGCCAGTGCCGTGCAGGGCGAGCATGGCGGGTTCGACAGAAAATCCTCGAGCAGACTTTCACGCGCCGGTATGAAAACGTCGTCCAGGGCCAGCGATGTCTGCCAATGCTGGGTGCCGTTGATGGTGACAGTGATCCCCTCCGACACGTGCACGAAGCCCAGCGACGGTGGCCATGTCAGCCCGCCTCCGAGGTTGGCCGCCTGGCCGAAGTTGTTGAGCTGGTGACAACCGGCGCAGGACTGGGTCTGCGCCCGCTTGATCACTTCGCCTGGTGTCAGGCTGCTTCCGAGCAGGTTGAGGCCCGCCTGCATGGCGTTGCCCAGCGCACCGCTGCCCTGGTTGAAATGAAACTCGTAGTTGTTTTCCGAGCCCTGCGAGTTGCTCTGTCCCGCGTTGAACATGTCAGGCACCTGGTATGAAAACCCCAGCAGGTCGTTGACCACGAGGTCCGGCAGCTGGGTGAGCAGCTGGGCCTGGAAGGGCCGCGCCCTCGGCAGAACAGAAGTGTCGTCGAACAGTTCACCAAAAGGGTTGGTCTTGTCGGTGACCGG
Source organism: Pseudomonadota bacterium (assembly GCA_014382245.1). Classification (GTDB taxonomy): domain Bacteria; phylum Desulfobacterota; class Binatia; order UBA1149; family UBA1149; genus UBA1149. The sequence continues at coordinate 20,845 of JACNKC010000076.1, read as the reverse complement.
TACGAACTGCACCTGGCAGGGCCCGCTCGGCGAGGTGCATAGTTCCACCAGCTTGAACTCCCTCAACTGCCACGGCACCGGGCCGGGCGTGTTGAGAAACTGGTTCGTGCGCACCTGGCCGGCGCCCGGGCCGAAGTTGGCCCGCTGTATAACCGGCTCGATGCCCAGGCTGGGTATGCCGCTGAAGTAGAACCGCCTGAGCAGGCGCCCCCTGCGCTTGGCGCTGTTCACGTTAGTGAGCTTGCCCCAAAACTTGGCCACGTCGCGGCAACCTTCCAGGCCGCAACCCGGTCGCGGGTTGGGAAGCACTGCTTCGAAGATGAGCATGTTGCGCTGGGTGGGATTGGCCGCACCAGAGTCACGTGCAAAAATTACGCGGTACTCGCCGCAGTTTCCGCCGTCGGTCGGCGCGAGGTCAAAGCGGTTGACCAGCGCTATGGGCTTGTAGTAAGACGCCAGCCCCGGGTCGAAGGGGTTGTTGTTTATCTCTGCACCTTCGGGCCGCGGACATTCGATGGGGAAGCCGTTGATGGCCGGGTTGCCCGACGCGTCGACCATGTCGTCGCAGTTCAAACCCACGCCCAGGCCGGGCGCGACGTTCTGCGTGTCCCACCACTGCTTCCACAACGCCTTGGCTCCCAAAGCCGGCGTGATGCTGGGCCCCGCCAGGTTCGCGAGTACGTCTTCAAGCTCAAATTTCTTGAGCACATTGAGCTCGGTGACAAACACCGAGCGCCTCGCGTCCACGTCGATCAGCGGTACCGGACACACTGCATTGTTGGGCGGCATCGGCGCAGGTGGAATCCCTATCTGAGCGCTCGCGTTACCTGCCAGCAGCACGATGGCCGCGGCGGCCAGCCAGGCCGCCAGTACGGCTCTTCCGTTTTTCGTTTGTGTTGTTGCCATTGTTTTCTTGCCTCCTTTCTCGGTACCGGCCCGATTATTTTTGCCCCGCCAGCCTCGCGGCTTGCCTGGGCATCCCCGGCTCCTCTATTTGGGATAATATTCCCAAACTTGGGCTGATGTCAAGAGCGATCTCCCCCCCGATCGGGTAAAAATCGGCTCCCAGGCGGTGATTTCGGGTTTTTTGGGCGGGGCCGGGGCGAATCAGTCGTTGTCTATGACGCCGTAGACCCGGCGCATGAGTTCTCGGCAGCGCTCGGTGCCGGGCAGCTCAACGCCATTCTGCGCGGCGTATTCCAGGGTGAGGGCGAGGTCTTTCTCGGCCAGCCCGGCGAAGCCCGCCAGCATGGTCTGCAGGCCCGGGTCCTCGCGTGCGGCGGCGGGTAACTTGTGAAGCGCGAGAAACGACTGCATCTGATCAGTGAGGTTGCCGTTGCTCACGAGCACGCGCTCGAGCGTGTCGGGGTCGAGTCCGGAACCCGCGGCCAGCAACCGCGACTCGAAGGCGGCCAGGAACTCGAGATAGGTGACCAGGTTGTTGCACAACTTGGTCGCGGCGGCCGAACCGACGGGGCCGGTGGCGAGAACGCTGGCGCTGAACGCGTCGAGGTAGGGGCGCAGGCCTTCGAGCGTCGCCTCGTCACTGGCCACCATTGTCGTGAGCGTACCCTGCTCGGCGCCCGATGCGCCGCCGGTTATGCACGCGTCCATGAGCACGACCCCCTGCTTGTCGGCAACTGCGGCAAGCTCGCGCACGGTGTCGGGCAGCACGGTGCTGTGCACGGCTACCATGTCGCCCTCGGCGGCGCCCGCCAGCAGGCCGTCGCCGCCGGTCACCACGGCGCGCAGCTGCTCGTCGTCGCGCACGCAGACGCCGGTAACATCGGCAGCCACGGCCAATTCCTGCGCGGCAGTGGCAGCGTGGGCGCCCAGGTCGACGAGCGCCGCCACCGCCGAAGCGTCGACATCGTACACCGTCGTGTGCATTCCTGCAGCCACCAGGCGCGCCGCCATGGGCCGGCCTATATTACCCAGTCCAACGAAACCCACTCGCAACTTCATGACCCCACCCTAGCCCAAGGGAGGATTCGTACCTACTGGCATGAAAGTCCCGGTACTTCTGACCCCAAAGACCCCTGCCCCCTTCTGTTATCGGGGCAAGGAGCGTAGTCTTCGCTGGTCATGAGTAGCGCGTCGACAAAAGGGCCCCCTCGGCTGCCGACGCAGGCAGAAGGGGCGGTGATGTATAACCCCTACGCCTACGAGGTGCACGAGGATCCCTACCCCGTGTACGCGCGCCTGCGCGAAGAGGCGCCGCTGTACCACAACGAGGAGCTGGGCTTCTGGGCGCTGTCGCGGCACGCCGACGTGCTGGCCGGTTTTCGCAATACCGACGACCTGTCGAACCGCCGCGGCGTGTCGCTGGACGCCACCATGACCGAGAACGCCGAGAACACCATGTCGTTCCTGGCCATGGACCCCCCACGCCACACGCGCATGCGCGCGCTGGTGTCGCGCGTGTTTACGCCCCGGCGCGTGGCCGCGCTCGAGCCCGGCATACGCGAGCTCGCGCGCCACTACATCGAGCGCTTCGACGGCCCTCGCTGTGAATTCATTTCCGACTTTGCTGGCCGCCTGCCCATGGACGTCGTCAGCCAGATGCTGGGGGTCCCCGAGGCCGACCGCGAAACACTGCGCAAGTGGGCCGACCTCGTCGTGCACCGCGAAGAAGGCTCTCGCGACATACCGACGGCAGGGCTGGAAGCCGCGTTGGAAATCGTGGGCTACTTTGAGCAGTCGCTCGCCGACCGCCGCGACAAGCCCGGAGACGACCTCACCGGTGCGCTCCTGACCGCCGAGATCGACGGCGACAGCCTGAGCGAACGCGAGATCATCGGATTTCTCTTCCTGATGATAATCGCCGGCAACGAGACCACCACCAAGCTGCTGGCCAACGCGTTGTACTGGGCGTGGCGCAATCCCGACCAGTTTGAACTCGTGCGCAACGACCCGTCGCTGGTGCCCGCGTGGGTGGAAGAAACACTGCGTTACGATCCCTCGTCGCAGGCACTGGCACGCACCAGCTCACGCGAGCTCGAGTGGTACGGACAAACCGTGCCCGCCGACTCGATGGTGGTGCTGCTCGTCGGCGCTGCCAACCGCGACCCGCGGGTGTTTGACCACGCCGACGTCTACGACATACGCCGCGACACGACCGACACCATGGCCTTCGGTCACGGAACGCACTTCTGCCTGGGCGCATCGCTGGCCCGGCTCGAGGCCCGCGTGGCGCTCGAAGAGCTGCTGGGCAGCTTTGCAGGCTACGAGCTCGACCCGGACGGACTCGAACGCGTGCACTCGGTCAACGTGCGCGGCTTTTCGGCAATGCCGGTGGAATTCAATAAATGAGCGACCGCTCCGCCGCCCGCCGGGCCCCGTCCAAGGTCAGCGGCGGGCTGCCACTGCTCGGCCACGCCGTTGAATTCGGCCGCAACTCGGTCGCGCTCATGCAGCGCGTACACCGCGAGTGTGGTGAGCTGGGCGAGTTTCGCCTGCTCAACAAGAAGATCGTACTCATGACCGGGCCCGCCGCCCACGAGGCCTTCTGCCGCGCGCCAGACGAACAGCTCAGCCAGAAAGAAGCCTACGAAATCATGACGCCGGTGTTCGGGCCGGGCGTGGTCTTTGACGCCCCGCTCGATCGCCTGCGCGAGCAACTCGGCTTTCTCATGCCCGCGCTTCGCGACCGCAACATGCGCAGCTACACCTCGGTGTTTGTCGAAGAAGTGAACGGCATGATGTACGGCGGTAATAACGGTGGTAATAACGGCGACGGCCAGGGCAGGCCTGGGCTCGACGCCGAGGGCGAGCTCGACCTGCTCGCTTTTTTCGCCGAGCTCACCACCTACACATCGAGCCACTGCCTGCTCGGCCGCAAGTTTCGCCACGAGATGAACGAGGAGTTCGCGCGCGTGTACGCCGACCTCGAAGGCGGCGTCACACCCATCGGTTACATCAACCCCTCGATCCCCATCCCCGCGCACCGCCGTCGTGACCGCGCCCGCGTGCGCCTGGTCGAAATGATCACCGACATCATCGACGACCGCTCGGTCACCGGCGACAGCGCCGACGACGCGCTGCAGGTGCTCATCGAGGCGCGCTACAGCGACGGGTCGTCGCTTACCGCCGACGAGATCACCGGCATACTCACTTCCGCCATGTTTGCCGCCCCCCCCACGGGCGCGGGCCCCCCCCCCTGGTGGGGGGCCGGGCTGCGGCCCACCCCCCCGGTACGGGCCCGCGGGCGGGCAAAAACCGACGAGATCAGGGCCGGGTGGGATGCCCTGGGCTCCCAGTCCCTGCGCGAGAGGCCCGGGCGGGAGACCGCGCTGCGCGAATTTCTCGGGCTGCCCCCGCCGCTGGTGATATTGTTGCGCGGCGTGATTCACGACTTCGACTACGGCGGCTACACGGTGCCGGCCGGCAGCCAGGTGGCCATCTCACCGGTGGTAGCCGGCCTGCTCGAAGAGTCGTTTCCCGGCCCGCTGAGCTTTGACCCCTCGCGCTACCTGCCCGGCCGCGAGGAACACGAGAAACCGTTTGCGTGGATTCCGTTTGGCGGTGGCCGCCATCGCTGCGCGGGCTCGGCCTTCGCATTCATGCAGATCAAGGCCATCATGACCTCGCTACTGGCCAACTTCGAGTTTCGACTGGTCGATGCTCCCGACAGCTACAAGGCCGACTACACGAAGATGGTCGTGCAACCGGCCGGCCCCGTTCGCGTGCGCTACCGCCGACGTGGCCAGGGCATTCGACCGACCCGGACAAGCTCCGACACTGGATCCACACGAGCCGGGGTTGCGGCAGACGTTCAACCCACCGGCCCCCTGCGCGTGAGCGTCGACCTCGACCTGTGCCAGGGCCACGGTGTGTGCGAATCGGAAGCGCCGGAGGTGTTCCGCGTTGACACCGCGAGCAACAAGGTTGTGCTGCTCGACCCGCAACCGCCCGACAACCAGCGCCAGGGTGTCGCCGCGGCCGCCGCCAACTGCCCCACCCGCGCCATCCGCACAGCAGACTCTAACAAAAAAACAGCCAGCGACCCGCTCCCGTGAGCAATCAACAGGAGGAAACTTTATGCCGTCGTACCCGCGAGAAGAACTCGAAGAAATGGTAGAGCGCTGGCTCGAAGCCAACCGCCGTGCCGAGAAGGCCGGCGACTGGCAGCCCATGGCCGAGATGTATACCGACGACGCCGAGTACAGCTGGAACACCGGGCCCAACGAGCGCTTCATGGCTCGCGGCCGCGAGCAGATCCGCGAGTGGGCGCTGGGCACCGAGATGCAGGGACTGGACGGCTGGAACTACCCCTACATGAAGGTGCTCATCGACGAGAAGCAGGGCGAGGTCGTCGGCTTCTGGAAACAGGTGGCCGACGCCAGCAGGCCCGACGGCACGCCTTACACGGTGGAAGGCATCGGTGGATCCTGGTTTCGCTACGCGGGCGACTTCAAGTGGGAGTGGCAGGCCGATTTCTTTGACCTCGGCAACGTCACCGCCTTGTTCTTCGAGATGATAGAGGCCGGCGTACTGGGAGAGGGAATGTCAAAGCGGCTCGAGGCAGCCGTGGCCGGTGAGGTAGCTCCGGGCCACGAGAAAATACGCCCCGAGTGAGTAGCGCGCAAGTGAATACCGTCGCCGACGACGGAGGCGAACGGCCAGCTGCACGCTGGTTCTCGGCCAACCCCGACAAGGCCTGGGCCGAGAAACTGTTCCTGCTCTACACGCCTTACTGGATGGCCTGCATGGGTGCGCTCATGCTTACAGGCTCCGGTGAGCGCTGGGGCGACTCGGCACTCAACCTGGCGATGCTGGCCATAATTGCCCCCCTGGTCGTGGTGCCGCTCCTGGCCGGGCGTACGACAGCGGCCGGGCGCCCCTGGTGGCGCTGCTACTGGTTCAAGGCCACCGCGTGGCTGGCCATATTTTCGGGGATGGGCAGCTACTTCGGTAGCGAGTACTTCTTCGACGTGCTCGGCATGTACTACCGCTACCCGCAGCTCGAGTGGACCCTCGACTCGGCCCTGATCGGCAGCGGCGCGCAGGCGGTGCCGTTGATCATGTACCCCTCGGCGCTGTTTTATTTTGTGAGCTACCACGCGGCCGCCGTCGTGCTGCTTCGGCGCGCGGGCGGCCTGCCGCTGCTGTCGTCGCGCTGGGCGCAACCGCTGCTGGTCGTGGCGGTGGCCTACCTGTTTGCCTGGGCCGAGACCTTTTTCATGGCCGGCGGATCCATCGAGCAGCAGTTCGGCTACAGCGACCTGCCGCGCATGCTCAAGTGGGGATCGCTGTTCTACGCCTGCTACTTCCTCGTGAGCTTCCCGATGTTCCGCCGCCTGGATGAGCGGCCCGGCGAGAACTGGCCCCTGCGCCGCGTAGTGGTCGAAGCCCTGGCGGCCTCGATGGGCATGCTCCTGCTGCTCGACCTCGCCACCCACTTCGTGGGACGGCTGTACTGAAGAGCGCGCGCCTTTAAAGGAGGAAATTGCCGATGCCGGCGGCCACCGGGCGGGCCCGGTCGTCCTGCCAGGCCAGCACGCGTACGTTGGCAATGCGGCGGCCGTGCTTGACGATTTCGGCGCGCCCGCGGGTGTCGTGCGGGCCGACCGAGCGGAGAAAATCAATGTTGAAGTTAATGGGGCGCGGCACCCGCTCCAGGCCCTGTTCCATGAGTTGCAGCAGCGCGGTGAGCTCGAGAAAAGCGCCGACCACCCCGCCGTGCACCGCCGGCAGGTTGACGTTGCCTACTATCTCGTCGCGAAACGGAAGCACCACCAGCGAACCGTCTTCGTCGTTGTCTTCGCGCACCTCGAGAAATCTCGCGTAGGGAATCTGCGCTATGACCTCGTCGATAGCACTCACGACGATTGCTCCGCCTCGTTCTTCATCCGGTCAGCACCGTGGCCGGCTGAGTGCGCCCCCAGCATGAAGGTGGCAAGACAGGTAGCAAACGGATCATCGGCGTCCTCGTCCCAGGCCGTGCCGCGCACGAACGCGACATTGCGGGTACTCTTGTAGCACTCGGCCCGCGCAAAGAGTTCGCAGCCGGGCACGGCCGCGCGCAGGTAGTCGATGCGCAGGTCAAGGGTGGCTATAGCGATCAGCTTCTCCAGCGAGCAAGTCACTGCCAACCCGCATGCGTGGTCGAGCAGCGTGGTTATCACCCCCCCGAACACGACGCCCGTAGCGGGGTTACCCACCAGGCGTTCCTGCCAGGGCAGGCTCACCGTTCCCGCGCAGGGTGCCGCCTCGACCAGCCTCATGTCCAGGTGCTTGCAGTGCGGCACGTGCGTCACCAAGGGCTGGTGGTCGCCGCCAAAGAACTGCTCGAGCGCGTAGCGGGGCATCATTCGGCCCCGCCAAAAAAATCGGTAAAGCCCGACGGCGCGTGCAGGCCTATGGCGAGTTGCTCGAGCACTCCGACTCCCGTGCGCCCCTCGCAGGTGGCGCGTACCACCTGCTGCACGTGTAAGTTTTCAAGGGCGAGCTCGTCGATGTCGTCAACGGCCCAGCTCTCGCCGGCCTCGGCCTGCTCACCCTTCCACACGCCCTGCCCCCACTCGGGGTGCAGGTAGCCCAGCCCCTTCATGCGAAAGGTGAGCAACGGTTCGAGTGTTATCTCCCGGCGCTCTCCGTCGCCCATCTCCAACAGCAGGCGTGCCGCCGCAGCACGGCGCGTGCCGGGAATATAATCGACCTCGTAATCCACGGCGCGCGCGCGACGGGTAGCCGGATCTTCGACACCGGGCAGCTCGCCCAGCGAAGCATAGGCCGGAAGTACGGCACCGCCCTGGTGCCACCTGCCACCCTGGGCATCTTCGAACAAGCCGAGGTGCGTGCAGTGATCGTCCCAGTGCAGCGGTGCCCAGAGGAAAAATATCTGCGGCAGTTCGGCTGACGGTGCGCCGCCTGCATCGGGTTCGCCCACGGGGCGTACTCCCCACGACCGGTCCTTGGTGCCGAGCACGCGCGCTGGGTCGATCTCAAGCTCGCGGCCATCCACGCGCAGCGACCCACTCCAGCGTCCCCACTGGGTAAAACGCGTGGCGTCCATTATCACCCGGCCATCGCGGCGCATGGTCTGCCGCGCCTCTTCGACGTTGGCCGTGCGCGCGCTGTAGACCAACTCGCCCTCTATGCCCGCTTCGTTGGGCGAGACCAGCAATCGCATGGACTGCATTGGCTCGGTGATTTCCAAGCGCATTGAACCCACGGCGGTATCGGTGGGCTCCGCGGGCGCGCGACCCGAGGCGTGCAGGGCATACTGGCGGCCGTCGATCACCACGCTGAAGGCGGCGTCCTGGATGCCCCGGTGCTGGTAGCGCGCCAGGCCAAAGGCAAAGTAAAACTCGCCGTCACGGTCGAAGCCGTTCATCCAGTAGCGATCGTATACGTTACGGTCGCTGGTCGCTGGGCCCAGAAGTGGAACGGGCGCCTGGTGCACCGGGTAATCGTCGAGTCGTGAAAGCATGCGTGTTGTCCTCTACTGCCTGCCACGGCTGCCACGCAACCCACCAAGGACGGCGGCACGACTCATGGGCATGTGCTTGGGAAACCGCTCAGGCGGGTTCCCAGCCGAGCACGGCCTTGATCTCGAGAAACTCCTCGAGCCCGAACTCGCCCCACTCGCGACCGTTGCCCGACTTGCCGTAGCCACCAAACGGCGCTGCGAAGTCGGGGCCCGCACCGTTGAGGTGCACGTTGCCCGTACGCAAGCGCGACGCCACGCGGCGGGCGTGCTCAATGTCTCCTGACTGAACGTAGCCCGACAGCCCGTACTCCGTGTCGTTGGCAATGGCGATGGCCTGCTCCTCGTCGCGGTAAGGCAGTATGCACAGCACGGGGCCGAATATTTCCTCGCGGGCGATGGTCATGTCGTTTGACACGTTGGCAAACACCGTGGGCCGCACGAAATAACCCTTGCCGAATCCCTCGGGTCGCCCCGGGCCGCCGGCCACCAGGGTGGCTCCCTCTTCTACGCCCTTGTTGATGAGCCCCTGCACCTTTTCGAACTGCCCGACGTGCGCCAGCGGGCCGAACACGGTTTCTTCCTTGGTGGGATCACCCACGCCCTCGGCAGCCGCCTCGGCTGCCTTGCCCGCGATTGCCATGGCCTCGTCATGGCGATCGGCAGGCACCAGCATACGCGTGGGCGCGTTGCACGACTGCCCGCTGTTGCCAAAACAATTCTGCACGCCACCCGACACCGCCGCCTCGAGATCGGCGTCATCGAGCACTATGTTGGCCGACTTACCGCCCAGCTCCTGGGCCACGCGCTTGACGCCGGTCGCGGCCGCTTCGGCCACTGCCGTGCCGGCACGCGTTGAGCCGGTGAACGACATCATGTCGATGCCCGGGTGGGCCGACAGGGCCGCGCCCACCGAGGGACCGTCGCCGTTAACAAGGTTGAACACGCCCGCCGGTACGCCCGCGTCGTGGATGACCTCGGCCAGCAGGCAGGCGTTCAGGGGCGCGAGCTCGCTCGGCTTGAGCACCATCGTGCAACCAGCGGCAATGGCCGGTGCAACCTTGCAGGCAATCTGGTTGATGGGCCAGTTCCACGGCGTGATGAGTCCGCACACGCCAACAGGCTCCTTGCGCAGCATGGTGGTGCCACGCTGTTGCTCAAAGGCGTAGCCCTTGGCTATCTCGACCATGCCAGCAAAGTGCGCGAGCCCTGCGCCGGCCTGGGCCAGTTGGCAGAGCGTGATCGGCGCGCCCATCTCCGAGGAAATCGTCTGTGCAAACTCCTCGTAGCGAGCCTGGAAGCCGGCCACTATTTTTTCGAGCAACGCGATGCGTTCGTCTACGCTCGTGAGGCTGAAGGTCTCGAAAGCCTCGCACGCGGCCTTGACCGCGCGGTCCACGTCCTCGGCTCCACCCATGGCGATGCGGCCCACGGCCTGCTCAGTGGCCGGGTTGATGACTTCAAGAGTGTTGCTGCCCGCGGGGTCTACCCAGGCGCCGTCGATATAAAACTGTAGATATTCTTTCATGTTATCCTCCGGTTCGCCTATCTATCAGTTCCCCGAACCTACGGCCATCCCACGAGCGACCGCGGGGCGAGCGGCCAACCTGTCCATCCACGCCCTGAGCGCTGCCAACTCTTCGGCCTTGCCCTCGGACATCGAGGTGAACGGCTCCCACGCCGCCTCGATCCATGGATAGGTGGCCATATCGGCAATCGAATAATCGCCCGCGAGGTAGTCAGAATCGGCAAGCGCGTTGTTGAGCACGCCAACAATGCGCATCGACTCACCCACGAAACGCTCTATTGCGTAGGAGATCTTGTCCTCGGCGGTGTTAACAAAATGTCCGGCCTGGCCGATCATGGGTCCCACGTGGCTCATCTGGTACATCAGCCACTGCACGACCCGCGCGCGCTCGGCCGGTCGCTCAAGGCCAGGCAGAAACTGCCCGGTCTTTTCGGCGAGGTGCAACAGTATAGCCCCCGATTCGAACAGTGGCAGAGGTGCGCTCCCCGTGTCGTGGTCAACGATGGCGGGTATCTTGCCGTTGGGGCACACGGCCAGGAACTCGGCACCCGCCTGCTCGTTGGCCTGCAGGTCGACGGGCAGCACACGGTAGTCGAGCCCGGTCTCCTCGAGCATGATCGAAACCTTGCGTCCGTTGGGCGTGGTCCAGGTATAAAAATCTATCATCGCAGCGTCCTCCCGGGGCACACCCCGCTTGCAAACCAAACCCAATGGGCGAGCTGAGGCAACAGTATCCGCGGCTGAAACCCGCGACGACTGCCTTGCTTTGGCTCGCCCGGACGACAATGTTCGACCGATGAGCAGATTATGTGAAGACAGGGTAGTGATCGTAACCGGCGCGGGCCGCGGCATCGGACGCGAGTACGCGCTTATGCTTGCAGGGCACGGCGCAAAGGTGGTCGTCAACGATTTCGGCGGTGCGCGCGACGGCAGTGGCGCGGACACGGGACCGGCCGACGAAGTGGTGGCCGAGATCAAGGCCGCGGGCGGCGAGGCGGTGGCCAACGCGGCCGACGTGAGCAACTTCGGCGAAGCCGAGGCGATGATACAGCAGGCGGTGGACGCCTTCGGCCGCCTGGACGTGCTCGTCAACAACGCCGGCATACTGCGCGACCGCATGCTGGTGAACATGGACGAGGCCGAGTGGGACGCCGTCATCAAGGTGCACCTCAAGGGTACCTTCGCCCCCGCCCGCCACGCGGCGGGCTACTGGCGCGCGCGCAGCAAGGCTGGCGAAACCAACAACGCCCGCATCATCAACACCACCTCGGTGTCGGGCATCTACGGCAACGCCGGGCAGACCAACTACGGCGCTGCCAAGATGGGTATCGCGTCGTTTACGATCATCGCTGCAAGAGAGCTCGCGCGCTACGGCGTTACCGTGAACGCGATCGCGCCCGCGGCGCTGACCCGCCTGACCGAAGACCTCGGCATGGGCGGCGAAACAGAAGAAAGCAAGGACGCCATGTCGCCGCGCTGGATAGCCCCCATCGTCACCTGGCTGGCGAGCGAAGAGTCCAACGACATCAGTGGACGGGTGTTCGAAGCTTCGGGCGGCGTGTTTGCCGTGGCCGAGGGCTGGCACCGTGGGCCCGAAGCCAAGCCGGTGGACGACCCGACGCAGATCGGTGAGATCGCCCGCGAGCTGGTGGGCCAGGCGCGACTCAACGCGGGCATGGACGGCAAGGACCAGGACGGCGGCCTCGGCTGAGGCGCGGCTGCCCCGGCAACGCTCGCCCTGCCAGGTTCAGGGCAGTATCGCGTCGGGCCAGTCCAGGCCCTGCTCGGCCAGCCCCGCGCGGTAGAGCTCTTCTAAACCCGCACCGTCCTGGGTCATGAACAACTCGCCGTTCTCGTCGTAGAGATCCAGCCCCTTTTCCACCGTGAACAGAACCGTCGTAAGGCCCTCGTTCTCCTCGGGCACGTAGAGCGTGTGTATGGAGTCGGCGGGCTCGTACACGTAGTCGCCCGCGCGCGCTTTCCAATCGTACTCGAGATAGCACCAGCAGCCTTCCATTGTCCACGCGTGCACCTCGCCCAGGTGCAGATGGCGCGGCGCCATGAAGCCGGGCGCGAAACGGTTCATGAAGGTGTAGACACCGTCTTCGCGGCCGCGCCGCAGCAGCTTCATCTCGATGCCACTGTTCTCAAAGCCCATCCACACCCACGGTACGTCGGCCCCGTGCACCACGCTCGTGACTACTTCGCTGGCCTGCTCAAGCTGTGTCGCCATGTCCTTGCCCCTCCGTGCTGCCTTCCTGCATCGCCTTGAGCATCTCGCCCATCTTTGCGTGCACCATGTTGACCGCCTGCAGCGGTCGAATCATGACCTTGAACTCGACGATCTTTCCCTCGTCGTTGCACTGGATCATGTCAACGCCGTTGACGTACTTGCCCCCCATCTCGGTTTCAAACTCCAGCATCGCCTGCTTGCCCGAGAAAATTTTTTTCAGGTAAACGAAACTGCCGCTCTTCTTCGAACCGTTACCCGCGGCAGCGCCGGCCGGTTTATCGCCGCCGAAAACCGAACCCGCCGCGCCGAGATAAAGCTTGGTGATGGCCTTGCCCTCCTGCGCGGAGAATACCACCGGCGAATATAAGACCACGTCTTCGGCCAGCAGCTCATCGAGAAAAGCATCCGCGTCATCGACCTCGCCGTGTACCAGTTGCAACCATTTTTCTACTGCAGCTTCGATCATCGAATCCTCCGGGCGCCCTCAGCGGGCCGAGCCCAGCAGCGTTCTTAGCACGCTCGCTCGCTTGACGCAGCCGCCCGGCTCACCCCCGGCCGGGGGGGTAACCCCTGCGCTGTCCTTTCCCCTACCCTCTGCGCCGCCGTCTAGCCCGGCCGCCTTCCCCTGACTACTGTCCTGGCCGCCTGCGCAGCTTGTTACCGCCCAGGCTGGACAAGGGTACGCACGGGGCCTAACAATCGCGAGGGACAGGAGCATCATCATGCGCAGAACGATCCTCACCGCGATAACCGTATTACTGGTCACCGGCTCGGCCTGGGCCGACCCTTTCGGGGCCGTCACCATCACTGAACCAGTGGACGCAGACGGCGCCATACACCAGTCGGAGACCCCGCTGCGCTACATCAGCCGCATCGCGCCCGACACTTACGTGGAGAACGAGTACTTCATGGAAGGCGCGGCCACGGTCTACACCTACAACGACCCGCCGGTGAGAGGCGAGATCATCGTGGAGGACGCCGACGTTCCCTACAAGACGCGCTTCACTGTTCGCAAGCCTGCCGACCCGGCCGACTTCAACGGCACGGTGATAATAGAATGGCTGAACTCTACCGCCGGTTTCGACACCGCCCCGGTGTGGGACGCCTCGGCCGAGTTTTTTACGAGGGCGGGTTGGATCTACGTGGGCGTTACCAACGCCACCAACATCATCGACTTTCTCGTCAACAGCTGCCCTCTGCTCGGCATAAGTATTTTTCCAGAGACCTGCGGCACCCGTTACTCCTCGCTGTACATGAGCGAGAATGGCCAGGCCTTCGAAATGCTGAGCCAGTTGGCCAACCTGCTCAGAAGCGGCTCGCCCGACAACCCGCTCAACCCCGACTACTCGGTGCAGCGAGTATTCCACGCCGGGCAATCGCAGCAGGGCGGCTCGATGGTCACCTACGCCAGTGCTTTTCACGAGCCGACAATCAACGACGGTTATTTTGTGCAGGCGGCCGGCACCGCGCGGCGCATTAACTACGGACCCATCTGTGGTGCGTCCGGCTCACCAGCCTACCCCGACTGCACGCCATCATTGACGGGTGATGACCGCCTGGTTGCAACCGACCTCGACGTGCCGGTTTACCGCGCGCTGACCGAGACCGACGTCAGCTTCATGCTCACCAACGCCTCGCGCACCTGCGACGGCGGCAGCAACGACGGTGACCCCTGCAGCAACGACGGCGAGTGCCCGGGCGGCACCTGCCCCGAGGCCTTCACCCTGGCCAGGCAGACCGACTCGGGTGATTTCCGGTACTACGAGTTGGCGGGCACCTCGCACGTAACCGTTCACCGCCGCATCGAGGTCATCCCCGAAGACATTCCCGGCGGCCCGCTGCAGCTGGACGAAACCTGTGCGAGCCTGCTCAACACCCTGGCCGACGGCCCGGTGCTGGGCTCGTACATCTACAACTCGATGTGGCAGAACATGGAAGACCAGGTGCGCCTGGGCAGCGTACCGCCCAGCGGCTCGCTCATCGACGAAGCGGGGGGAGTACTCACCCGCGACGCCTACGGAAACGCCACCGGCGGCATAAGGATGCCGCAGATGGACCACCCCCTGCACTCCTACTTTTCGCCGCACAACACTCTCAACCCGGCGGTTGACCCCCTGTTTTCCCAGCTGGGGAGCCTGTTCTGCGTACTGGCCGGAAGCTACGTGGACTTGGACGCGGCCACTCTCAACGCACTTTACGCGAGCAAGGCCGACTTCGCGGCGGACCTCGAAGCGGCTGGCGCGCAACTGGAGACCGACGGCTTCCTGCTCGCCGAGGACAGAGCACTGTTGCCCGTGCCGGAGGACAAAGACGGGCAGCGCTGCATCAACGCGCACGCCAAGGCATCGGGGATTGTCACCAAGGCGCGAGGCAAGCTCATCGGCAAGTGCATAAAGGACACCTCCAAGGGCAAGGCGGCCGACGCCGACGCCTGCATAGCGGCCGACGCTGCGGGCTTTGCCCTCAAGGCCGACGCCAAGGCCGAGAAACTGGTGACCAAGTCCTGCGCCACCGGTGCCCGCTTTGCTGATCCTGGCGCGGCCGCGGTGTCGAGCGCTGCCGGGACGGGAACAGCCCAGTTGCTGCACGCCGTTTTCGGTACCGACGGCGGTGGCGGCATCGACGACGCGATTGTGCGCGCCTCTGACGACAAGGATGCGGCCAAGTGCCAGGCGGCCGTTTACAAGGGCTACGACAAGATGCTCGGCGCGCGGGTGAAGACTTTTGCCAAGTGCGCCAAGAGCGGCCTCTCGGCGGGCGAAAAGGATACCGCCGAGCTGTTGAACTCTATCGGCAGTGCCTTGCAGTTGACCGAGTGCCTGTTCGCCGACCCCAGGAACAAGGTGGCCCAGGCGCGGGCCAAGCTCTTGTCGGGGTTGCAGAAAAAATGCCTCGGGGTAGATCGCACGGCGGCCTTCCCGGGCGACTGCGACGGCAGCACGGCCATTGCTACCTTCGGTGGATGCCTGGCTGACACGGTCGAGCTCGAGGCCGAAGACGTACTCGCCTGGACGAACGAGTAAGCCAGCGCCGAATTCTGCTGATGTCGCTGGTCAGCCGCCCAGCGACATCAGCAGAACGAGAATAAGCGCCTGCACGATCCAGCCCACCATGCACACGGCCACCGCTCGCCAGGTGCTGGTGTAATCCAGTGCTTGCCTCACCGCGATGATCATCGCTACCAGCATCCACACTCCAGCTACGAGGAAGACCAACTCGCGCAGTGCCGGTATAACACCCAGCACGCGGATGATACCCGGCGCAGCCGCAAAACCGGTGGTGCGCAACAGCTCACCGTGGTCGGCCGAAGTCTGCGGCTCGGGTAGCAGCCGGGTCCCGAAAAAATACGCCATGTAGGCCCAGATGTACCAGGAAGCCAGTGCACCCAGGGTGGCAAACACCAGTCCCTGTCCACCGCCGGCGCCGATGCCCGCGGCCAGCGCTGCCGCCACGACCACACCGGTGGCCTGGCCGGTGGCCTCCTGGTCAGCCTCGACCTCTTCGTAGAGATTAACGTCCAGCTTCGCGGCGCGAATGATGCGGTCCTGTATGCTCGCCATGTTCGACATGTCGGGTATCCCCCCTCCCGCCGGCCAACACCGGCGGAGAGTTCAGTATCGCTGGCGGGACGTCGCTATCCAAATCCCCGGCAACGCTGACAGCCCGGTTGACTGCGCTGCATCCCTTCGAACCCCGGTATTTGCCGCCCGACAAGCTGACAAAAACCTCCCCGCTCTCGATCTTGACGGGGAAGGTACGCAGACCTGGAGACTCCTCGCCCAGGCACTGCCCCGATTTGAGCGAGAAATTTTTCTTGTGCAAAGGACAAGCGACCTTGGGCTCGCCCGCCGCGTCGCCGATAATGCCGCGGGCCAGAACGGGTGCGTTGGTGTGTGGACACGTGTTCTGGGTAGCGTACCAGTGCCCCTCCTTTTTTGAGAAGTTGAACACCGCAATCTGCTCTCCACCGTGCTCGATACAGGCCCCCGCACCGTCGGGAAAATCGCCTACCGTGCCTACTCGTACCCAGCCATCAGTTTTCGTCACCGACTCCGGCCCAGCCTTTTCACCGGCTTCAGCGGTTAAGCCATTGGGGCTGTTAACGAATTGCTTGAACATCTTGCGCTTGTCCGGGTCCTCGACAACCCGCTTCCACTCGCACTCGTAGCCATCTACCAACGACTGCATCTGTTGCTCGAGTTCATCGCCAATCCCAAGTTTGTCGTCGATGACCACCGCGCGAAGCGCTTCTATCCCCCCCTCAAGTTTCTCCAGCCATACCGAGGTACGGGTCAGCTTGTCAGCGGTCTGGATGTAGTACATCAGAAAGCGGTCGATGTACCTGATGCAGGTTTCCTCATCGAGATCAGTCGCAAGCAGGTCGGCGTGACGAGGGTTGGAACCACCGTTGCCGCAAACGTAGAGGCTATAGCCCTGCTCGGTAGCGATCAGCCCGAAGTCCTTGCCTTGTGCTTCGGCACACTCACGCACACAACCCGATACGGCCGACTTTATCTTGTGAGGAGCTCGCAACCCCCGGTAACGCTTCTCGATGCTGACCGCGAAGCCCACGGAATCGCGCACCCCGTATCGACACCAGCTGGTACCGACGCAGCTCTTGACGGTGCGCAGCGCCTTTCCGTAAGCGTGCCCGCTTTCGAATCCTGCATCGATCAACTCCTCCCAGATATCGGGCAACTGGTGTACGGGTGCACCGAAAAGGTCGATACGCTGGCCACCGGTGATCTTTGTGTACAGACCGTATTTCTTCGCCACGCTACCCAGCGCGATAAGTTTTTCAGGGGTAATTTCACCGCCCGGCACTCGGGGAACGATAGAGTAGAGCCCGTTTTTCTGGATGTTGGCCAGGAAACGGTCGTTGCTGTCCTGAAGGGCCGCGTGGTCAAGTATGTGCTCGTTCCAAAGGCTGGCGATGATAGACGCGACCACGGGCTTGCAGATCTCGCAGCCCTCTCCGCTACCGTAGTCCGCGACCAGGGCGGTAAAGGACCTGATACCTTTAGTCTTGCAGATCGCGTACAGCTCCTGTCGCGTGTATCTGAAGTGCTCGCAGATGTCGGTGCTGACCTGCTTGCCTGCCGCTGCCATCTCGGCTGCCAGTAGCTCGGTGACCAGTGGTACGCAGCCCCCGCAGCCGGACCCCGCGCGGGTAAGCGACTTGATCTCTCCCACCGTGGAAAGTTCCTGTTCACGTATCGCGTTGCAGATGGTTCCCCTGGTCACCCCGTTGCACGAGCAGATCTGGGCGTCGTCGGGCATGTCGGTGATCCCGACGGCGGCCCCCGACGCCTTGCCTGCACGCGAACCGGCCACGAGCACGCCGGGCTCGACAGCAAGGGGTTGCCCGCCACGGCACTGCACGGAAAGCGCTCCGTAATCAGACGCGTCCCCTACAAGAACACCACCCAGCAATCGTTGCCCTTCGTGGTCAAAAAGGAGCTTACGATAAACGCCGCTGAACGGATCGTGATGAACCACCGGCAGCGCCTCGTCGGGGCCGGCCTCGTGATCGCCGAAGCACGCGACATCGATCCCCATCAGCTTGAGCTTGGCCGAGAGGTCGGCACCGGTAAAACTACGCGGGACACCCTCCCCGTCCATTACCAGGTTGGCGGCCACGACCTCTGCCATCTCGTACCCCGGCGCGACCAGCCCGTAGACCATCCCCTGGTGCAACGCCACCTCGCCAATCGCGTATATATCCGGATCCGAGGTGCGCAGCTGGTCGTCGACGACCACCCCCCCACGCTCGCCGACATCGAGCCCGCACTCGCGAGCGAGTTCGTCGCGAGGGCGAATGCCGGCCGACACTATGATCATCTCGCAATCGAGTCCCTCGCCGTCTTCAAATAATATGCCCGCGACCCTGGAATCACCGACGACCTCTTTTGTCCCCTTGGCCAGGTGCACTTGCACGCCGAGTTTTTCCAGTTCGTTGACCAGGACCTCAGAGCCAAGGGCATCGATCTGTCGTGGCATGAGGCGTGGGGCAAACTCCACCACGTGGGTCTGCATGCCGAGGTCGTACGCTGCCTTTGCTGCTTCGAGGCCCAGCAACCCGCCCCCGATAACGGCTGCCACCCGTGACTTACCAGCGTACGAAATGATCTGTTCGAGGTCCTCGATAGTGCGGTAGACAAAGACCCCGGTCTTCCCTATCCCCGGCACCGGTGGCACGAAGGGATACGAACCTGTCGCCGCCACGACGATGTCGTAAGTGATCTCCTCACCTTTCCTGGACCGAACTACCTTGCGGCGCCGGTCTATGTTTTCGACACAATCGCCTACGTGCAGTTCGATGCCATTTTCGCGGTACCAGTCCTGGTTGGCCAACATCAGCTTTTCGGCGTCGCGATGCGCGAAGAACTGGGTAAGTCCCACGCGATCATAGGCCGCCCTGGCTTCCTCGCAGAACGTGACCACGCGGTACTTGCCGGCCTTGTCTGATTCGATGAGCTTCTCGCAAAAGCGATGGCCGACCATGCCGTTGCCCACCACCACTACCGTCTGGCGCTTATCAATTTTGCTACTATTCTTCATGTCCCTCGTTTGCCCGACCCCGGTGCGCTCGCCGCTCACCCTCGCGGCTCCTCCTCCCAGTAATCCACCGGGCGTATACGCACAGCGCAGGCCTTGTATGACGGCTGCCTCGACTGCGGATCGAACACCGCGTCGGTCAAGCGATTGGTCTCCTCGTAGTGCATCGGCGCAAAGACCTGGCCGGGCTTGACCGAACGGGTGACGAACGCCTTGGCTCTCATAATGCCGCGTCGCGACTCGACTCGAATCATCCTGGCGTGCTCAATTCCGTGCGCGCGAGCATCAACGGGATTGACCTCCAGGTAGGCACCGGTGGGGTAAAGGCGACGCAAGATGGCGGAAACCCTGGTGCGTGTCTGGGTATGCCACTGCGCGGCACTGCCGCGCCCCGTGAGCAGAAGAAGCGGATAGCCCTTGTCGGGTTTCTCGGGCATCGAACGCGGTTCGCTTACCAGGAATCGCGCCCGGCCATCGGGGTGAAAAAAACTCCCGTCCTCGAACAGCCGGCGCTCACTTTTCAAAACCTCGGTTTTGCCGTCGGCCGGGGTCAGCGGCCACTGGATCCCACCTCGTTGGTCCAACTCCCGGTAGCCTTCGATAGCCGAGAAGTCGCATGGCCGGCCACGTGAAAGATCCGACAGTAGACTGAACACCGCCTCGGGAGACTCCCATTTCTCGAATATCCCGGCGCAGCCCCAGTAGTCGGCCAGCAGTTTGAAAATACTGAAGTCAGAGAGCGCGAGACCCGGGGCGCGTGCGACTTTTTTGACGAGGCCTATGCGCCGCTCCGAGTTTATGAACGTGCCTTCTTTTTCACCCCACCCCGCCGCCGGCAATAGCAGGTCGGCGTGGCGCGCAGTGGTGGTGTCGTGGTACATGTCCTGGACAACGAAGAAATCCAGTCTTTCGAGAATCTCGGCCAGGCCGTTCTGGTTGATCCAGGAGTGGGCCGGATTCGTCCCGATAACCCATAACCCTTTTATCCTGCCGCCCGCTATACCCTCCACTATTTGATCGTAGGACAAGCTTTGTTGAGCAGAGATACGCGCCGCATCAATCCCGAGGACCTCTCCGACTTCGCGACGATGCTCGGCGTTGGAGAAATCCCGCCCACCAAACATGCTCGTCGTGTTGCTGAACAGCCGTGACCCCATGGCGTTGCACTGGCCGGTGAGCGAATTGGCACCGGTGCCCACGCGGCCGATGTTGCCGGTCATCAGGGCCAGGTTGATGATCGCCGTGGCGACGGCCACCCCTTCGTAGCTCTGGTTCACACCCATCGTCCACCAGAACGACACCCTTTTGCCTTCGTGGATAGTGCGAGCGAGGTCCATGAGAGCCTTGACCGAGATACCGCTGTCCGTGGCGACACGTTCGGGGACAAACTCCTCGACGTGGGCCACCATCTCCTCGAACCCACTGGCGTGTTGTTCGATGTAGCTGCTATCGATCCACCCCTCCTTCACGAGGATCCGGGCCAGGCCGTACATCAGGACGAGATCAGATTTAGGCTTGATGGCAAGGTGAGTGGTAGCCACCATTGCGGTCTCGGTCTTGCGGGGATCAATGACAACTACCCTGGGATCGTGTGGGTTTTTCAGCACCCGATCCCACAGCACGGGGTGCGCTATGCAGGGGTTGGCCCCCACCAGCACGATGACGTCAGACTCTTCGAGGTCACCGTAGGTATAGGGCGGTGCGTCGAAACCGAAGGCCTGCTTGTAGGCAACGACAGAGGTAGCCATACACTGCCGGGTATTGCCGTCGCCGTGCACCAGGCCCATTCCAAACCGGGCAAAGGCCCCGAGCAGGGCCATCTCCTCGGTTACCATCTGCCCGGTGCTGAGAAACGCCACCGAATCCTCGCCGTGCTCTTCCTGTATCCGCTTGAAGCGCCGGGTGAAGGCCTGCGCCGCCGTGGGCCAGTCGGTGGGCTCCAGCTCCCCCGATCGACCCCGCATCAAGGGCCGAGTCGCGCGGTGCTCGGAATCGAGAACGCGCAGGGACTCCCAACCCTTGGGGCAAGCGGCCCCCTTGTTGACGGGATAGTCTATCGCCGGGACGATGCCCGTAGCTTCACCGTTGTGCATAT
>JACNKC010000091.1 GCA_014382245.1 Pseudomonadota bacterium | reverse complement strand
AGGCCGCCCGCGGCCTATCGGATAAGGCTGAATTTGTTGTAGCCCGCGCGCCCGGCTTGCCCGCGGAGCTGCTGGAATCGATGCTGGCGCAGAGCGGGCTTGATGTGCCCGTGGTAGAAGGGGATACCTACAACCTCGTGGCGGCGGCCGACGCGGTCGCACTTTCTTCAGGGACGGCGACCGTTGAGTGCGCGGTGCTGGGTTGTCCAATGGTCGTCATGTACCGAGTGACCCGTTTTACCTACGCGATAGTCAAGAGGCTCATCAAGGTGCCGTGGATAGCCATGCCTAATATACTGCTCGACCGCGAGGCTGTACCCGAGCTGGTGCAGGGGCAGGCCACGGCCGAGGCGTTGGCCGCAACGCTCGCCCCGTTGCTCGCGGAGGGCCAACCGCGCAGCGACATGAAAAGAGACCTGGCGAGTGTGAGCGACATGCTGGTCAAACCCGGGGCTGCCGACCGAGCGGCGGCATTGGCAGTGGAGATGATAGCGTGATCGAACGCTCCGAGTCCCTGCGCGTGGGCCGACGTATGCTCTCCTGGGTGCGACCCTACGTCTGGCCGTGGTTCGCGGGCGCGCTTCTCTGCATGGTGGCCTACAGCGCCACGTCGGGGCTGGTGCCGTGGCTGGTGCGCAGCCTCATCGACGACGTGCTCGCCGCGGGCGACCTCGAAGCGCTGGCCCTGCTGCCGCCGATGATAGTTGTGGTTTTTCTCGCTCGCGGCCTGCTCAACTACGGACAGTCTTACCTGGGCGAATACGTCGGCCAGCACATCACGCGCGACATCCGCAACCTGCTCAACCAGCGCATTCAACGCTTGCCGTTGTCGTACTTTGACAACGCGCAGACGGCGTCTCTGCTGTCGAGGGTCACCACGGACGTGCTGCTGGTCCGGCAGGCACTGACCGACGGTGTCGCCGCTCTGCTGCGCGACAGCACCACCGTGATCGTCCTGCTTGGCGTGGCGTTTTACCTTGATTTTGAACTTGCCGTCATTTCGTTCCTGGTTTTTCCGGCCGTGGTGGTGCCGCTGCAGAGGCTTTCTCGTCGGCTGCGTCGCTTGAGCCAGGACAGCCTCGACAAGCTCGGAGGCCTTTCGTCGCTGTTGCAGGAGGCCATCCAGGGCAACCGGGTGGTCAAGGCTTTCGGCATGGAGGACTACGAGCAGCGGCGCTTCGACGAAGAGAACAGCCGCCTGCTCAGGCTCTACATGAAGGCCGCGCGTATCAAGGCAGTCACTACGCCGATGATGGAAGTGGCTGCCGCGTTTTCGATCGCGGCGGTGTTGTGGCTGGGCGGCAGCTCGGTGATAGGAGGTGGCAGGACGGCTGGAGGTTTTATGGCTTTCATCAGCGCCCTGGCGTTGCTCTACGATCCTTTCAAGAAAGTCGTGCGTACCAACAACACCGTGCAGGTGGGCCTGGGCGCTGCGCTTCGTATTTTTGAATTACTCGACCTCGCGCCCGAAGACCAGGGCGACGGTGGCGGTGACAAGATCACCGCGATTGGCAGCGGCGTGCGTTTCGAGGGGGTGTGTTTTTCTTACGACGGCAGGGACAACGTGCTCGAGGACATTAACCTCGAGATAGGCGCCGGCGAGATGGTGGCCCTCGTGGGTCCCAGCGGTGGAGGCAAGAGTACAATCGCCGACCTTATCCCGAGGTTCTATGACGCGGACCGCGGCCGCGTTACCCTGGACGGTAGAAACTTAGCTGACCTGGAGCTCGAGTCCTTGAGGTCGTTGATCTCCGTGGTCACCCAGTCGACCTTCCTGTTCAACGATACGCTGGCAAACAACATCGCCTACGGGCACCCGGAGCGCGAGCAGGGGGAGATCGAAAACGCGGCCGTTGCCGCCAACGCGCACGAATTTATTTCCAGCTTAGCCCATGGCTACGATACCGTGACCGGCGAGATGGGCGTGCAGTTGTCGGGGGGTGAGCGGCAACGCGTCGCGATAGCCCGGGCGCTGCTCAAGGACGCGCCGCTGCTCATACTCGACGAAGCCACGAGCGCCCTCGACACGCAGTCCGAAAGACTGGTGCAGGAAGCCCTTGAGCACCTGGTTGAGGGCCGGACCACCCTGGTCATTGCCCACAGGTTGTCTACCGTGAGAAGGGCCGATCGGATAGCCGTAGTGTCGGGCGGGCGCATAGTGGAGACCGGTACTCACGAGGAACTGCTTGAGCACGGACAGCTCTACAAGAAGCTCCACGACATGCAGTTCGAGGACCGCCCGGCCGCCTGAGCGGTAGGCTGGGTATTGATGCGTGGCCGGTGGCGGGGGCAGGCTGTGGAGGCGGATGCGGCGCAACCGGCGCTTTGCCGATCTCGAGGTCGCGGTTGCCGGAACCCTTGCCGGCCTGCTGCTGCGTTTTCTTGCTTTCAGCTGCCGCGTCACCTTCGAGGGATTCGATGACCTTGAGCGCAGGTGGGCTGGGCGTAGTTCCGTTGTGCTCGCCTGCTGGCACGGTCGCTCGTTGATGTTGCCTTTTGTCTACCGTGACCGACAGCTGGGCGTCATGAACAGCGCCCACCGAGACGGCGCCATCATAGCGCGCGTGCTCGAGGGGCTGGGGCTCACGGTTACCCGTGGCTCTTCGAGCCGCCGGGGCGTGGCCGGGCTGCTGGGCCTGTACCGGCTCATGCGCAAGGGCGTCGACGTGGCGCTGGTTCCAGACGGCCCTCGGGGGCCGGCGGGCGTGGTCAAGCCGGGCGTTATAGTCCTGGCGCGCGACGGTGGCCGGCCGGTCGTGGGCTTGTCGTGGAGCGCGAGCCGGGTGTTTCGCCTCGCGAGCTGGGATCGCATGATGGTACCGGCGCCCTTCAGCCGCGTGGTGGTGGTGGCCTCCCGGGAACTCGAACTCGCGCCCGAGGGTGACAACGAACGGGACTGCCGCGAGCTCGAGGCCAGGCTCACAGCGATCACCCGCCGCGCAGACCAGGCCGTGGGTCGTGTACCCGAGGACTGTTGATAGTGAAGAGTGGCAAGCCTGTGCAAGCTGGGGCGGGAGTCAAACCGGCGTCGGCCTGGGTTGCCCGCCGCGCGTACGCGCTGCTGGGCCGCCTGGTGGTCCTGCTGGCGAGGGTTTACCGGCGTACGGCGGGCGAGGGGACGCGTCGGCGCGAAGAGATCGTGGGCAGGCTTGCCGGCTGGACCAGGGACGCCGGGCTGCTTGCTGAATTGAAGGGTTGTGCCTGGCTACACGCCGCCTCGGTGGGGGAGGTGCAGCTGGCCAGGCCGCTGCTGGTGCGCCTGGCAGAGGCCCGCCCCGATCTTCCGATGCTGCTGACCTGTAACACCGCGACCGGCTTGCAGCTGGCCGCGAAATCGTCGGCAACGTCGGCGAGGTTTTTTCCTTTCGACGCGCCGCCGGTCATGATGCGCGTACTCGATGCCCTGGAGCCTTCGCTGTTCGTCTTTGTTGAGACCGAGATCTGGCCTTGCCTGCTCAACGAGTTGGCCCACAGGCAGGTACCCAGTGCCATGGTTAACGCGCGGGTGTCGGGAGAAAGTTTTCCCCGCTATCGACGAGTACGCTGGCTCGTGGGACCCGCACTGGCAGGCGTAAATGCAGTGCTCGCCCGCGATCGCGAAAGCGCCGACAGGCTGGGCTCCCTCGGGGCCGTGGGCGTGACAGTGGTGGGTGATCTCAAGCAAGACGGCCTGGCCCCAGCCGAAGTCGCGGCGACTCCCGATCTGCTCGCGTCCGCTGAAGGCTCCTTGCCGGTGCTGGTCGCCGGTTCCACCCGTGAGGGCGAGGAAGAACTGCTGTTGTCCGCGTTCGAAGGCCTGCGCGGTCGTGCGCGGTTGGTTATGGCGCCTCGCCATCCCGAGAGGGCCGCCGAGGTAGAGGGCCTGCTCGTTCGGCGGGGGTTGCGTTACAAGCTGCTGGGGGAGGGCGACACGGGCGGTGACTGGGAGGTGCTGGTCGTCGACACCGTGGGCAAGCTGCGAGGGTTTTTTGCTGCCGCGCGCGGCGTTTTCGTGGGCGGCAGCCTGGTAGATAAGGGCGGTCACAACCTTCTCGAACCCGCCGCTTACGCGACCGCCATCTGCGCGGGGACCCACTTGGACAACGTTCAGCACCAGTCGGCGGCGTTGCTGGCTGGAGACGCCATCGAGCTGGTGGCCGATGCCGAGGCGCTCGCGGCGGTGTGGACCGGTTGGGTGGACGATGAGAAAAAGGCAGCACGGGCCGGTGAGGCAGCCCGCGACGTAGTCCGGAACAGCGGCGGTGCGCTCGACGCCACGATGGCAGTGCTGGAGGGCTTGTTGTGAGCGCCGCCAGGGGGCGGCCCGCCTTGTTGGCGAGCCTGTGGTACTCGCCGGCAACGGCCTGGCGCCTGGCCCGCCTGCTGCTCGCGCCACTGTCCCTGCTGTACTGGCTCGTGCTGTACCTGCGCAACGCCGCCTGGGACTCTGGTCTGTTGCGCTCCCGGAGCGTGGGATTGCCGGTGTTGTGCGTGGGCAACATCAACTCGGGCGGAACCGGCAAGACACCGCTTGTGATCTGGTTGGTCGATTCGCTGAAAAAGCGTGGTTACAAGGCTGTCGTTGTCAGCCGTGGCTACGGGTCCAGCGGCGACGTCGATCGCGTGGACGCCGCCCGGTCCGGGGTGGGCTCCCATCGATCTGCCGACGAGGCAGTGCTCGTGGCTCGCCGTTGTGACTGCACGGTGGTGACCGCTGCCGACCGGGTGGCGGCTTGTCGCCTCGCGGAACGGGAAGTCGGCGTCGACCTGCTGATTCTCGACGATGGCTTTCAGCATCGGCGGCTCGCCCGCGACCTTGACCTGGTGTTGCTTGCCGTGGGCGACCGGGATGCGCGGTTACTGCCGCGCGGTCCGCTGCGCGAACCTGCTTCGGCGTTGCGCAGGGCTGACATCATTGTCGAAAACGCCGGCGGAGAGAGCGGCCCGATGGTGTTCCGGCGGGCAGTGGGACTCGTGGACAGGGTATCGATTAACGCCGAGCCGGGTTCGCTCGAGCGGCTGCGCGGGCAGCGCGTGGTGGTGATCTGCGGGATTGCCAGCCCCGCCGCTTTCGTTGACATGCTGGTCGCCTGCGCTGCGTTAGTCGAAGAGGTCTACGCCTTTGCCGATCACCACGACTACGAGCCGGGCGACCTCGATCCCCTGCGCGCGGCGCAGCGAAGCGGGGCCCTGCTGCTGACGACGGAAAAAGACCTCGTCAAGCTCGAAGCTTATGTGGACGAAGAATTCAGCCCGTTGGCGCTCAGGCTCGGCTTGGAAGTAAAAGGCGGCCCCGCGTTGCTCGATGCGGTCGTGGATGCACTTGACCTGAAAGAGCGTGGGCCGCATCATCAGCGGTCTGGCGCGCCCCGGGGCGACGCGGGAATCAATAAATGAA
Source organism: Pseudomonadota bacterium (assembly GCA_014382245.1). Taxonomy (GTDB): domain Bacteria; phylum Desulfobacterota; class Binatia; order UBA1149; family UBA1149; genus UBA1149. Next base: position 37,361 of record JACNKC010000091.1, on the reverse strand, counting down.
GGCCTTGGTGACCGGTGCTGCGGGGTTTGTTGGCTCCTCTTTAAGCGATGCTTTGCTCGAGGCTGGCCACGAGGTGACGGGTGTCGACTGCTTTATCGACTACTACGCGCGCGCTCTCAAGGAAGACAATCTCGAGACGGCCAGGCAGTCGTCGTCGTACAACTTCGTCGAGGCGAGCCTGGTCGACACGGAGCTCTCCGGACTGCTCGAAGGGGTGGACTGGGTCTTTCACCAGGCTGCCCAGGCTGGCGTCAGGACCAGCTGGGGCGCTGACTTCAGGATCTACAGCGACAACAACGTTTACGCTACGCAGCGATTGCTCGAAGCCTGTCTCGCGGCTTCGGTCTCCAAGCTGGTGTATGCCTCCTCGTCCTCGGTCTACGGCGACACGCGGGATCTTCCCATGACAGAGAGCAGTGCCACGCGCCCGGTGTCGCCCTACGGCGTGACCAAGCTGGCAGGCGAGCACCTGGTGTCCCTGTACAGCGTTAACTATGGCTTGCCGACAGTGGCCTTGCGCTACTTCACCGTTTACGGCCCCCGCCAACGCCCCGACATGGCTTTCAACCGCTTTATTCGATCGACTCTTGAGGGCGGGGAGATCTCGCTCTACGGTGACGGTGAGCAGTCGAGGGATTTTACTTTCGTGGACGACATCGTGGCCGCTAACATGGCCGCTGCCGCGGCGCCGGTTACGGGCCAGGTGCTCAACATAGGCGGCGGTTCGCGCATAACGGTTAACGAAGTGTTGGCCCTCATTGGTGATATCACCGGCCGCGAGCCCCAGGTGAAACGGCACGACAAGCAGAAAGGTGACGTCGTTCATACAGTAGCCGACACCAGCCGAGCGCTTGAGCTCATAGGCTACAAACCGGCCGTCGGCTTGAGAGAAGGCTTGAGCCGCGAGCGCGACTGGTTGCAGTCGCTCGACGCGGGCCTTATCGCCTGCATGGGGGCAGCGTGAAAAACGATCCCGGTCTCCTCGACGTACTGGCCTGCCCGTCCTGCAAGGGGCGGCTGCAGTATGACAGCGACGAGAAACTACTCTGCGACGCCTGTCGCCTGGTCTTTGGCGTCAAGGACGGCGTGCCGGTTCTTCTCGTAGAAGAGGCGGAGCCGGCCGACTGAAGTGGAGGCTTCGTCCAGGTGGCCCTGATTCTACCCGAGGGATACGAGGACCTCGACAGGGGTTCAGTAAGGGTGGTGGCTGCCCGTCTTGACCTGGAAGAAATGACAGGCTTGCTTTGCGGGATTGACCGCGACGAGGCCGGCGAAGCCGTAAGCGGTGGTCGTGGCGGAACCCGGCGCGTGGTGTTGCCCGGTGGCCGAGCCGTTTACGTGCGCCACTACCTGCGCGGCGGCATGATGCGGTTTCTCAGCCGAGACCTTTATCTCGCCCGCCCGGCTCGGCCGTTGCGCGAGCTCGCGGTCACCCACTACGCCCGCGCATCGGGTTGCCCGGTGCCGCAGGTGCTGGCGGTCTGCGTGGAGGAGGCGGGAATGTTTTACAGGGGGTGGATGGTTACCGGCGAGCTGGAAGGCACCCGCCCCCTGTTCGACCTGTTTGAGAGCTCTGACGAGGCCGGACGAAAGAGACTGCTGCGGGCCGCGGGCCTCGCGATCCGCTGCCTGCACAACGCGGGGGTCTATCACCCCGACCTCACGGGCCAGAACCTGCTCGTAGACCGGGACGGTGAAGCCTGGGTCATCGATTTTGATCGTGCGTGGTTGGGCAGGCCCAACGTGACTCGTTATGCCGATGCGGCCCGCGATCGTTTCTGGCGTTCGATGGTCAAAATGTCGGCCGCCGCGGGCACGGCGCTTGACGGCGAACAGCGACGCTGGCTTGAGTGGGGCTACCGGGGTTAGGGTGTTGTCGTGAAGAGCATGACGGGATTTGGGACGGCCTCGGGCGTGGCCGAAGAGACAACCTTGCTGGTCGAGATACGTTCGGTCAATCAGCGCAACCTCGACATCAAGGTATCGCTACCGCGCGAGTACGGACGCTGGGAGAGCGAGTTTCGCCGCACGGTGGGGGCGATTGTCGAACGCGGTCGCGTTGAGCTGTACATCGGACGCAACTCCCAGCAGGGCCCGGGCTCGGTCAAGGTCAACAGCAGGGCGGCGCAAGCGTGGATCAAGGCATGGAGGTCACTGCAGGAGGAGTTCGGGCTGCAAGGAGAGCTCGAGCTTTCCCTGCTGCAGGGCAGGAGCGATATTTTCGTGGTAAGTGAGCGCGTTTCGGTGCCAGCCGAGGAGCTGGCCGTCGTTCGCGGGCTGCTCGATAAGGCGCTGCAGGCCCACCTTCGTGATCGTAAGCGCGAGGGGGGATACTTGAAAAAGGATATGCTCGGCCGCCTGCGTGCGTTGCGCAAGACCGCGGGTGGGGTCGCGAACATCTGCCGGGGTATGGCCGGCCGGTTGCAAGCCAGGCTCGAAAGCCGCGTGGCTGACCTTCTCGGTTCGGGACGGATCGACGAGGCTCGCCTGGCCCAGGAAGTAGCGCTTCTGGCCGACCGCACCGACGTGACGGAAGAACTCGTCCGACTCGACAGCCACGTGGACGCCCTGGTGGCACTCACCCGCGTGCAGGGCCCCATTGGCAAGAGGTTCGACTTCCTCCTGCAGGAAGTAGGCAGGGAATTGAACACGATTTCGTCGAAGGTGGGGGAGCTGGCCGTGAAAAACCTCGTGCTCGACGGTAAGGTCGAGATGGAGCGGCTGCGAGAGCAGGTGCAGAACGTGGAGTAAGCGGCAGTGAGTGGCAGTCTATTTATCTTTTCTGGGCCGTCGGGTTCTGGCAAATCCACCATATGCGCGGGCTTACTCGATACCTTTGCCGATCTTGAAATCTCGCTTTCAACCACCACCCGTCCGCCCCGTGAGGGTGAAACCGACGGCGTGGAATACCTGTTTGTCGACGACGCCGAGTTCGATCGCATGGTAAAGGAGGGGTTGTTTGCCGAATGGGCCATCGTTCACCGTCATCGCTACGGCACTTCGCTGGCGGTAGTGGAAGCTGCCCTTGGCGAAGGCAACAAGCTTCTTCTTGATGTCGACGTGCAGGGCGCAGCGGCGATCCGGAAGCTGTACCCCGACGCCGTGGCGACCTTCCTGCTGCCGCCTTCGCGGGAAGTGCTGGCCGCCCGCCTGGCCGCACGCGGCACAGACAGCGATGAAGTAATAGGCCACCGCCTGGCTGAAGTAGCTGCCGAGATAGCCCGGGTCGCCGACTATGATTACTGCGTGGTCAACGACGATCTCGAAGTTGCCAAGGCTGCCTGTGCGGACATAGTACGCGGTTCGAGCAGCCGGGTATGCAATCCCGTGGAAGGTCCTGCAAGGGCAGTGCTGGATTCTTTTGAGGAAAAGGATTGAGCCTCGGCGATTTACTCAGCAAGACCCGGGAATACCTGTCCGAAGACGATATCTCGCTGGTGTCGAAGGCCTATGAATTTTCGGCCGAGGTCCACGCGGGTCAACTACGGCAGTCGGGTGAACCCTACCTGACCCATCCCCTGGCCGTGGCCCTGCTGCTCGCTGACCTCAGGCTCGATGTCGACTCGGTGGTCACCGGGCTGCTCCACGACACGGTGGAAGACACCCTGGCTACCACCGAGCAGATCGAGGAACGTTTCGGCGCCGAGGTCGCGGGGCTGGTCGACGGAGTGACCAAGATCAGCCTGTTGGAAACCGACGACAGCGAGACACTGGAGGCTGAAAACCAGCGCAAGGTAGTTCTGGCCGCGGCCCGCGACGTGCGCGTGCTGCTGGTAAAGTTAGCCGACAGGGCCCACAACCTGCGCACCATCAAGCACCTGGCACCAGAAAAACAACAACGGATCGCCCGCGAGACGCTCGATCTCTATGCCCCGCTGGCGCATCGCCTGGGCATCAACTGGCTCAAGACCGAGCTCGAAGACTCTTGTTTTCGTGTGCTTTACGCCGAAGAGCACCGCGCACTACGTGACAGGCTTTCGCTCAACCGGCTGGAACGTGAGGGCTACATGAGCGAAGTCTGTAATCTGCTGACCAAGCGACTGGGTGATGGTGGCCTGGAGGCCGAGGTGGGTGGGCGCACCAAGAGCGCCTACTCGGTGTTCTGCAAGATGAAAGACCAGGGCCTCGACTACGACGAAGTGCATGACGTGGTGGCCTTTCGTGTCGTGGTGGACAGCAGAAACGAGTGTTACGAAGCATTGGGCATCATGCACTCTTACTGGCGGCCTGTACCCGGGCGTTTCAGGGATTACGTGGCGCTGCCGAAGGCCAATATGTACCAGTCGCTGCACACCACGGTGATAGGTCCCTACGGCGAGCGCATGGAGATACAGGTGCGGACGGGAGAAATGCACCGCATTGCCGAGCACGGCATTGCCGCGCACTGGCGCTACAAGTCGAGGGACGACCAGGGAACCGACGAAGACGAACGCCTTGAATGGCTGCGCCAGGTCCTCGAGTGGCAGAAGGTCGACGATCCCCGCGAGTTCATCGACACCATCAAGGCCGACGTCACGGCCGAGGATGTTTATGTCTTTACGCCCAAGGGCGACACCGTGTCTCTGCCGCTGGGCGCGTCCGTAGTCGATTTTGCCTACAGTATTCACACCGACATCGGCAACCACTGCGCCGGTGCGCGTGTGAACGGGCGCCTGGTGCCCATCAAGTACCGCCTTGAACAGGGCGACTCTGTCGAAATTCTCACGACCGAGGAACTCGCGCCGTCGCGGGACTGGCTCAAGTTTGTCGTCGGTCACCACGCCCGCGAACGGGTGCTGAGCGTGCTCAAGCAGGAGGAGAAGACGAGAGCGATCGCCCTGGGGCGCGCTATAGTCGAGCGCGACCTCAAGGTAGAGAGCCTGGATCTCGCCCGTCTTCACCGCGAGGGAAGAATGGCCGACCTGCTGAAGAAGTTCCGCAAGGTCGACGAGGACGAGCTCCTCGAATCGGTTGGTCTCGGTCGGGTCACGGTCGCCCAGGTGATAGATCACCTGTTGCCCGATCGCGCTGCCAAGGCTGGGCCGCGCAGGCGTTTAAGGAGAATATTCGGATTGCTGGCCCGCCAGTCTAAAACCGGGGTCACCGTGCGCGGCGTAGAAGGCGCGGTTGTTCGTTTCGGCAAGTGCTGCCAGCCGCTTCCTGGAGATTCGATAGTCGGCTTCCTGACCAAGGGAAGGGGCATTACCGTCCACTCGCTCGACTGCCAGCGCCTGGTAGATTCGGATTCGCGCCGGCACGTGGAGGTGACCTGGGAGAAAGGCGCCCGTGCTCTCAGGAAGGTGAAGCTCGAGGTCGATTCGAGTGACAGGCCGGGCCTGCTGGCGGGAATGAGCCAGGCCATAACCGCGGCGGGCGTTAATATCGAACGAGCGCAGGTGCGCAGCATCGGCGGCAATCGGGCCACCAACGTATTTGAACTGGTGCTGGGTCACGTCGATGAACTCAAGCGCGTTTCGCGCAACCTTCGAAGGGTTCCCGGTGTGCACGACGTTCGTCGTATAAGAGCTTGAGCTTGCAGCGGCGGGGGAGCAAACGGTGAGTGGCGAAAGAAAACAAATATCGGTAGCGGGCGCCCCCCGGGCCATAGGCCCTTACAGCCAGGCCGTAGAAGTGGGCGACCTGTTGTTCTGCTCGGGGCAGATTCCCCTGGACCCGGCAAGCGGAGAACTGGTAGAGGGCGATTTTGCCTGCCAGGTGCGCAGGGCCTTCGACAACCTGGGTGCAGTGCTGGCCGGGGCCGGCATGGATTTTACAAACCTGGTCAAGGTCAACGTTTCACTGGTTGAGCTGTCGCGCTTTGAAGAGTTCAACGCGATCTACGAATCCTGTCTCGGGGATGCCAAGCCAGCGCGGGCGGTCGTGGGAGTGGCGACTCTGCCGCGAGGCGCGGCCGTGGAACTGGAGGCAGTGGCTTCTCGCTGACCGGGAGTTGGCAGCAGTCAGGCTGCTTTTACGACTTTTCCGCTGCGTATGCAGCGAGTGCAGGCCTTGATGGTCTTCTTGGTCCCGCTTTCAACCACGTGAACCTTCTGCAGGTTGGGCTGCCAGGTTCGCCTGTGCTTGTTGTGGGCGTGGGAAACCGTGTTGCCCACCCCCCGGCGTTTTCCGCAAATGTCACAAACCCTGGCCATCTCTACTCTCCCGCTGACGGTTGAATCGCACGATAACTAGCACGCCCCCCTCGTCGGGGCAAAAGCCGTGCGGCTCTCTTATTGTAAATCCGCGAATCGAGTGGTATCCGGCGCCGATGGGTTCAACCACCCAGGTGACACTGGATGTCAACGGTTTCTTCGATCACATGGTTGGAGAATACGGCCTTTCCGGGGCTGACCTGGACGCGCTCGCGCCTCGTGTGGTGGACGTTCTCAAGACCCTTTCCGTTTATCGCAAGGAGGGGAGGCTACCGTTTTATGGCCTTCCCTACGACGACCAGGCAATCCGCCGCATCGAAGCGCTGGCCGGCGAACTGCGCTCGGAGTTCGACACCCTGGTGGTCCTGGGCATAGGTGGCTCGGCCCTTGGCACCCGCGCCGTGCTTGATGCGATCGCCCCGGCCGCTCGCGCACCTGACGGCCTTGACGTACTCGTGCTCGACAACATTGATCCGCTGTCGCTTTCCAGGGCGCTCGACGGTCTGAAACTCAAGCGCACGGTGTTCAACGTCATTTCCAAGTCCGGCTCCACGGTTGAAACCATGTCCCAGTTCATGGTCGTGCGCGAGAGGCTCGAGCAGCGCCTGGGCAAATCGTCGCTTTCGAGGCACTTTGTTTTTACCACCGATCCCGAAGAAGGATTGCTGCGTCAAATTGCCAGCGAACATAAGGTACGCAGCCTGCCCGTTCCCGAGGGAGTCGGCGGGCGCTTCTCGGTGCTGTCAGCCGTTGGCCTCTTACCGGCGGCGGCGGCTGGTATAGACATAAGGGCGCTCTGCCACGGCGCTCGCACTGCCGACCTGCGCGCGAGTGTTCTCGACGTGTTCAGCAACCCGGCTGCCCTGCACGCGGCGCTGCTTTTTCTTGCCCGGCAACAGCGTGGCGCCTCGGTGCACGTACTTATGCCATACAGCGATCGCTTGATGGGCCTGGCCGAATGGTACGGTCAACTGTGGGCCGAAAGTCTCGGTAAGCGCGTAGATCTCGCCGGGCGCGAGGTGATGACCGGGCAGACACCGGTGCGCGCACTGGGGGCCACCGATCAGCATTCGCAGGTACAGCTCTACGTGGAAGGTCCTCGCGACAAGGTAGTGACCTTTTTCAGGATCAAAGATCACGGTTGCGAGCTGCGCATTCCAGGCGGTTACGAGGGTGTCGAGGAGCTGGAGTATCTTTCCGGACACGACCTGGGCGAATTGCTCAACATGGAGCAACGGGCTACCGAGTTGGCGCTGTGCGAAGCCGGCAGGCTCAACAGCAGCATAGTCCTGGCCGAGCTCGGCCCTGTTGAGCTGGGCGAACTGTTTCACATGTTCGAAGTCCAGACCCTGGTCATGGGGGGGCTGCTGGGTATCGACCCACTGAATCAGCCCGGCGTCGAAGCGGGCAAGGACCTGACCCGCGCGCTGGCCGGTTGCGGTGGCAGCGAAGCAAGCGCGGATCGCGTACGACAATTGCTTGATCGTAAGAGGGGCGAGTTTGTCCTCGCCTGACAAGGGGGCCGTTCGCGGCGGCCCGCGGGCGGGCGGCATAGTCCTGCTCGACGAGGGCGTGATCTCGGGTATTGCCGCTGGCGAAGTGGTCGAGCGGCCAGCGTCGGTCGTAAAGGAGGTGGTCGAGAACGCTCTTGACGCCGGTGCTACGGTAGTCCACGTGGAGTACGACGACCGTGAAGACGGTCAACGGTTGCTGGTGAGGGACAATGGCTGTGGCATAGAGCCTTCGCAGCTTGAGTTGGCGCTTACCCGCCACGCAACGAGCAAGATAAGCTCTCTACTGGATCTTGAAAATGTGGGCACCTTCGGCTTCAGGGGCGAGGCCCTGGCCAGTATTGCTGCCGTCGGGCGTGTGAGCCTGACCACGCGTACGGCCGGTCGAGACAGCGCCGTAAGGGTGATGGTGGATGGTGGCCGGGTATCCGATCGCAGCGAGGCCGGGGCGGGGCCCGGGAGTTCTATCGAGGTGCGGGACCTCTTCTGGTCGGTGCCGGCGAGAAGAAAGTTTCTCAAGAGCCGTGACACAGAGTTCCAGCAGGTGCTCGACACCGTCAGGCGCTTTGCCCTGCTGTCGCCCTCGGTCGGCTTCAGGATGTTGCGCAACGGCGCTGACAAGCTCGATTGCCCGGCGGTAAATACTTCGCTGGAGCGAGTCCGGCAGGTGCTCGGTGCCCAGGTAAGCGAGAAGCTTGTGGCTGTAGAAGGTGGCTGGGAAGGCATGGGCCTCAAGGGCTTCGTGAGCGCGGCGGGTGAATCCTGGGGCACGTCGAGGCACGTCCATCTTTTTGTCAACGGCCGCTGGGTAAAGGACAGGTTGCTCTTCAAGGCAGTGACCGAGGCCTACCGCGGCTACCTGCTCAAGGGCCGGTTTCCGGCGGTGGTCATCGAGTTGACCGTTGACCCTTCGGCGGTGGACGTCAACGTTCACCCCGCCAAGATGGAGTTGCGCTTCGGCGACCCCGGGGAAGTGCATCGCTTTGTTGTCGAATCCATACGAGTGGCCCTCAGGGGCGCCGCTGCCTTGAGGGGAGTGGATCTATCGCGCGGCAATCGTGTCGAAAGGGCCTGGACTGCACCTGCGAGCGCGCCTTTGCCCACCACGGTTGGTGAACCGCCACCCGGTTACGTTGAAACCAGCGAAGATGCGCTCGCGCCGCCCGTGCGCGAAATTGTAGAACAGGTCGCGCTCGAGATGCCCGGCGTCCAGCAGCAGGGCACGCTTTCTCACCTCGAGGTGCTGGGGCAGGCGTTTGACGGTTACATCGTCTGCCAGTCAACCGATACGCTGGTACTCGTGGACCAGCACGCCGTCCACGAACGCTTGCTCTACGAAAACCTTATCGCCGACTGGAAATCGGGCAACATCGAAGTCCAGTCGTTGCTGTTGCCCGCTACCGTGAGCGTGGGACCCGGTGGCGTAGCCGCGGTGACCCGGCGTTCGTCTGATCTGCTGGCTGCGGGTTGGGAAATAGAGGCTTTTGGCGAAGAAGAAGTGATCGTGCGGTCCTTGCCGGCCTTGGCTTCTCACTGCGAGACGCTGCCCCTGGTCGAGGGCCTGGTGGCTGATCTCGTGGAGACAGGAAGCACCGGCAAGCTCGACGCTCTGATCGAACGGGTGCTGGCCACTGTTGCCTGTCACTCGGCGGTGCGCGTCGGCACGCGCATGGATCTCGAAGCTGCGCGGGCCCTGCTGGAGCGCTGCTCGTCGGTGGAGTTTGTTTCGGCCTGTCCGCACGGCCGACCGGTTGCCCGCGAGATTCCGCGCTCGCGACTGGAGCGGATGTTCGGTCGCAGCGCCACTGGGCCGGCTGGCGGCCATGGCTGCTGAAGCGGACAGCAGGGCAGCGCCGCCTCCCGCCTCCGACGCTGTCGGGCACGACCTGCGGCTGCCCGACAGCGTACTGCTGGTCACCGGACCGACGGCCGCTGGAAAGACCGAGATCGCCATTTCCCTGGCCGAAGAACTCGACGCCGAGATAGTCAGCGCCGATTCGCGGCAGGTGTACCGCTACATGGACGTGGGTACGGCTAAGCCCGACGCCCAGCAGTTGGCCAGGGTGAAACACCACCTGGTCGACGTCATTGATCCCGACCAGGCCTACGATCTCGCCGCGTGGCGACGGGCGGCCATCGCCGCCCTGGCCGATATCGCTTCGCGGGGCCGTCGAGCTATAGTCTGTGGAGGTACAGGGCTGTACCTGTCGCGACTGCTGGGCGGGCTCGATGCCGCGCCGGCTGCCGATGATGGCCTGAGGACCCGCCTGCAGGCCGAGGAAGACGCCAGCCCCGGCGCGTTGCACGAGCGCTTGCGGGTCGAGGATCCCGTGGCTGCGGAACGGATTCATGCGAACGACACGCTGCGCCTGGTGCGGGCCCTCGAGCGCCTGGCTGCGGCCGGCGACCAGCAACAACCCTGCGGTGGCCCGGCCCTGCCGTCGCGCTCGCTGGTACTGGTGGTCGACCGTCCCCGCGAACGGCTCTACGCGCTGATTGACAGCCGGGCCCGGGCGATGGTGTCTGGCGGCCTCCTCGACGAAATCGAGGCCCTGCGCGAGCGAGGCTACACGCCCGATTGCCGGGCTTTTGATTCGCTGGGCTACCGCCAGGCCTGGGCCTGCCTGGAGGGCAGGCTCGAAGCCGGGGAGTTGGAAGAACAACTCGCCCGGGCGACTCGACAGTACGCAAAGCGGCAACTGACCTGGCTGCGGAACCAGCTGGCCGGGCAGTGGATCGACGCCGAACGCGGCGACGAGTTTTCAGACCTGGCACGGTGTTTTTTTGAGACCGGCTGAAACCTGCTGTTCGCGCGGCCCGTTCGGGCGCTGTTGTCGGGGTCGCTTCCTGTTGCAAAGCTCTATGGCTTCGGTTTATCTGTCGAATTCTACACCCGCGTTAAGCGCAGCGGGTGGGGAGCAGCTTTAACTTGGCCAGGCAATCAAAACTGGATGGTCTCAGGCAGAAAATCGGCGATGTCGACCTTCGCATTGTTGAACTGTTGGCAGAGCGCGCGCGCCTGGCGAGCGACATAGGTAAGGCCAAGGGCGACGGTGCCGTTGTGCTCGATGCCGCCAGGGAGCAAGCCGTGCTGGCCGCTGCGCGGCAGGCCAACGAGGGGCCCCTGCCCGGTGACGACGTCGAAAACGTGTTCCGCGAAATCATATCGGCCTGTCGCAACTTGCAGAAACCTGCCACGGTGGCTTACCTGGGGCCGGAAGGAACTTTCTCGCACGAGGCTGCGCGTCGGCAGTTCGGCAGCGCGGCCAGCTACGACCCCGTGGTGACTCTTGGCGAGGTCTTCGCGTCGGTCGAGAACGGCCGCTCGGAGTTTGGCGTGGTGCCGGTAGAAAACACCACCGAGGGGGCAGTGACGCCTACTCTCGATGGCCTGGCCGACTCTCGCCTCAACATCCTGGCCGAACTCGTTCTGCCGGTCGAGCAGTGTCTGCTCGCGTCTGCGGCGACGGGTAACGACATAAAAAGAATCGTGTCTCACCCGCAAGGACTCGCGCAGTGTCGCCGCTACCTGGCCGAGCATTTCCCGGCCGTGCTCCGCGAACCGGTGGCCAGCACGGCCGCCGCCGCGCGCCTGGCCGCCGACGAAGAAGGCACCGCTGCCATCGCGGGCCGCCTCGCGGCCAACACCTACGCGCTCGAAGTGGTGGCAGCATCGGTGCAGGACGATCCCTCGAACGTGACGCGCTTCCTCGTGGTTGGCGATTCGCCGGGCCCCGAGGTCTCGGGAAACTGTCGCACCTCGCTGGTGGTACTGGTCAAGGACGAGGTGGGCGTGCTCGAGCGCCTGCTCAAGTCCTTCGCCAGTCACGGCGTAAACCTTTCGATGCTTGAATCAAGGCCGCTGCCTTCGCGTCCATGGGAGTACAGTTTCTTCATCGATGTGTCGGGCCACGTGGCCGACCAGCCGGTAGCCGCGGCCCTGGCTGAGATAGAGGAAATCGCCTTGAGCACGAGACTGCTGGGCTCGTACCCGGTGGCCTCCTGAGAAGCCCCGGCCGGTGTAGTGAAGCCCCCCGTACCTGAAAGAATAGCCACGCTGAGTCCTTACCAGCCCGGTCGCCCGATCGAAGAAGTGGAGCGCGAGCTGGGGCTGAGCGGCACGATCAAGCTTGCATCCAACGAAAACGCTCTGGGCGCGTCGCCGGCTGCGCTCAAGGCGGCCGCCGCGGCGCTCCAACGGGTGCACCGTTATCCCGAGGGTGGGGTCGTGTTGTTGCGGCGAGCGTTGGCCGAGCGCCTGGGCGTGGCCGAAGACCAGCTCGTGTTCGGTAACGGTTCTAACGAGATCATCGAGCTCGCTGTGCGCGTATTCGCCGACGGTGGCCGCGAGGTGGTGTTCAGCGAGAACGCTTTCATGATCTACGAGCTTGTTGCCCGCGCGGAGGGCGCCCGGCCGGTAGCCGTACCGTCGCGTAACTTCGAGCACGACCTCGAGGCCCTGGCCGCCGCCGTGGGTCCATCTACGGGAGTGGTTTTTCTTGCCAATCCCAACAATCCCACTGGCACCGTTTTCGGGTGTGACGCCTGGGATAAGTTCCTGGCGGCCATGCCCGCCAATGTTGTCATTGCCGTGGACGAGGCCTACCGCGAGTTCGTGGACCTGCCTGATTTTCCCGACACGGTCGCAGACCTGGGCCGGCATCCAGGCTTGCTGGCAATGCGTACCTTCTCGAAGGCCTACGGGCTCGCCGGTTTCAGGATCGGCTACGGGGTGGGCGAGGCCTCGCTGGTCGATGCCATGGAGCGTTTGCGGCAGCCTTTCAACGTCAACCTGCCTGCCCAGGAGGCGGCGCTGGCGGCGCTGGACGACGACGAGCACCTGCGCCGCTCGCGAGAGCTGGTCGATGAGGGACGGCGCTTTTACTCCGCCTTGTTCGACAGGCTGGGGCTGTCCTTCGTGCCGAGCCACGCCAATTTTGTACTGGTAGCGGTGGGTGACGGCGACGCCGTTACCGAGGCCCTGCTCAAGGGTGGGGTGATCGTGCGTCCCATGGGAGGCTATGGCTACCCGCACATGATAAGGGTCACGGTGGGCACCGACGCTGAGAACACGCGTTTCGCCCGAGTTCTCGAGAACCTGCTCGGCGACCAGGAAGCAGAAGGGTGAAGACAATAGCAAAACGCTGTGTCGTTGTAGGCACGGGGCTGGTCGGCGGATCGCTGGCCGGTGCCCTCAAGCGCTCTGGAGTAGTAGAGCGGGTCTGCGGCGTAGGTCGTAGTCGCGACAACCTTTCGCGTGCGCTCGACAAGAAACTCGTAGACGAGGTTTCTACCGATCTCGAGGCGTCTCTCGTAGGAGCAGACCTGGTCGTTCTCGCTGCGCCGGTGGATACGGTGATGCGCTTGATGGACGACGTGGCCGCGGCCATGCCCGCCGGTTGTGTCGTGACCGATGTCGGTAGCGTGAAGGTGCCGGTGGTGGAGAGGGCCAATAGTAGCGAGCTGGCAACCCTGTTCGTGGGCGGTCACCCCATGGCCGGAAGCGAAAAGACGGGCGCAGCGGCTGCTGACTGTGATCTATTCAGGGAAAAGACCGTGGTGCTGACGCCCACCGCTTCGACCACGCCGGAAACACTGGGCCTGGTCCGCGCCATGTGGGAGGCCACGGGAGCGAGGGTCGTGGAGATGGATTCGGTGCTGCACGACCGCCTGGTGGCTTCGTCGAGTCACCTTCCCCAACTCGTTGCCTGGGCCCTGGCCGCGGGTGTCAGTGGAGTTGAACCACGGACGCTTTTCTTGAAGGTGGTGGGCAACGGTTTTTCCGACACCACCCGGCTTGCCGACAGCGACTCGTCAGTGTGGGAGGGCATCCTCGATTTCAACAGGGAATCCGTACTCGAAGCGATGGACAGGTTTTCTGCCTCGTGGGCTGAGCTGCGCACGGCGATCGACAAAAGCGACGGCGGAGGGATCGAGGCGGTGGCTGCCCGCGCCCGGTCGGTGCGCCGGAATATAGGAGTGAGCTGAAGTGTCGGCCGGGCTCGTGGTGCGCCCCGCCGCCGGCCCGCTCGCCGGGACGGTAATCCCTCCCGGCGATAAGTCCATCGCCCACCGCGCCATACTTTTCAACGCTGCGGCCGAGGGCGAATCGCTGGTCGAGGGTATTCCCGGTTCCGAGGACCTCGCCTCGACACTACGAGCCGTGAGCGCCTTGGGCGTGGAGGTCAAGCGAGAAGGGGACGGCATTGCCAGGCTGCGTGGAAGAGCCATGGCCTTCAGCGAAGCCCCTGGGCCGATCGACTGTGGCAACTCCGGCACCACCAGCCGCTTGCTGGCCGGACTGCTGGCGGGGCAGGACTTCGAAACCGTACTCACGGGCGACGCTTCGCTGAGTCGGCGGCCCATGCGAAGAGTCGTAGACCCGCTCGCCGGGTTTGGTGCGTCGTTGACGGCTGCAGACGGTTGCCTGCCCCTGGTCATACGCGGTACGCAGCTGGTGTCAGCCACGTGCCGACTTCCGGTGGCCAGCGCACAGGTCAAGACGGCAGTACTTCTTGCAGCGATGCAGGCCACCGGCGAGAGCACCGTAACCGAGCCCTCGCTTTCACGCGACCACAGCGAGATCATGCTCGCTGCGATGGGGATCGACCTCGAGCGGGATTTCGGCGGCCCGGGTGGGCAGGAGCTGGTCGCCGACCCTTTTGTTGTTCCTCCAGGCGGAGAGCACGCTGTTTCGCTCAGCGGTCCTCGAGTTCCGACTTCCCTCGATCTGCGCGTGTGCGGGGACATATCTTCGGCAGCCTTTTTTGTAGTGGCGGCTGTTCTGGTGCCGGGCTCCTTGCTGCGCTTGCAGGGCGTTTGCCTGAACCCCACGCGCACGGGTTTTCTTCGCGTGCTGCGGAGCATGGGCGCTGACATCGAAGCCGTGGTGGAGGGTGAATCCGCGGGCGAGTGCTACGGGACGTTGACGGTGCGTTCTTCAGACCTCGTGGGCGTAGACCTGGCCGAAGAAGAAGTGCCATTTACGATAGACGAGCTACCCGTGTTGGCGGTGGCGGCAGCCCACGCCGACGGTGTAACCCGCATAAGGGGCGCCGCCGAACTCAGGCTCAAGGAAGGTGATCGCGTGCGCGCGGTATGTGTAATGTTGTCGGCCCTGGGCATCAAGGTAACCGAGCACGATGATGGCATGGATATCTACGGCGGCACTATGCGCGGTGGCGTGGAAGTCAATCCAGCTGGTGACCACAGGATCGCGATGTCGGCCGCGGTGGCGGCACTGGCTGCCGAGCAGGCCGTCACGGTACTCGATCCGCGGGTGGCGGACGTATCTTTTCCCGATTTTTTCAGAGAGCTCGAAAGGGTATCGTCGTCATGAGCGATTGTTTCGTGGTGGCCATCGACGGTCCGGCCGGGGCCGGCAAGTCGACGACAGCCAAGGCTGTCGCCGAAAAACTGGGGTTTGCCTGTCTCGATTCGGGTGCGCTCTACAGGGCGGTGGCTCTCCTCCTCGTGGAGGCCGGTGCCGACCCCTCAGACGAACGGGCGGTCGAGCTCCTGCTGGCAGGTGCCAGGATCTCACAATCCGCCGATGGCGAGCAGACATTTCTCAACGACAGGAATGTTACTTCCTTGCTGCGCAGCGCGCGGGTGAGTGACGCGGCTTCGCGCTCTTCGGCATTGCCCGCCGTGAGATCGGCACTTATCGAGTTACAGCGGGCCGCGGCAAGGGGCGAGGGCCTGGTGGTAGAAGGACGGGACATGGGCACCGTCGTCTTTCCGAGGGCAGCCCTGAAGGTTTTTCTGGACGCCGACGAGGATGAACGGGCCCGCAGGCGTGGGCTGGAACTTGGCCTCAGCGGCACGGCAAACCTGGAAAAACTCGGCGCCGAAATGGCCGAAAGGGACCGTCGCGATCGTAGTCGAAAGGTCGCTCCGCTGCGCCCTGCCGAGGACTCACTGGTGCTCGATACGACCAGCTTTTCCTTGCAGGAAGTCATCGATGCAGTGGTCAAAGAGGTCCATTCCAGAAAGAAATTCGCCAAGTAGTTCCAGGACAAGGTCTTTTGCCTTGATACTGTTGCCCAAGGGCGCTATGAAGTTGCTTGTTTCGGTGTGACCCGTTCGGGCGCGCCATGGGAGGTTCGTCGTTTAATGCTCGAGGAGAAGGCCGGAGACCAAAACGGTAAACAGCAGGGATTGGAGAGTTTCAGCGAACTGTTCGAAGCTTCAGTGGGTGCGGTTGGCATCGAAACCGGGGAGATCGTCAAGGGAACGATAGTTTCGGTTGATACCGCTACAGTGACTGTAGACGTTGGCTATAAGTCCGAAGGAATGATCCCGGTCGGCGAGTTCACATCGCCGCAGGGGGAAACCAGCGTAGCGGAGGGCGACAGCGTAGAAGTACTGGTAGTCTCAACGGGCTCCGCCGGGGGAGGGCTGGTTCTTTCGTTCCGGCGCGCGAAAGAAGCCGTTATCTGGAAGAACATCGAGGAAGCCTTCAACAGCGAGACCCCGATAGAGGGTACCGTGATCGGCAAGGTTAAGGGTGGCCTGTCGGTAGACCTGGGCGTTACCGCTTTTCTTCCCGGCTCGCACGTTGAGATTCGACCGCCGCGTGGCTTGGACCGTTACGTGGGCGAGACCCAGGAATACGCCGTACTCAAGTTCAATCGCGCGCGCGGCAACGTGGTCGTTTCGCGCAAGGTGCTCCTCGAGAAAGAACGGAACGTCCAGATGGACAAGACCCTCGCCGTTCTCGACGAAGGGGTCGTGCTCGAAGGCGTTGTAAAGAACGTGACCGACTACGGCGCGTTTGTTGACGTTGGTGGCCTCGACGGCCTGCTCCACGTCACCGACATGTCTTACGGCCGTATCACTTCGCCTTCGGAGCGGGTAAAGCCGGGCGACGTAATAAAGGTCGTCGTTCTCAAGTTTGACGCCGAGGCGCGTCGAGTTTCACTCGGCATGAAACAGCTGCAGGAAGATCCCTGGGAGACGATCACCGATCGCTTGTTTCCCGGCAGCCGGCTGCAAGGCAAGGTCGTGAGCATCGTCGACTACGGTGCCTTCGTGGAGGTCGAAGAAGGCATCGAGGGTCTCGTCCACGTTTCCGAAATGTCCTGGACTACAAGGGTGACGCATCCGTCGAAGGTAGTGTCGGTCAACGATGAAGTTGACGTTGTAGTTCTAGGCATCGACCAATCCAGCCGCAGGGTGTCGCTGGGTATGAAGCAGGCTACTTCCAACCCCTGGGAGCAGCTGCCTATCGATCACCCGGTGGGGACCCAGTTGTCCGGTACTGTTACCAGCGTGACCGACTTTGGTTTCTTTGTGAACGTCGCCGACGGAATCGACGGGCTGGTGCATGTGTCCGATATGCACTGGACCAAGAGGGTCAGTCATCCGTCGGAGGTAGTGGACAAGGGCTCGGCAGTCGAGGTCATGGTGCTGTCGATCGATGTACCCAACGAACGCTTGTCCCTCGGCCTGAAGCAGGTGTCTGAAGATCCGTGGAATAACATGGACCACCGCTACCCGGTGGGTTGCACGGTGCAGGGTAAGGTGACCAACGTCACCGACTTTGGTGCCTTCGTCGAGATAGAGGAAGGCGTGGAAGGAATGGTGCACGTGTCCGAGCTCTCGACCGAACGGGTCGAAGACCCGAGAGAGTTCATCAACGTGGGCGAGGTTGTTTCTGCCCAGGTGCTTGGCCTCGATCGCGAGGAAAAGAAAATTTCGCTGAGCCTCAAGTCGGCCATACAGGACGGTGCCGGGCAGGTGCAGCAGGCTGCATCGGGCGCCGACATGGGGTCTACCGGGTCGGCTTTCAACCTCGGGGCCATGCTGAGCGAGCAGCTCCAACGTGACGCGCCGGAAGGCGAAGCCGGTGCCGAGCCTGATGAACAGGAAGCGGTAGCGGTCGAAGAAGCGACAGCCGAAACGGTAGCGGTCGAAGAAGCTGCCGAAGAAGTCGCCGAGGAAGTCGCCGAGGAAGCGGCAGCGGTCGAAGAAGCCGCCGTCGCGTCGGAAAGCGACGAAGAAGTTCTTGATAGCGCTGGCGACATCGGTGGGGAGGAGCTACAAACTGTTGCGGAAGATATCGACGCGGATGATGAGAAAAATTAAGACCGGAACGTCAGCAGGCTGACGAATCTGTTAGCGGGGAGTGCACGGTAGATGACTAAACGAGACCTGATCGAAGAGATCGCAAGCAGGTATCCTGCCTATTCCAGGCGGGACGCCGAGATAATCGTAAATACAATTTTTGAGAGCATGACCGAAGCCTTGTGTAACGGGGATCGCATAGAGATCCGGGGCTTCGGTAGTTTTGTTGTTCGTCATCGCGATGCCCGCGAAGGCCGGAATCCCAAGACAGGCGACATTGTCGCGGTGTCGGCCAAGAAAGTGCCGTTTTTCAAGGTGGGCAAAGAACTCAAGATGCGCATAGGCGACGGCTTCGTTGACGGCTGCGCGAGCGGAGAAAGACAGGCCGCCGAGTCGCTGGGCACCGAAATCGACTCCGGGTCCGGCTTTCCCGCCGTCTGACAGGTAGCGCGTGAGAGTGCTCTGGGCTCCTTGGCGCCTGGCGTACGTCGAGAAGGACGAGCGCGGGGACGGTTGCATATTCTGTGACAAGTCACGGCTTGAGGGCGACGGGGAGCGCAGGGAAAGCCTCGTATTGTACAGCGACGAGTACGCGAGCGTCATAATGAACCGCTACCCCTACGCGAACGCCCACCTTATGGTGGCGCCGCGCGAGCACACAGCCGACTTCGTGGGACTTTCGGTCGATGCCGCGGCGTCCCTCAGCGCGGTGTTGCAGAAGGCCGTCGCAGTTCTCGGTAAGGCTTACTCTCCCCAGGGCTTCAACGTCGGGCTCAATCTCGGCCGCTCGGCGGGCGCGGGCATAGATGACCACATGCACTGGCACGTGGTGCCGCGCTGGGAAGGCGACACCAATTTCATGCCCATGCTCGCCGATTGCCGAGTGCTGCCCGAGCATATAGACGAGGCCTACGAACGCTTGCTGCCGTTGTTCGCTGCCGGTGCTTGATTGAAGGAACAGGGTCCTGTGAAAATACTCAGAACAGTTTTTTACAGCGTGCTTTTCCTCGCGGCAGTGATGATAGCAACCTCGAACTCAGAGGTGGTGCAGGTAGTCTACTTGCCTGCCCTGCCGTTTCTGCCTCGCCCGGATGGGGCTGCGGTGGGCATGCCGCTTTTTGCCGTTATCCTGGGTTCTATTCTCATCGGCGTGTTGGTCGGGGGGCTGGGCGCGCTGCTTGAAAACACGCGAGCACGGGTCAGGGTGCGTTCGCTTGAGAGGGAGCTGGATCGAGTCTCGCCTCGCACTGGCGGCCAGGTATCCCGTGTTCGCAGCAGTGCTGACCTTGACCCCGACGACGACGAAGAGGCCTACTGACAGCTCGTCTTTTTGATTGCCGCGGCGTCTTTGCAGCACCCCTGTTCTGTAAATATACTCCCGGGGTGGCCGCTCCGACTACACTGGGGCAACTCGTAGAGTCGGGTTGGACCTCGCGCAGTGTTCGCGACGAAATGCGCGACAACCTCATCGTCGCGCTCAAGAAAGACCAGCGGGTGTTCTCGTCGGTCAGGGGTTACGACGATACGGTAATTCCCGAGCTCGAGAACGCCGTGCTGGCTGGCCACCACGTGGTGTTGCTCGGTGAACGCGGCCAGGCCAAGACAAGATTGATACGCGCACTCGTCGGTTTGCTGGATGAGGAGGTGCCGGCGGTAGATGGCTGTCCTATAAACGACGATCCGCTCAACCCCCATTGCGCCGCGTGTCGGCGTAGGAAAGCCGAGCTGGGCGATGAACTTCCGGTGCTGTGGTTGCAACGGGACGATCGCTACGGTGAAAAACTCGCCACCCCTGACGTGAGCATGGCTGATCTCGTGGGCGAGATCGATCCGATAAGGGTAGCCGAGGGTCGTCATCTCAGCGATGAAGAGGTCCTGCACTTCGGGCTCATCCCTCGCAGCAACCGTGGGGTATTTGCGATCAATGAGCTCCCCGACCTGGCCGAGAAAGTACAGGTTGGTCTTTTTAATGTCATGGAGGAGCGTGACCTGCAGTTCAAGGGCTACAAGCTGCGCCTGCCCATGGACGTTGTGATCGTCGCGACGGCCAATCCCGAGGACTACACGAGCCGCGGCCGCATCGTGACCCCACTCAAGGACAGGTTCAACGCGCGCGTTCGCACGCACTACCCGCGTACGGTCGAAGTCGAAACCGAGATACTCGAACTCGAAGTGTCATTGGCCCCCCGCGGCGGTCGGGAGATCCGGGTGCCGCCCTTCGTGCGCGACATTGTCGCGACACTGAGCAGAGAAGCCCGGGCTGCCGAGGAGCTCAACCAGTCCTCTGGCGTGAGCGTGAGGGTGACCATCGATAATTTTGAAACGCTGATCGCCAATGCAGAGAAACGGGCTATTCGCCAGGACGATAACGAGATCGTGCCGAGGTTGAGCGACTTTCATTCGGTCTTCGCGTCGATGGCAGGAAAACTCGAGTTTGAGTATGGCGTCGAAGGCGACATCGAGTCGAGGGTGATCGAGCGATTGCTTAACCGGGCCACCAAGGCGGTCTTTGACCAGCATTTCGAAATCGCCGAGCTTCAAGAGGTGGTGGAATATGTGAGGGAAGGCTGGGGCATCTCGGTGTCGGATTCGATGGCCAGCGAGGATTACCTCGATGGGGTGGCAACCGTGTCGGGTCTGAGGAAGGCGATCGAATCGCTCGGAACCTTTGAAACCCCGGGATTGATGGCCGCGGCAGCGGAGTTCGTGCTCGAAGGCCTGCACCTCCACGAGCTGCTGGGTCGCAAGCGAGAGGGGGGGCGCCTGTCTTTCAGCGCCTGATCGGCGGTGGCTCGATTGCTCTACACCCGCTGGCAGGCCGGTGGGTCGGTACGCCTGGATGCCGATGGTGTTTTCCAGGAGATCTCCCGTTTCTTTAACGAATCGGCTGACTTCAACGAAGCGCTCAGTCGTATGCTGTCGGCTGGTTTTGTCGACAAGGGGCTCGAGGTCACCGGCGTGGACGCGTTGCTCGAACGCATAGACGACGCCCTGCGCGAACTTCAATCGGAGGTTAATTTTGACCACGCGCTCGACGGTCAACGCGAGCTCATGCGCCGGGTGTTGGAATCGGAACTAGCCGCTGCCGACGCACTCAACGATAGTCGTGACGCCAATCGGAGGCAGTCTTTGCTCGGTTCTGTGCCGGCGGACATAGACGGGGCCATCGAACGCCTTGGTGGCTACGGTTTTCTCGACGCCGATGCTTCGGCAATTTTTGACCAACTCACTGAACAGCTGGCCGATGTTTCACGGCTGGCGTTGTTTATCCGCGGCCGTGGCAGGATGTTCAAGGGCCCGGATTCTCTGGACTACGAACGCGCGCTCGAGTTCCTCGATCGAATCGAGGGCCTCCTGGATCTCAAGAACCTGCTTTTCGGTCGCGACTTCAATGCCGTCGACAAGCAGAAAGTTGAGAAACTGCTCGGCGAGGAGTCGGCCGAAGACGTGGAGCGGCTTGCCCAGGTGATGCAGGTGCTGCACGAGGGCGGGTATATAGCTGGCGACGAGGGCCAGGCCCGGCTCACCAGCAGGGGAGCTCGCAAGTTGGGACAGGTGGCTCTTCGCGAGATCTACCGAGAGCTCGTCGGCGACATCCACGGTAATCACGGTACTACACGACCGGGGCACGGAGAGGCCTTGCCCGGGGTCTCGAGGCCCTGGCAACCTGACGAAGCAGCCGATCTCGACGTGTTGGCTTCGCTTCGCAACACGGTGATGCGATCGCCCGGGCTGCCCCTGCGTCTCCACCCTGTTGATCTCGAGGTAGTGGAGAGAGAGCGCGACACGAGGGCTGCTACCGTGCTGCTGCTCGATATGAGTTGGTCGATGAGCTGGCAGGGGCGTTTTGCCGCAGCGCGCCGGGTGGCCATGGCCATGGAGACGCTGATCAGGACGAAACATCCCCAGGACTTCTTTGCCGTGGTGGGCTTTTATACCCGCGCGGTGGAACTGCATCCTGGGCGGTTGCCTGAAACCAGCTGGAACATGGGCGAGCCGTTTACCAACCTGCAGGACGGGCTGCGCCTCGGACGCGAGATCCTGATGGGGCGTACGGCCGGAAGCCGACAGATGATTATCATTACCGACGGTCAGCCGACCGCGTATTTTCGCTCGGGGCGCCTCTTCTGCGAGTGGCCACTGGGCGAAGGGGGGCTCTCGTCGCGGGCCAGCCAGGAGACACTGAAGGAGGTCGGGCGGGTTACGGCCAGCGGTATACGCCTTAATACCTTTATGCTCGACGACAGCCCGGCACTACGCGCTTTTGTTGAGAAAATGACGGCCGCCAACCGGGGCAGGGCGTTTTACATGGCCCCCGACCAGCTGGGTAAATTCCTGTTGGTTGACTACGTGCGCCGCCGTCGCAAGATTCTCTGAGTGTCGTCCGCCGCTCTTCCTACCGACGTGAAATTGACTCCCGTCATGCGCCAGTACCTGGAGATCAAGGCGGGGCACGAAGATGCGATCCTGTTCTTTCGGTTGGGGGATTTTTACGAGATGTTTTTCGATGACGCCGAGCGCGCCGCGTCTATACTCGATATCACCCTGACCACGCGCAACCGTAACGACCCCAACCCTATCCCCTTGTGTGGTATACCCTATCACTCGGCGCGGCCCTACATCGCTCGGCTGCTGGAGGCGGGAGTAAAGGTTGCTGTTTGTGAACAGGTCGAACTGCCGGGCGCGAGCCCCGGCCCGGTAAAACGAGAAGTACGCAGGGTCATCAGCCCGGGTACAAACCTGGACGAGGACAGCCTCGGCACCGACAGCTCCAATTTTCTGGCGGCGGTGTACGGCAAAACATCGGCGTGGGGGCTGGCCTGGATGGACTTCTCGACCGGTGAACTCGAGGCGACCAGGGGGTCAGGGCTCGAGCCCCTCAGGGATGCCCTGTTTGCCGTCGGACCCAGCGAGGTATTGGTAGAAGACAACTGTGTCATGGACACTTCCGGCCTTGGTGTAGAGGGCTGCATGATAACCGAAGTCGCGGCAGTCCCCGCTGTTGCAAGCGGCGCTGGAGAGCTTCCGGGCGACTCGGCGGCGGCTACGGCGATGCTGTTGGCTTACGCCGACCGCAGCCAGGCGGGCCACACCGGGCACCTTCGGCCCGCGCGGTATAGTGACCCTACGGCCGGCGTGGCTCTCGATGTGGCGACCCGCCGCAACCTCGAACTCACTCGGTCACGCGAAGGCGGGGGACGCGCCGGTACCCTGCTGGAGGTGATCGACGGTTCTGTCACCGCCATGGGCAGGAGGTTGACCGCGAGGTGGTTGGAACAACCGCTGGGGAACCTGGCGGATATCGGGCGCCGTCTTGACGGCGTGGAGTTGTTTGTCGAGGATTACGCGTTGCGCGACCTTTTGCGCGAAACCCTCAAGGGCCTGGGAGACCTCGAGCGCCTGTGTGGTCGGCTTGGCTCGCGCACCGCTGGCCCCCGTGACCTGCTCCGAGTGGCGGCCTCACTCGAGGTAGTGGCCAAGATCGCCAGCCTGCTTGGCGACCGACAGCTGCCCGACGCTCTCGCGGATACTCTGCCTGGGATGGACTCGCATTCCGGGGTGGTGGCGTTGTTGCGGCGTGCGCTGTCCGACGAAGTTGCCGCCGCTGCCAATGCGGGCGGGTTCATACGTGACGGTTACAATGACGAGGTTGACCGTCTGCGCGCTGTGAGCCGGGACGGCAAGGGCTGGATCGCTGCGTTTGAGAAAAGTGAGCGTGAAAGCACGGGTATCAATGGCTTGAAAGTGGGCTACAACCGGGTGTTCGGGTACTACCTGGAGGTGAGCCGCGCCAACCAGGACAGGGTGCCCGGCAACTACGAACGCAAGCAGACCCTAGCCAACGCTGAGCGCTACGTCACCCCGGAGTTGAAAGAGCGGGAGGCCGAGGTCCTCGGGGCAGAGGAGCGAGCGCAGCGGCTCGAAGCTCACCTCTTCGAAGAGCTCATAAACGAACTCGACGCCGCGCTGGCTGGCCTGTCGGCCTGCGCCCGTAGCGTAGCCGTTATCGACGCGCTCGCTGGATTCGCGGAAGTCGCTCATCGCAAATCTTACTGCAGGCCGGAGCTGCACCAGGGCAGAGAGCTGAGCATCCAGGATGGTCGTCACCCCGTGGTCGAGAATTCCTGCGCGGCGCCGTTTGTCGCCAACGATTGCAGGCTCGGCGGCGAGACGGCTCTAATGGTTATCACCGGTCCCAACATGGCGGGTAAGTCGACATACCTGCGACAGGTGGCCCTGCTGACTCTCATGGCTCACTGTGGGTGCTATGTACCGGCCGCTTCGGCACGGGTGCCCCTGGTCGACAGGATTTTTACGAGGATCGGGGCCAGCGACGATCTCGGCGGAGGTAGGTCAACCTTCATGGTCGAGATGACCGAGACCGCCGCGATACTCGACAACATGACTGACCGCAGCTTGGTAGTGTTGGACGAGATCGGCCGCGGTACTTCTACCTTTGATGGTATTTCCATTGCCTGGGCGGTGGCCGAAGAGATGGTCAGGAAAGGCGTCAAGACACTGTTCGCTACTCACTACCACGAGCTGGCTGCCCTCGCGGGCGAACACGACGCGGTCGCCAACTACTCGGTCGCCGTGCGCAGGCACAAGGGCGAGGTGGTGTTCCTTTACCGCATCGTCGCGGGGGCGGCGAGTGGTAGTTACGGCATCGAGGTTGGCAGGCTGGCCGGGCTGCCGGTAGAAGTCACTGACCGGGCCCGCGAAATTCTCGACGGTTTTGAAACCGGCGAGGGGCCGTTGGCTGCCTTGCAGCAGGCGCAGCTGGGCTTGTTTACCCAGCCCCCCGTGGCAGCCGTAACGGACGAGAATGATGAGTTACTACGCGAACTTTCCGATCTCGACACCGACACAATAAGTCCGTTGGAGGCACTGAAAATACTCGCGGGACTTGTCCGGGGGTACCGAAACAGGGAATAATGGACGGCTTGGGTGCTGGTGGCTGTGTTGACGAGGGGTAAGGGCAGTGTACTCGCGTTGGTCCTGGCGGGCTGGCTGGTGGTGGCGTGGGCTGCGCCGGCGGCAGCGGCGGGCGTAGAGCGGGTGCGTTCGGCCTCGACCGCAGACTCTACCCGGGTGGTCATAGACCTCAGTTCCTCGGTCGATTTCACTTACGCCACGCTGCGACCGGACAGCAAGGGACGCTGGCCGTTCAGGGTGTACGTTGACCTGGAGGGGGTCTCCAACGGCAACGCCATTGACACTTCACGGGTAGCGGCCGATGTGCGGGTGAGCCGGATACGGGCCGCCCAGTTCAGCAATGACACCGCACGCGTTGTCATTGATTTGAAGATGCCGGTCAAGGTCACGGTGGGCTCCTTGCGCTCGGCAGCCGGTTCGCCCGCGCGGGTGTACATCGACTTGCAGGCAGAACCCGGAGCGGGGTCTCCAGCTCCAGCCGTCCAAGCTTCTGTCGCGGCCGCGACCCCGGCACCGCTGGTCAGCAATCCGCCTAAGCTGGTCGCGAATAAGCGCAAGGTTCATATTGTGCTGGACCCCGGCCATGGCGGTCGCGATCCGGGTGCTCTTGGAAACTTCGGCATGCGGGAGAAAGAAGTTACTCTCGATATTTCGCGCCGGGTAAGGGACCTGCTCGTTCGTAACGGCGTTGCCGAGGTGACACTGACCAGGAACGACGACCGTTTTGTGTCCCTGGAGGGGCGAAAGGATTTTGCCAACGGCCGCAAGGCCGACCTCTTTGTCTCTATACACGCGAATTCCAGCACCACCACGGGCCTGCACGGGGTGGAGACTTACACGCTCGACAACTCGAACAACCGGGCGATCCTGAGGCTCGCCAAGGCGGAGAACGGCGTGGGGCAGCTGATAAAAGACGACGTTTCGGGGGCGGATACGGACCTCAAGTACATACTGTCCGATCTCGTTCAGACCGGAAAGGAAGCCGAGTCGGTGGTTCTCGCGGGTGCCTTGCAGTCGAGCGTGTTGCGCAATCTCGGTCGCCACTACGGCACCATTCACTCCCTGGGCGTGAAGAAGGGGCCGTTTCTTGTTCTCGACGGTGTCTTCATGCCCTGCGCACTGATCGAGGTGGGGTTCCTTTCTCACAAGACCGAGGGGCCGCGCCTGGGTGCCGCGGTGTACCGGCAGATGCTGGCGGAGGGCATCTACGATGGCCTCCGCGAGTACCTGTCTGATGAAAGGGTTGCCAGTCTGCGCTAGCATTCGATCATAAATCGTGCCGGATAATTCAAACGAGACATCCGCTTCTCCGGGACGCACTACGCTCCTGCCTTCGCCATTGGCTGTGAAGGAAAAGCTATCGGATATAGCCAGGAACTATGTCCACGCGGTGCGAGAGGAGCTTGAAGTTGACCACTGGGGCGGCGCGTCCGGTGTAGACACCGCGACTCGCTACGCCACGGCCATCGATAACCTCGCGCGCTTTCTTTTCGAGGCCGCCACTGCGCGTTACGCTCGTCGTTATGGCCGTGGTACCCGCAGCTGTGCGGTTATTGCCCAGGGTGGTTATGGGCGCAGCGAGATGTGTCCTGGCTCGGACGTTGACCTGTTGGTCCTGTACGGCAGCCGTGTAGACGCCTACGTTGAAACCGTCACCGAGACGCTGCTGTATTCCATGTGGGACGCCGGGTTGCAGGTCGGGCACGCGGTGCGAAACTGCGGTGAATGTGTGCGCCTGGCTGGGGGTGACCTGACGATACGCACCGCCTTGCTGGACGGTCGCTTTGTGAGTGGCAGCACCGAGCTGGGCGCCCAGTTTACCGAGGCTGTGCAGGACGTTCTCACCCAGCGCGACGTCGGTTCCTTCATCGAGGCCAAGCGAAGGGAGAACGAAGCCCGCCACGTGCGCACGGGCGGGTCGGTGTTCATGCTCGAGCCCGACATCAAGGAGGGCCGTGGGGGCTGCCGCGATCTTCACACCCTGCTGTGGATCACCCGTACGCTGAGGGGCGTGTTGTCATTTGAGGACATGGAAGAGCGAGGGATACTTTCGGCAGATGAACTTGAAGGCCTCCTTGCGGGCCGCGAATTTCTGCTCCGGGTGCGCCACAGCCTGCACTTCCTGTCGGGACACAAGCAGGACAAGATGGGCTTTGAATTGCAGGAGCAGGTGGCCGAACGCTTTGGCTACAAGGGGGATGACAACAACAGCCCCGCCGACCTCTTCATGCGAGACTACTACGGGCACGCGGCGCTGATAGCGCGCACCACCGACGACATCATTGACCGCACGACGGCCGTGGACGAAAAACCGGGACTGGTCGAGCGCCTTGTTCGCAGGCGAGTCGAACGCGGGGTGACGGTGTCGGGTGACCGCCTGGTCCTGGAGGAGTCAATACTCGACGCTGACCCCCTCAACCTGGTGCGGGTGTTTCATATTGCTCAGCGTAAGGGGGTTACGCTGTCTTCCTCCGGCAGGATGGCTGTAAGGCGCAGGCTCGAGCGGCTGGCAGGCGACGCCGGTCCGCCGGCCGGTTCTTATGACGCGTTTCTCGACGTGTTGCACTGGGAAGAACGGGTCTACGACACCCTGGCCGAGATGAATTCGGTGGGAGTGCTGGGAAAACTACTGCCTGAATTCGGCCGGCTCTTCTGCATGGTGCAACGGGACTACTACCACGTCTACACGGTAGACGAGCATTCCTTGATGGGTGTCCGGGAACTCGAACTGCTGCGCGACGGGGAGTACGAAGAACTCAGCCCCTTGTTGACCGGTGCGATGAGGTCTTGCGATGACCCGTCCATTCTCTACCTCGCCATGATGTTCCACGACGCCGGCAAGGGCTACGGTTCCGACCACGACGAACGCGGCGCGAGGATGGTGGTGGGCATTGCCGAGCGCTTGGGTCTCAACCAGGACCAATCAGACACGCTGCAGTTTCTCGTGAGAAATCACTTGTTGATGTCAGACCTCGCCCAGCACCGTGACGTGGGAGACCCTGACCTTGTGGGCGAATTCGTGGCCCAGGTGGGTTCGAGAAAACTCCTGCGCGACCTCTACCTGGTGACATTTGCCGACATGAAGGCCGTGGGACCCAAGGTCTGGACGAGCTGGAAAGACAACCTGCTCGCCGAACTGTACATGCGGGCTGTGGACGTGATGGACAAGGGGCTGGCGTCTGAGAACGACGCCGAAGCGCGCGTTGGGCGCAGCTGCCAACGGGTGGCTGCACGGGCGGTGCCCGGTCCCGAGCGCGAGAGTGTCGAACATTTTCTCTCGACCATGCCCCAGTCCTACCTGCTCTCTACCCCCGAGGAGACGATTTACGATCACTGGCTGATGTACGAGCAGAAGGGCGGGGCGGCTTTTCGGTCCGGGGTGGTGCACTTTCCGGAACGCGAGCTCACCGAATTCACGGTCTGTACCCCCGACCGCCCTGGCTTGTTTGCGAGTATTGCCGGTGTGCTTTCAGCCGCGGGTCTGAGCGTGGTTGGCGCCCGCATAGCGACGTCAGCGGAAAGAGTCGCGCTCGACGCCTTTCAACTCGACCACGAAGAACCCGAGCCCGACCCTGCCTGCGAAGTCGAAGAAAAATTGTTGCCGACGGCCATGGACCCGGCCACCTGGAAAAAAGTTCGCGCAGACCTTGATTCGGTGCTTAAGCAACAGGCCGATGTGGGCAAGCTCGTTGCCGCCGGGTTGAAGCGGCCCGTTCGGCCCGGGTCGGCGGGGGGGCGAGCCATCGAGCGGGTTGAACTGGACAACGACGTTTCAAGAGACCACACGGTCATCGACGTGTATGCCGCTGACCGGTTCGGCCTGCTCTATCGCCTGGCGGCGACCTTCCAGCAACTGGGCCTGACCGTCCACCTGGCACGCGTGTCCAACTACGCCTTGCAGGCCCGTGATGTGTTCTACGTGACCGATATCGATGGCCGAAAGATTCTCGACAAGGGCCGCCTTGAATCTCTTCGCTCGGCGGTATTGGTGGCCGCCCAGGGAGGGGCTGTTGGCCAGCAGCAGGGGTCGGGCGGAGAGAGGAGAGCATCGTGAGAACCCGGCCTCCGTCCCCTGCGCAAGCCCGTGAGCCTGTCCGCCGATCGAACCCGATCGCGCTGGATACGGCGGTTGATATGTACGTGGATCATCTGGCAGCTGAGAAGGGGCTGGCGACAAACACGGTGGAAGCCTACTCGCGCGACCTACGGGCTTTCCTGTCAGGCCTGCGCGAAGGAGCCACGGGTGACGCGGCCGGCGTCACCCGCGAAGACGCGGTGGCTCACCTCGAGCGTATGTCGAGAAGGGGCAGCGCAGCATCGTCCCGCAACCGGGCCCTGTCGGCCTTGCGGGGCTTGTTTGCTTACCTGTCGGCCGAGGGCTGGCTCGAGCGCAACCCTATCCGTGATCTTTCGCCGGCAAAGAAAACGTCTACCTTGCCCCGGCCCTTGACCGTGGCTGACGTTAACCGGTTGCTGGCGGAGACCGCGGGCGAGGATCTCTTGTCGCTGCGTGACCGGGTCATGCTCGAGCTCGCCTATGGCTGTGGTCTGCGGGTTTCGGAACTGGCCGGGCTGCAGAAGGCGGGCGTCGACCTTTCGCGGGGCGTAGTGACCGTGACCGGCAAGGGAGCCAAGCAGCGGTCGGTTCCCATGGGATCGGAGGCAGTAGGGGCACTGCAACGCTATCTCACTGTGGCCGGCGACTCGCGCTACGTTTTTCCCGGACGCAAGAGTGGTTCGGTCAGCCGCCAGGCCTTGTGGAAACGTTTCAAGGCCGTGGCCTTGCGCGCCGGCGTGGCGGCGGTGCGGCCCCACCTGTTGCGCCACAGTTTCGCGACCCACCTGCTCGAGGGCGGGGCCGACCTGAGGTCTGTGCAGATGATGTTGGGCCACGCGGATCTCTCTACCACGCAGGTATACACCCACGTGGCCGGCCGTCGATTAAGAGAGGTTCATGAAAAACATCACCCAAGGTCGGGTAAACGCCACGAGCGTGGCTTGTAACCGCCCCTCGTTGGGCCATTATGGCGTCCTCTTCAGCGGATGAACTTTGATGTTGCAGACGCCGCCCTGTGGGTGCTTCCGGTACTTTTTTCAGTGGTGTGCCACGAGTATGCCCATGGCCGGGTAGCGCTTAAGTACGGGGACGATACAGCCTCCCGCATGGGGAGGCTGACGCTGAACCCCCTGGCCCACATAGACCCGGTGGGTACGGTGCTCATGCCGGCTATGCTGTTTGCGATCGGGTCACCGTTTTTGTTCGGTTATGCCAAGCCGGTGCCGATTTCCTGGCAGCGCCTGCGCAACCCTGCCCGCGACATGGTCTACGTTGCCGCCGCCGGCCCGGCCATGAACTTCGCCCTCGCCGCCCTCAGCGCTGTGCTCCTGGCTGTCCTCGTCGGGCGCGCCGACGACGGGTTCGCACTCAATGACCAATCTTTTGCCATGGCCAGGCCGCTGGCGATCATGGCCCAGCGCAGCATTCTGATAAACGTAGTGTTGGGAGTGTTCAACCTTCTCCCGATCCCACCGTTGGATGGTGGCAGGGTGGCCGTCGGCCTGCTGCCGGCTGGTCCGGCTGCGGCCCTGGCAAGGCTGGAGCCCTTCGGCTTCCTGGTCGTGTTCGGCCTGCTCGCTACTGGTACTCTGAGTATAGTTCTTGGACCGATGGTGTTTGGTATCATCGAGTTGCTGAGTTTCCTGGTAGGGCTGGGGTAGGGGCGGTGGCTGCGAAGACAAAGACGAAAGGTGTCGTGGTATCGGGTATGCGGCCCACGGGCAGCCTGCACCTGGGTCATCTAAACGGGGCGATCCACAACTGGCTGGAACTGCAGCAGGGCTTCGAGAGTTTTTTCTTCGTTGCTGACTGGCACGCGCTCACGACCGAGTACAAGGATCCTTCGGGTATCAAGGCCAGTACGGGGGCCATGGTTCTCGACTGGCTCGCGGCCGGGCTGGACCCCGACAAGGCCACGATCTTCAACCAGTCGAGTGTCAAGCAACACGCTGAGCTGCACCTGCTGTTTGCCATGATAATTCCGGTGCCCTGGCTGGAGAGGGTGCCCACTTACAAGGAACAGCAGCAGCAGTTCGAAAACCGGGACCTGTCGACTTACGGTTTTCTTGGCTACCCCTTGCTGCAGGCGGCCGATATCCTGGTCTACGGTGGCGATCGTGTTCCGGTGGGCGAAGACCAACTGTCGCACGTTGAGCTCACGCGCGAGGTGGCACGTCGCTTCAATCGCTACTACGGCGAGGTTTTTCCCGAGCCGAAGGGGCTGGTAGTAAAGGCAGCCCGCGTACCCGGCACCGACGGCCGCAAAATGAGCAAGAGCTACGGCAATTCGGTGGGCCTGGGCGATAGTGAAGAAGACGTTACGGCCCGGCTGTCGCGCATGAAAACCGATACGCGCAGGCAGCGCAGGACCGACCCCGGCGTGCCCGAGGAATGCCCGGTCTACGAGCTGCACGAAATCTATTCGAGCGACGAAGAGCGCAAGGAGGTCTCGGAGGGCTGTCGCAGCGCTTCGATCGGGTGCCTGGACTGCAAGAAGATAATGATCGGCCACGTGCTCGAACAGCTGCGCCCGATACGCGAGCGCCGTGAAAAACTCTCGGTCAGCAGTGGGCTGGTCGACGAGGTGCTCGCCGCCGGCAATGAACGCGCCAGGCAGAAAGCGGAACTCACCATGACCAGGGTGCGGGCGGTTATGGGCCTGGCATGAACGTGGCGTCCTACAGGGTGAACATGGACGCCTTCGAGGGCCCCCTGGACCTCTTGCTCCACCTCGTGAAGACCAACGAGGTAGATATTTATCATCTTCCGCTCAGTGATATCACCGACCAGTACCTGGCCTATCTCGAGATGTTCGAAGAGCTGGACCTCGATGTGGCGGGCGAGTATCTCCTGATGGCCGCCACCTTGATGCACATCAAGTCGCGGTTATTGCTGCCCCGTGACGACGAGGAAGAGGAAGAAGACGACGACCCGGTGCAGGATCTCGTGGGGCAGCTGGCCGAGTACCAGCGCTACCGCGAGGCCGCCGATACCCTCCGTGACAGGGCGTTGATCGATCGGGATGTTTTTCGCCGTGCGGCTTCACCACCGCCCCGCAACGAGGCCGAGGACCCGGGTTTTGCCCAGGTCGAACTTCCTGACTTGCTCGAGGCCCTCAGGCGCGTGCTCGCGCGCGCGGCTGCGCGCATACCCCACGTTGTGGATTCCGAGGAGTACCACGTCGCGGACGCGGTGCGGGAGATGCTCGGTCGGCTGGACGTCGTAGAGAGTCTCACTTTTGACGAGCTGTTCGGCGACAGTCCCACCCGCGGACTGGTTATTGCAACGTTTATAGGTCTCCTGGAGTTGATGAAGATGGGCATCATTCATGCGATGCAGGACGAAGGGTCGCCGGAGATCCGCGTGAAGTCGATGGGGCATGACCACGACGACCGCTTGTACGCGTTGCTGGATACCTATGGCCCCCTGGCCCACGGAAAAGAAGACGAGGACGAGGAAGTCGAAAAGGAGCAACAGCTTGATGGCTGAAGAAAGCACGATTGAAGAACTGAACGCTGGAGAAAGCAGCCCGGATGACGTGTCTGCAGAAGGAGTGCCGAACGAAGATGACGCCGCGTTGAAGGGCGATGACGCCGGGGCCGGGGACCACTCGCAGCCGAGTCAAGGAAGTTGGCCGGTAGATCGCCTCAAGCCACTGGTAGAGGCCCTGGTATTTGCCTCTGGTGAAGCCATCAACGCTGGTCGCTTGGCCAAGGCCGTGCGCGGTGCAAGCAGGCAGGAGGTCACCGCGGCCCTGCAGGAGTTACAGGCCGAATGCGAGGCGAGGGGGGTGCGGCTGGTCGAGGTGGCTGGAGGTTGGCAGTACCGTACCGCAGCTGAGCACGCCGAACCTGTGCGGCGCTTGTTCAAGGAGCGTCCTTATCGCTTGAGTCGAGCTGCGGTCGAGACACTCACCGTGGTGGCCTACAAGCAACCGACTACCAGGCAGGGCATAGAAGGGGTGCGCGGGGTAGACAGCGGGGGCGTGCTCGAGAACCTCGTCGAGAAACGGCTGATCCGCATCGCGGGTCGCCTCGATGTTCCGGGACGACCCCTGGTCTACGAAACTACGAAAGACTTCCTCGAGTTGTTTGGATTGAAGGACCTGGCAGCCATGCCGCGCCTTGCCGAACTCGGTGACGAAATGCTGATGCTGGCCGATAAGGCAGAGTTTGAACAAGGGGCGGCCGACGAGGCGGGGGTGCTGCCGCTGGAGCCCGGCGACGTGATGGCCGACGACACGATAGCTGCCGACGCGATAGCCGACGACGCGCCTCCAGCCGGCACGATTTCGACCGAACAGGCGACCGAGGGTGATGACGAAATCAAAGAAGCCGCTGAAAAAGACTGACCCTGCTGAGAAGGGAGGCTCTGAGGTCCGGCAGCGACTGCACGTCTACATAGCACGGGCGGGTATCGCCTCGCGCCGTGAGGCCGAGAGACTGATGCAGTTGGGCGATGTCACTGTCAACGGCAAGGTCGTCACCGAACCCGGCAGTACCGTTGTGCCGGGAAAGGATCACGTCAAGGTCAACGGTCGGCTGATCGCGGGGCCTCACCGGCTGGAGTACTACGCTTATCACAAGCCCACCGGCTGCGTGTCGACGATGAAAGACACGCGCGGGCGCTTCTGCATCGGTGACGTGGTGCAGACCCTGGGCAGCCCGGTGGTTCCAGTGGGGCGGCTCGACCTTAACAGCAGCGGCTTGCTCCTTCTGACCAATGACGGCGAACTCGCGGTCCGTCTCATGCACCCCTCCTACGAGATCGAAAAAGTCTACCGTGTGAAGGTGAACCCGCCGCCGAGGCAGAGGCAGCTCGACAGGTTGCTCAACGGCGTGTCTCTGGGTGACGGCAGGGCGAGGGCCGAGCGAATAAGGCGAGTGGGACGTGGCGAGACCAAGGTCTGGCTCGAAGTAACCGTGGCCGAGGGTCGCAAGCACGTGGTCCGCAGGATGATGGAAGAGGTGGGCTTGAGGGTGGACAAACTCAGGCGCATCGTACTGGGGCCGCTCAAGCTCGGACGGCAGGTAGTCGACTCGGTACGCCGACTTGAGCACAAAGAAATCAAGGCCCTGCGAGCCGCCGCCGACCTCGACTGATTGACTTCTCCTCTACCCGGCCCTAGTCAAGGTTCGCGGGGTGGAGCAGTCTGGTAGCTCGGCGGGCTCATAACCCGCAGGTCGAGGGTTCAAATCCCTCCCCCGCACCCACCCACTCACCCTCAAGAAACCCTCCTTGCTGTGTCTACCGGCGACGGCGGTTATCCCCGGGCCGACAGGAGCCGAGGTAGTAGATCGCTGATCGAGCCGCGAAGTACGGCGTGTGCGATCTCGTCCATGCCCGTAGCTTCGCCGTTGATTATTACCACGATGGCGCCTGCCTCCCTGGCAGTGGGGACCATCGCGGCTACGGGATAGACCGTCAGCGTGCTGCCGATCGCGAGCAGTAGATCACAGTCCAGGGCCGCACGCTGTGCTCGTGCCAGGTCTTCCTCGACCAGGCCCTGGCCGAAGCTGATCGTGGCCGATTTGAGTATGCCTTCGCACAATGGACAGGCAGGGTCGAGTTCACCCGCTCGCACCCGGTCGAGGGTGGTCTCTATGCCGGTCCTGTCGCCGCAGGCCATGCAGATCGCCTCGCGCATGGTGCCGTGGATTTCGATGACCTTGTCTGCCGAGTTGCCCGCCTGCTGGTGAAAACCATCTACGTTCTGAGTAACCACGGCGAGCAGTTTGCCACTCAGCTCGAGCTCGACCAACGCGTCGTGCCCGGGGTTGGGTTTTCGCTCTGCTCCCATCTGTTCAAGTTTCCACTGCCAGGCTTTTTTCCTGACCTGGGGGTCGGACATGTAGTTGTCGATGGTGGCCATCTTTTCGGCCTCGGGATCTCGGGTCCACAAGCCTTGCGGACCTCGAAAATCAGGAATACCGGAGTCAGTTGAAATGCCCGCGCCGGTAAGAACCGTGACGCGTGTGGCGTCGGTTAGCCAGTTTTTTACCGCGCTGAAGCGCTGTTGAGCGTCCACGGGCAAAGTAACATCACAGTCGTCTTGCGAAATCCCGCACAGGGGGTCGGTATTGCCTTGACCCATATGGCTCCAATTAGGTAGCCTGCTTGTAACGGCGCCTAACAGCGCGAGAAAGGTGGAAAATATGGCAACTAACTCATCACTCGAGAACAGGCTTGGCGAGATCAGCAAGGGTCGGCAGCTGACCCTGGTGGACCTATCTGACTTGACGGGGATTTCTTACTCGACGGTCAGGCGCATGGTGATAGAGGGTACAGATCCGCCACTGGGCAACGCGTTGTCTATGAGCCGGGTGCTGGGCCTTCCCTTGAGGGAGCTCTACTCCATTACGGCGACCGAAGAAGGCGTGGTTGCGCTTGGAGCGGTCGGCCACCCCTTTGACGAGCCACTGCTGGCCAGGGCAGTGGCCGGGGGCAGCTCTGCGTGAACGGAACCGGCGGTACTGGCGAGCGCTGAGGGTGACAGTTTCTGGTGTTACGGGATCTAGTCGACCCGGGGTGGGGGCCCGGGATCGACGGGGAAGTGGAAGGGAGAGGAATGAGAATATGCCGGGCACAACAGTTACAAATCTGATTTCCAAGATGCTGTACGATCGCGGTTGGACCGACGGCGAGCTGGCGAGGCGCACCGGCTTATCGAGGCCGCGCATCAATCGCCTGAAGAACCGCAGGGCTCAACCCTCGGTTCGCGAAGCGCTGCTGCTCAGTGAGGCACTGGGTGTTGAAGTCGAGCAACTGTTCAGCCTTGAGCAGGCGTCGGAAGATCTGAACATGGCGATTCCGCTCGCATCGTTCCGCCCGCACAGCGGATAGCGCTCAGCTGATAGTGCTTTCTTGATCCAGGTTTCCTGGTGACAGTGCGGGGACTCGTTGCTGTGCCGTGGGGCGATTTCCCCCGGGGGTTCCCACTTGATCGGGTGGCAGCTATGCTGCCGCCCGTGATTCGCTTGGTATCAGTTTCCCTCGTATTCGCCTTGATAGTACTTCCGCCTGTTGCGTTGGCCGCGCGCGAGCCCTGCGAGTTGAACGACCCCCTGCGCCTGCCCTGGTTCGGCGATCTCCACGTTCACACCGCGTTGTCCCTGGACGCGGCGACGCAGGGCACACGAGGGAGGCCGGTCGATGCCTATAATTTTGCAAGTGGGGGCACGCTGGGCATCCAGCCCTACGATGCTTCGGGCAACCCCATGAGGGAGGTAACGCTTGAGAGGCCGTTGGATTTTGCCGCGGTCACTGACCACGCCGAATTATTCGGCGAGCTCAGAATCTGCGAAACGCCGGGCATGGCCGGTCACGATTCGTTCGTTTGCCGCTTGTTTCGGTATTGGCCGAGGGCTGCTTATTACCTGATGAACAACAAGGCAATGGCTTCTGAGAGCCCGGAGCGCTTCGGGTTCTGTGGCGAGAATGGCGACGACTGCAGGCGGGCGATGTTGAGTAGTTGGAGCGAGGTCCAAGCGGCAGCCGAACAGTATTACGATCGCAGTTCGGCCTGTTCTTTTACCAGCTTCGTTGGTTACGAGTGGACCGGAAGCCCCAACGGGAGGAACCTGCACCGAAACATCATTTTTGGTAGTTCCGAGGTGCCCGTCGAGCCGGCCAGCTATGTGGATGCGCCTTCGCCGCGGAGGTTGTGGGATGCTCTCGAGCGCGACTGTCTCAACACCGGCGAAGGCTGCTCGGTCGTTTCTATTCCCCACAACTCCAACTTGAGCGGCGGGCTGATGTTTCCCACAGGCGGGCCCGACGGCGAAGCCATGACGGCTGACTATGCTCGGCGACGCGCGGATTTTGAACCGCTGGTCGAGATGATGCAGCACAAGGGCGACTCGGAGTGCCGTATCGGCGCTGGTGAGGCCGACGAGTACTGCGGGTTCGAAAAACTGCCCTACGATGATTTCATTGGCAATACGTTTCCCTGGTTGAGGCGCGAGGCGGGGCCGATGAGTTTTGTGCGGAACGCGTTGCTGCACGGTCTTGTCGTCGAAGATTCAACAGGACAGAACCCCTACCGCTTTGGTTTGATAGGCGGCACCGACACTCACCTCGCGGCGGCGGGCGCGGCCGAGGAAACCTCGTTCCTGGGCCATGGTGGGGCAGGTAAGCCCGCGGGCAGTGACCTCGCGCCGGGGCTACCCGACAATATTGAGAACAACCCAGGGGGCCTCGTGGTTCTGTGGGCCGAAGAGAACTCCCGCCCAGCACTCTTTGCCGCCCTGCGAAGGCGCGAGACCTACGCGACCAGCGGTCCGCGTATGCTCCTGCGACTCTTTGCAGCGTGGGAACTCGCCGACGACATGTGCGAAGCCAAAAATTTTGCGCGGGAAGGTTACTCCTCCGGTGTGCCGATGGGAGGGGTCAGGGAGTCAAAAAATGCACCAGGAAATAAGTAATACATATTAAAAGATCAAACGACGCAGAAGACACAGCAAATCAATTTTATGCGCAGCTCCATAACAACGGAAAAGCAACACTGTTAATGACCATCTCACTACCTGCCATTTTCAGCAGGTCGAAAGACAAAAGACCCTCAGAGCAACCACGAACACGCCGCCCCCAGAGGTGCCACCCCTGCAAGGGTAGCAAGCACCTGTGGTACGAAGAACTCAGAGCATCCACGAACTCGCG
>JACNKC010000051.1 GCA_014382245.1 Pseudomonadota bacterium | reverse complement strand
GGGCGGCGGGGCGGGAGGCGACGGGGCTGACGCGGCACAGTGCCTGGCCACCAGAGATCAACGCGCCGATCGCAACCCCGGGTGCCTGTTGATCATGACCGGTGGCGAGCCGCTGTTCAGGCCGGACCTCCACGAGCTCACACGCGCTGCCTCGGACAGGGGCATGACCGTGGTGCTGGGAAGCAACGGCACGCTGATCGATCGCTCGGTTGCCCGCGGTCTGGCCGCCGCCGGGGTGTCGGGCGTGGGCATCAGCCTCGATTCGTTGGCGCAACCCGGGCTGCATGACCGGTTCCGTGGTTGTTCCGGGGCTTGGCAGTCGGCCGTCGACGGCATGAAAGCCTGCCGCGACGAGGGCCTGGACTTTCTCGTGCAGACCTCGGTCTTTTCCTGGAATCGCGACGAGCTGGCGACCATGGCCGACTACGTGGCCGACCTGGGCGCTACATCCTGGAACGTGTATTTCCTGGTCTGCACCGGGCGCGGCCAGGGCCTGACCGATCTTCCGGCGGCCGAGTACGAGCTGGTGCTGGCCGAGCTGGCCGTTTTGCGGCAGCGCATAGCCGACCGGACGATGTTGGTGCCCCGGTGCGCGCCGCAGTTCAAGCGCGTGGCCGACGGGCAGGCGGCGGGTACCCTGCCCACCTTCGACAGCGGTTGCCCGGCAGCCGGCCACTACCTGCGCATTGATCCGCGTGGCCGTGTAACGCCTTGCCCGTACATACCCATCGAGGCTGGTCGTATTGAACCAGGAGGCCTGGCCGCGGCGTGGTACGAGTCGCCCTTGTTTGCGAGCTTGAGGAATCGCAGCCTGCTCGGTGGTCGTTGTGGGCGCTGCGAGTGGCGTGATGCCTGCGGCGGTTGCCGTGCGCGCGCGCTGGCGAGCGGGGGCGAGCTTATGGCCGAGGACCCGGCTTGCGCTTACCAGCCGGGTGGCGGGAGCAGTACGTTACCCGTCGGCGATGCCTTGTACTCTCGTGAGGCCAGAACGACCATGCCGTGGAGCGAGGAGGCCAGGGATCGCTTGCAGCGCATACCGTCCTTCGTGCGTGGCCTGGTGGTGGAGCGGGTTGAAAGACAGGCCCGCGGGCGCGGTGTGAGCATGGTTACTTCCGACATGTTGCGCCGCCAACGTCCATCGTTGGCGGCCGTACTACGACGCTGATCCTTCGTCGCCGGTCGCCGCGCAGGTTCCTAGCTGAGGAGGTCTTCGCCGGGGAGCCCCAGGCGCGCGCGCCCAGGCCTCGTGTCCGCCATCGAGGTCGGCCACCACGTGGGCCGAGATAGTCTGTGCGTCGCGCACCGCGCGTTGCAGCGGGTCGGCGAGCATGATGGACCCGGCGCCCGCTGCCGGTTGAAGGCGGGCGGTGGCTCGGGCGCAGGCCTGTATGGCCCAGGCTGCGTCGCGGCGGTAGCGCGCACGCTGCTGTTCATTCGAGCGGCGTCCGGCCAGCGTGTCGGCGGTCATTTCGTCGAGGTCACGCAGCACCAGCAGCTCGGCCACGTCGACTTCACTCGCGGACTCCGAGAAGCGCAGTTGCGCGGCCACCTGCCGGTCGTTGTCCTTGAAACTACCCTCCCTGAGCTTGCCCTTCAGGCGTTGCTCGAATCGGTCGAGTGCGCCCAGCGCTATTCCCATGGCCACGCCGGCCAGGCCCAGGGTCGCCACCGAGCTGCCGGGCAGTCCGGCCGACAGGCGTCCGTCGTCCCGCCGGTCGCCACCGCCCGCGCGCACGGTGCCCGGTACGACCGCCATCACGTGGCTGTCGGCTATGACCGCGTCGTTGATGACGACCTGCTTGCTGCCCGTGCCGCAAAGGCCGGCCGTGTGCCAGTTGTCGACGATAGAGAACTGGTCGCGCCGCAGCGCGAAGCTGGCCACCGGCGGGTCGCCCTCGCGCGGGTCGTTGATGACG
Source organism: Pseudomonadota bacterium (assembly GCA_014382245.1). Classification (GTDB taxonomy): domain Bacteria; phylum Desulfobacterota; class Binatia; order UBA1149; family UBA1149; genus UBA1149. The sequence continues at coordinate 42,235 of JACNKC010000051.1, read as the reverse complement.
GCTGCAAAGAGTCCGAAGTCGGCGTGGTCGCAGGTGCTGGCAAAGTTCCACGCGCCCGTCAGTCGCCAGCCGTCGCTGGCCCTGGTGGCCGTGCCGCTGGGCATGAACACGCCGCAGATCACAGGGTCAGGGCGTTCGGCGAATATTTCGTCGCGCGCGGCTTGCGGAAAACCCGAGGCGAGGTCGGTGTGCAGTGTGCATATGGCCAGGCACCAGCCGCTGCTGCCGCAGGCCCGCGCTATCTCGCGCGAGGTTTCTATCACCGTGCCTATCTCCAGCCCGTAGCCACCGTAAGCCGGCGCCACCAACGCGCGCAACAGCCCGGCGCGGCGGAAGTCGACTATGGTTTCGGCCGGCAGTCTGCGTTGAGTTTCGCAGTCGGCGGCGCGCTCGGCGATGGCCGGCGCGATTTCGCGGGCTGCCGCCACCAGTTGTTCGCGGGTTTGAGCAGCCGTGTGGGCGGTGGCCATCAGTTGGATTCCCCGGCCATGGCCTCGACCTGTTCGCGTACGAGCTCACCGTTGGAGTGGATGAGTTCAACTATTTCGGGTGGTACCCAGGTGGTGACTGCCTCGGCAAAAGAGGGGCGGGCGCGAACGCGATCGTACCACTCGGCCAGGCGCGGGCGCCGGTCGGGCGAAAGCAGTGAGCCGAGTGCCAGGTTGTCTACCCGCAGCACGCAGGGCAGCACGCAGGCTTCGGCCAGGCTCCAGTGCTCACCGGCGAGCCAGTCGGCGTGTTCGAGCGCTTCGTCTACGCGGTCGAGCAGGCCCACAACCGTGGCTACCGCGCCAGGGATGAGAGGAGATTCTACTCCGTGCTCGATGATGGAGAGCAGCCCTTCGCGCTTGGCCGGCTCGGGTACCTGCTGGAGTCTTTTCTTGAACTCTCCAGGGTTGCCGGCGAGTATGACCGGCCGCATGCCTATGGCGTAGGTCAGGACGCCTATGGCAACGTGGATTTTTTCGTCGAGGAGCTTGGTCCAGGCGCGCATGGCGTGGCGTTGGTCGGCCGCTGCGGGTCGCAACGGGGGGTCGGGATACGCGTCGTCGAGGTACTCGTTGATGAGCGTAGACTCGACTAATATTTTGCCGTCATCGACCAGCGTGGGCACCACGTGACCGGGGTTGAGCAGTACGTAATCGGGATCGTGTTGCTGGCCCGCGAGCAGGTCAACCTCGCGGCTGGTCCACTCCAGTTCTTTTTCGGCCAGTACAAGGCGCACCTTGACCGAGCACGTTGACACGCGGGCGTGGTAAAGTTCGAGCATCGAGCCGAGGTTCTCCTTTGCGCGCCGATTCCTGCTGCGCGCTGTGAAGTAAAGTTGTTGCGTCGAGCTGTGTCCACAGCCCGGCGCGTGCAAGGCGTGACCGGACCGCCGCGATTGCCGCGGACGACTCGGTCACGCCGGCCATGTACTACGCCCTAGTTGAGCAGCCCCATCTCCCGGTAGCTGGATTCCGTGCGTTCGGTTATCAGGCCCACGCGTTCGAGCTGCGGAACCACGTAGTCCCTGAACGGGTTGGGTAGTGCCGCCACGAAGGCCGGGTCGGAGTACTTCTGCTGGAGCTCGGCCGCCGCCGCGTCGGTATCGGCTCCGACCTCGGCGAGCAAGGTGAACAGGAACTCACCATTCTTGACCTGGTTTTCGGGCGACGCGAGCATGCTCACGCCCGCGAGGGCAAAGTCCTCGACCTCGTCACGCTCGTCCTCGGCCATGCGCGGCAGCTCGTCTTTCATGTAGATGAGCCCGAAGGAAACGTGGCGCGCCTCGTCCTGGGCCGTGAGTTCGACCACCTGCTTGAGCACCTCGTCGTTGGTGGCCTTTTTCATCATCTTGAACGAGCCCATGGCCAGGCTCTCGGCGATGACCTGCATGCCGATGCATTTTTTCTGCCACATCTCGGCCCCGAGCACCGCGTTCAAGAGCTGCTTTAGCGAGGGCATGAGCGGGTAGACCTGGTCGAGGCGGGTGATGTAGCGGTGAAAGACCTCCACGTGCCTGGCCTCGTCAATTACCTGGGTAGACGCGTAGAGCTTGCCGTCCATGTCGGGCACGGCCTCGACCAGTTGCCCGCAGCAGAGCATGGCACCCTGTTCGCCGTGCAGCATCTGCGACAGCGTCCATGCCGACCGTCGCTTGTCCAGCTCGCTGCGCTGTTCATCGCTCAGTTCGGCCATGAAGTTGCAACCGTCGAGAGGGTCGCCGCCGGGGCCGGCGATTACGCCGACGTCGGCCGGGTTGGTTTCCAGTTGCCAGGGGATGTCTGAAGCCGCGTTCCACTGTTCTTTCTTGGCCTTCTCGTAGAGGTCACGCAGTGCCTTGATGTGGGGTTCGTAGTCGAACTTCCACAGCGTTTTTATCGGGGTGATGATCTCTTCGAGGGTCGCCGTTTCCTGTGCCTGTTGCATTTTCGTTTTCTCCGTTCGCCGCCAAGGCGAGCTGTTGTCGGGCGGTGTTGTGGTTGTCCCGGGACGTCGGGCCTGGTCGCAGTCGCGTGGCGGCAAAGGCGTTGCGCGTGGCGGTGCTTTTATCAGGGTGGCATGGCCCGCGCGCGGGTGCCGTTATCCCCCGCGGGGACGTCTTCGCGGACGCTGCCTCCTTCCTGTCGTTGATCGGCGTGAAAGCCACCAAGCGGACAGTACTCGGCCGCCTCGAGGCAGGCCTCTTCTTCTTCTGTGCCCAGGGGTTGTCGAACTATGCGTGGCAGTTCGGCGTCGGGTACTTCCTCGACGTTGGACGGTGCGCGCTCGGCGCACAGGCCACAGTTGATACAGTCGTCTTCGCAGATCTCGACGTGCATTGGCACCCGAAACTTTCTCCTTGTCCTGCGGTGGGCCGGCGGCGCGTCGGCTGTCCCGCGTTTAACGGCAAGGGCGGACTGAAAGCGGATAGTTAGCTAACATAAGTAAACACCCGGGACGGCCTTGACGCAAGCGGCTATTTTCATAATTCACGGGCTGGCCGCTGCCGTTGTTTCGAGGTGGCCGGGCGGCTAGTCCTGTGTTTTCGGGCGGGCTTTGCCGGCCTAGCCCGGATGGGGGTGAGTAGACAGGTGAGAGACACGACGAGCGCGCCGCGGCCGGTTGCAGAGGGCCTGTTTACCTGGCCGTCTGAGCATCCAGCCCTTCTCGGGAGCCGTTGCCCGGATTGCGGTGAGACCACTTTCCCGGTGCAGCGCGGCTGCCCGGCCTGTCCTTCGCAAGCCTGCGAAGAGGTAGAACTGGGGCGTAGCGGTACGCTGTGGACCTGGACGGTGCAGCACTTTCCGCCTCCCCATCCCTGGACGGGCAACGCGCGCGAGTTCGTACCCTTCGGTGTTGGCTACATAGAGTTGGCCGACGGCGTGCGCGTGGAATCTCGTTTGACCGAAAACGATCCGGCGCGCCTGCGCATCGGCATGGAGATGGAATTGGTGATCGAGACGTTTTTTAAAAACAACGAGGGCGAAGAGGTCGTTACTTTTGCCTTCCGGCCGGTAGAAGGATGAACGTTTCGATACTGGGCAGCGGGCTGTATCCCTTCGGTCGACACGAGGGCGTGGGCCCCATCGAGATGGGCGTGGCCGCTGCCAACGACGCGCTTTCGGACGCCGGCCTTGGCTGGAGCGACATACAGTTTGCCTGCGCTGGCAGCCTCGAGGTGCTGCAGCCCGACACGATGATAAAGCACATGGGGCTGACGGGCATTCCCTTCACCACCCTGTACAACGGCTGCGCCACCGGTGGCAACCTGCTGTTGACGGCCGCCAATGCTATCACTGCCGGGCAGGCCGATGTGGCCATAGCCGTGGGTATGGACAAGCACCCGCGCGGCGCGTTCTCTGTGGGTGACACGCTCGAGAGCATCGGGTTGGGGCAGTGGTACGGCGAGACCGGCCTAGCGCTCAACCCGCAGTACTTCGCCATGAAAACAATGCGCTACATGCACGACCATGGCATCAGCGAGGATTGCCTCAACCGCGTGTCGGCCAAGGCTTTTCGCAACGGCTCGCTGAACGAGCGGGCGTGGCGGCGCAAGCAGATAAGCGAAGAAGAGATCGCCGGGTCGCCGATGGTCTGCGATCCCCTGCGCAAGTACCACTTCTGTTCGCCCAGCGAGGGTGCGGTGGCGGTGGTGCTTTGCCGCGCCGATATCGCGGCGCGCTACACGACCAGCCCGGTGCAGCTGCGCGCCGACGTTTTTCGCACTCGCCGTTACGGATCATTCGAGACGCTGACCCCGTCTACGCCCGTGCGCTGGGTGCCCGGGCCGTCGGTGGAAGCCTCGCGCGAGGCTTTTGAAGCCGCGGGCGTGGGCCCCGAAGACATCGACGTCATACAACTGCAGGACACCGAGGCCGGGCACGAGATCATGCACATGGCCGAGTGCGGATTCTGCGCCGACGGCGAGCAGGAAGCGCTCGTTCGCGACGGCGAGACCGCCATCGAGGGGCGCCTGCCGGTAAACACCGACGGCGGACTGCTGGCTAACGGTGAGCCCATAGGCGCCTCGGGCCTGCGGCAGGTGCACGAGGTCTGCCTGCAGCTACGGGGGCGCGCCGGCGCCCATCAAGTGCCCGGCAGCCCGCGCACGGGCTTCACCCACGTTTACGGGTTTCCCGGCGTGAGTTGCGTTACCATCCTCACTTCTTCTTGAAGAAGGGGAAGACGTACCTTTTCGGGGTTTAAGACCACGTCTCAAACCCCGAAAAGGTAGTAGGTCTACTTTCAGGCAGCGGCCTTTTCAGGAGGGCCGAAAGGGGGAGGGTATACGCTTGAGGTCTGTGAGCAGTTCGCTGAATTCTTCGTCCAGCCCGGAGTCGGCCGCGGGCGCCTCCAGGGTGATGCTGTCGACGAGGCCGCCGAAGCGTTGCTCGACGGCTGGAGCGAGGTCCCTCCAGGTGGCCGACACGGTGAATTCGTCGAGCACCTGGTCGGGTATCTCGGCCGGCATTTCTTTCCACTTGCCGTTTCTCGCCATGTCGTTCAGCTTCGCGCCGAGCTCTTCCCAGCCGTGCACTTCCAGCACGGGTAGGTAGCTGCGAGTGGATCCGTAAAAACCTATGCGGTAGCGCACCCACTCGCGCTGCTTCGCAACTGCTTCTTCGTCGGGTCCGGTGGATATAAAACCGCCGCCCCAGATTTCGAACTGGTCGCGTGCGCGGTGGCCCTTCTCCATTCCCTCGGCCAGGGCTGGCATGGCCACTTGTTCGAGGTAGCGACGGGTGGCGAAACCGTGCAGGCGTACGCCGTCGCAAACCTGTCCGGCCATCTTCAGCATTGCCGGGCGTACCGCGGCTATGGTCACTGGTACCGGCGGCAGGCCCGAAGGCGGCGGTGAGAATTCGGGCGTCATGAGCGTAAAATTGTAGTGCTCGCCCGTGAAGTCGAGCTTTTCGCCGTTCTCCCAGCAGCGCCATATCGCGCGCAGGGCCTGCACGTACTCGCGCATGCGCGGCAACGGCGCCGACCACGGTACGCTGAAGCGTCGCTCGTTGTGGCCCTTGACCTGCGTGCCCAGGCCCAGCGTGAAACGCCCGCCTGACTGCACGTTGAGATCCCAGGCCGTGTTGGCCACCACCATGGGGCTGCGTGGAAAAGCCACCGCGATGGCGGTGCCCAGGCTCACGCGCTCGGTGGCCAGGGCGGCGAAGGCCAACGGCATGAAGGGGTCGTTGGCGATCTCAAAGCTCAGCACGCCGTCAAAACCGAGTTGCTCGGCGCGCAGGGCGGCTGGCGCCACCGCACGCCAGTCGTTAAGCGGGATACCGGTTTCAATTTTCATGGTGGCGGCAGGCTACACCTTCAACAGCAGTTATAGAAGGGGGATACTCCCTATTTTTCGACCGGGCCCTCCGAGGCAACCAGCCATGCCAGGTCGCTGCTGCAACAGCTGCCCGCGAGCTCGAGAAGGGCGTGCCAGAAGGGAGGGCAGCGTTCGTCGTCGAGCGAGTTGAGTTTTTGAAGTGCGAGGGGAAGCCATCGAGCCGGGTGTCGAGCCAGGAAATCACGCGTGGCTCGGCGGTACTGCCCGGCATCATTGCCGGAGCCGACCGCCCCGGCCTCCTTGAAGCAGGCAAAGTGCAGGAACTCCATCTGCGTGGTCACGTGGTCGGGCAGCTCGCGCTCGTCGGTGGAGATAGTGAGCCCGAAAAAGCGATAGAAACGCAGCGCCTCTTCCATGGTCTTCTGCCGGTCGCCGGCCCAGCTGCCGCCGTACAGCGGGCAGGGGGGGCCGCCGGCGCCCACGTCGAAAAGACCGACGTAAGCCGATTGAAAAAGATCGTAGTCGGCCTCGACCCCACCCTCGACCTCGCCCAGGCGCGCACACAGGTTGTCCAGGCCCGCCACGGTCCACGGTAAGGACCCCGACCACTCGCGGGTCGCGGCCGCGATCTCCCCGGCGAGCGCCGCCGCGTGAAAATCTTCCCAGGGAAAACCCAGCCACCAACCCAGCTGCCGGTACATCGTGCAGCGGGCTGCCGCGTGCAGCTGCGGGCCGGGCGCTACTTCGGCTATGACCGGTGCCTCGACGTTCACATTTTTCATGCCTGTTTTCTCTCCGCTCGGCTCAAACGAGCCCCGTTATCGCGGCCCCTTCAGGTGCCGGTACTCCATTCCAGGCTGGCGGGGTCACGCTCGAGCTCGTGGAACATGTCGAGCCAGCGCCGCGAGATGAGCAGGTCCATCAGTTCCGAGCTGCCGCCGGCCCGGGTTTTCTCCATCTCCTTTTTCAGTATCGCCAGTGCGTCGTGCACGGTCGGCCCGAAAAGAAACTCGAGGTACTCGTCGGGGATTCGAGGGTTGGACTCATCGATGTCACCGTTCTCGTCCAGGCGCGGTGGGGCCAGCGGCGGCACGTAGTAGATGTTGGGCTCGGTGCCGTACTCCGGGTGCAGCGGGATGGCCACCTTCCACTGCTTGACCAGCTTGTGAATGGGCCCGGCCTCGTCGTCGAGGTAGCCGGCGAAACGCACCCGCCCAGGACACATGCGCGCGCAGGCCGGCGCCACGCCCTGGTCCACGCGGGGGAAACAGAAGATGCACTTCTGCGCCACCTTGCGCGCGTGGTTGAAGTAGATTTTCTTGTAGGGGCAGGCCTCCATGCAGAAGCGGTAGCCGCGGCAGCGGTCCTCGTTGATGAGTACCACGCCGTCTTCCTCGCGTTTTTCGATCGCCTTGCGCGGGCAGGCCTCGAGGCAGGCCGGGTGGGTGCAGTGGTTGCAAATGCGCGGCAGGTAAAAATAGTAGCTGTTGGGGTACTCGCCGCCGCCCTGGTCCTCGTCCCAGTTGGGGCCCCAGTCGGGATCGCCCTCGGGCTTGAGGTGCACGTCCTGGCCCTTGCCCCCGTAGAAAACTTCTTCGTGGTTGAACTTCCATGCCTCCCCGAAGTCGCGAGTAGTGGGCAGCTTGCCGGCCTGGGCCACGTCATCGCGGAAGCCACCGCCCATTTCTTCCCAGTCCTTGGGCGTGCCGCGCCCGGGCTGGGTGTTGACCGTGGCCCACCACATGTGTTCCATGCCCTCGTCGCGGGTCCACAGCCGCTTGCAGGCTATGGTACAGGTCTGGCAACCCAGGCACTTGTTGAGGTCAAACACCATAGCAACCTGCCGGGTCGACCCACCGGCCGAGCCTTTTCTTGTTCTCGCCATTTCAGTTTACCTCCGCGCCGCTTTCACTCGGCCAGCCTTATGTCGGTCCAGTTTTCGGTGAAGGCCTTGAAGCCCCCGCGTTCGCCCACGCTTCCTTCCCATATGGCCACGCCCACGCGCGAGTCGCCGCCGGTGGCCAGCGCAACCGAATCGGAACCGGCACCCGCCAGCGAGCGCGAGATGACCACGCGCCAGCGGTTGCCCGCGCGCGCGGCCGCTACTTCTACAGGGTCGGGGGTGGGTTCGGTGGTGCCTACGCCGCGGGCCACCACCGAGCGCCCCTGTTCATCCCCGGCCCTCCACTGCCACGCGTTGACAGCCTGCTGCTCGCTGCCCATCTGGTTTATTGGAGCGTCGTTGCCAAGCGGCAGCAGCACGGCCGCGGCGTCGGGAAAGCCGTTGCCATCGGTGGCCAGGTCTTCGTTTTCGTCTTTCCATTCCAGGTGCACGTAGATGCGTTGGCCGTCGTGGCACAGTCGCATCGAAGCGCTCGTTACAGCTGCTTCGCCGCGCTGCTTGCCGGCCACCTTGGTGTAGCTGGTAGGTTGCGTCCCCGCGGGAGTTGTCTTGAGTGATAGCGAAGACGCCGCTATCGAACTCCACACCGACCCCGACGGGTCGAGCAGTGCCTTGCTCTTTGCCTTGACAGGTTTTACTACCAGCATGCCTGGTCCTCCGTTTGTTCAGCGGTGCCGCCCGCTGCCCGGGCCAGCCGCGCGGCGGCCATTGTCCATTCGCGTGTTGCTGCCCAGACGCGCTGTCGCGTCACCAGCAGGTGAACGGGAAGCATGACGTACAGCCCCCAGCTCGCCGCTGCGTGAAGTTGCGCCGACGTGTCGATGAGTGGTAGCGGCAGCGTGCCCGGCATCCACATGATGAAGCCGGTAACAACGAGCATCACCCCTGACAGCAGGGTGAACCACAGGTTGATGGCGTGCAGGCCCAAGTTGGCGCGTCGCCGCGCGCGCAGCCGGAGAGAAGTAGTGGCCCACGACGGCGCCCAGGCCAGTGCCAGAATGGGCACGGCCAGCATGACCACGCCGCTCCACTCGTGGATGCTTGCTATGGTGCGCCCGTAGCCGCCCACCAGGCCGGCCCTCAAGTCGGGAAACTGTATGGGCAGGCCGGTCGCCACCAGTACCAGCACCACCACTGCGTAGGCAATGTGAAGCCTGCGCCAGGATGGTCGTCTTGTTGCCGGTCGAGCGCCGGCGGAAACCGGGCCCGGGGCTCGCCCTGTATCAGCGACGGGGCTCAAGCGTGCCTCCCCGGGTCGGTTTTTTTCAAGTCAACGGTCACCGCGCGGTCGGACTGCACCGGTTGCCAGTTCCACCGCCAGTAGCGCAGCTGCCCGTAGCCGCCCGCAAGGTGCAGGTACTTGACCATGCCGGGAATGGCCACGTCGTAGCTCTTCCAGCCGGGAAACTGGTATGGCTCCCAGGCGTGGTAGATGACCAACTGCCCGGGTCGCACCGAACTCGAGGTAATGATGTGCACCTTGAACGAACTGAAGTCGTTGAACACCTCCACCATGTCACCGTCTACGAGACCCTTGGCCGAGGCGTCTTTCGGGTTGATGAACATGCCCGGCCGGCCCCGGTGGGTGCGCTGGATGAGCTTGTTGACCACCCAGATGGAGTGGACGCTCCACCGCATGTGACCGCTGGTGAGGCGGAACGGGTGGTCGCCGCCCATCTTCGGGTTGTCCTTGTGCACGGGTAGCGCTTCGCCGGCCTCGATGAACCACTCGTGGTCAATGTAGAACTGCGCTCGACGCACTATCGTGGGGTAAGGCACCTTGTCGCGCACGTGCCACTGCAGCGCCACGATGGGTTTATCCGGCTCTATGTCGCACGAGGTGTTGAGTGACACCGGGTCCATCGGGTCCAGGCCGGTCATGCGCTGGAAACCTTCACGGCGATACTTGCCGAGGTCGGCGTCGGCCGGGACAAGGCCCAGCCGCGCCTGGTCGCTCATCCAGGTCTGGAAGGTGGCCAGGTAGCCAGTGCGGTTTATGGGTTGACCCTTGGAGTACTGTTTTTCCGCGTCGCGGTAGCTGCGCTCCACGCCCAGGCGGCTGGCCATGCCCGGCAGCACCCAGGAAAGGGCTTGCTCGAACATCGTGCCCCCGAGCAGCCGGTAGGCGGCGCGCATGGGCGCGGGAAGCAGCTCGATGAAGTCACGGTTGAGTGCTTGCTTGCGCTCGAATTTCTTCACGCCACGGCTGCGCCCTCGCTCGACGATTTTTTGAGACAGGCGGCCCATTATTTCCCACTCGGTGATCGTGTTGCCCAGTGGCTCCACGGCCCGGTCGGTAAAGGTGTTGTAGGTCACCGAGGGCGAATGGAAGCGGAAGTCCTCGCGCTCGTAGAACCAGGCCGGTGGCAGCACTACGTCCGAGTACATGCAGGTGGTGCTCATGCGCGGGTCGATGCTCACTACCATGTCCAGCCGGGGCCAGGTGTGGCTGAGAAGTTGTTTGAGCCCTCCGCGGGTCCGTCGGAGCGTGCTGCCGGCAACCCCGATAAGCACGCGGGGAGTCTGTTCGGGCGCGGGCTTGACCAGCCCGTCCCACCAACCCTTGCCCATGGCCTCGTCGTAGTACTCGTCGAAGGACCTTTTCGTGCCGGGGTCACCCCAGTCGGGGTTGTTCCATACCTCGCGGTAGCCCGCGTGGTGGTACCAGTAGAAAACCGGCGGCGCGTGCGAGGTCAGTGGCGCGATGATTCTCTCGAATTCTATGGCCGCCATCTCGTCGGTGATCGTCGGGTCTTTTTTCTTGAGCAAGCGGATGACGTCTTCGTGTCCGGATACTATGCGGTCGAACTCCGAGTCGTCCAGGTTGCGGCGGCCGAACAGCAGGTTCTTGGCGTCGCCCGACTGGTTCCAGCCAGCGTTGCCGGTGCCGCTCGTGCCCCAGTTGCCGCTCAGCGCCAGCACCAGCGACTGGGCCCGTTCGATGAGGTCCCCGTGGTAGTACTTGGCCGAGTTCCAACCCATGATGATCATGCTTCGGCGGGTTGCGATCATGCGCGCCAGTCGACGTATGGTCTCGGCCGAGGTGCCGCATTTCTTTGAAGCCTGCTCTGGCGTGTAGTCGCGGTTGACCTGCTCGCGCAGCAGCGAATACACCGTGCGCACAGCGATCCTGCTACCGTCGTGCAGGGTGACCGTGGCTCGCGCGTCCAGTGCCGGGTCCAGCTCGCCCAGTTCGAGGGTGTCCAGCGCTGCCGCTGCCGGTTGCCCGCTGTCGGGGTCGAGAAAGTAGAACTGGTCGTCGCGCGAGTCGCCGCCCTCGAGCTCGCTGGCCCGAAGGAAACGCCCGTTGTCGTCGCGCACCAGCAGCGCGAGATCGGTCTGCTCCTTTACGAAGCGCTCGTTGACCAGGCCTTCTGACATCATCACCTGCGCCATGCCCAGGGCCAGGGCCGCGTCGGACCCGAAATCAACGGGCACGTACATGTCCGCGTGCATGGTGGACGGGCTGGCGTCCGGCGCTATGGTCACCACGGTAGCCCCGCGGTAGCGCGCCTCGCTTATGAAGTGATACGACGGGATGCGCGTATAGATGGGGTTCTTGTGCCAGATGAGGACGACCTCGGCGTTGAACCAGTCGTCCACCGAGCTCGCCTGGTGGAACTTGCCGAAGGTTATGTACTGGCCGATGTTGAAGTCGTTGATCAGCCCATCGACGTCGAGCGTCGTCATGCCCCACGCGGTGGCAAAGCGGCCCACCGAGTTGGCCTGGAATATGCCTATGTTGCCCGGGCCCTGCTCCATCACGCAGGACTCGGGACCCGACTCCTGCTGCGCGGTGATCATTGCGTCGGCCACCTTGCCCAGGGCCTCGTTCCAGCTGGCGCGTTTCCAGCGGCCACCGCCGCGCTTGCCCACCCGGACGAGCGGGTAGCGCAGCCGTTCGTCGGCGTACATGAGGTCGCTGAACGACGCGCCCTTCTGGCAGCCCCGCGGGTTCATGTCGGGCAGGTCCGGGTTGAGCTGGGGGTAGTGGCCGGTCTGCTCCTCCCGTATGACCATGCCGTCTTTCACGTAGGCGGTCCACGAGCACTGCCCGGGGTAGCAGTCAACGCAGTGGGTGACCTTGGCCGTGTTGTCCCAGGTCCACTTGCCGGCCATCATCTGCCGCCAGCCTTCGTAGTTCGGGCCGGTGGACAGGGCCGCGGCCCCGGCCGGGCCGGGCGCCAGCGGTCCCAGCCGGGCAAGACCCAGCGCGAGAGCCGATGCGGCCGATGCCTTGATGAATCCGCGACGAGAGAGTTCCGGTGAGTTCATACCCGTTCCCGTTTGTTTTTGGCGGCCCGCCTTTCAGGACGCCTAATGCTTGGTGTAAGCGGTAAGCAAGAGCCTTGCCAGAGGCTGCGGCGGTTGCCATCCAGCTCAGAGTGGCCAGTAAAATCAGGCCCTTGCGCGGGTAGTAGAACTTTCCACTTCGCACTTACAGGAAAGCCTGCCGGCCGGCTTTCGCGTGGGCGCTGCCGCCGTGCCGGGTACGTAGAGCCCTGAATCAGGTCTTCTCCACTTCCACGAGAGTGTCGCGGTCAAACTGTCCCGGTTGCAGGCAGATGATCATGGGCCTGAGGTGATACTGGCCGCCGGCGAGTTCAACGGGGTTGATGGGGCTGGGAATCAGGTTCTGGAATCCTTTGCCGCCGGCGAACTGGTAGTTCTCCCAGGCGTGGTAAATGATGAGCTGGCCGGGCCGCACGGCTGGCGACACCTTGGCCTGTATGCGGAAGCTGTCCAGGTCGTTGCGCACAAGCACGTCGTCGCCGTCTGCTACCCCCCGCGACTTGGCGTCCTCCACGCCGATGTACACCACGGGCACGCCGCGTTGTTGTTGCAGCATCAGCGCGTCGTCTCGCCACTGCGAGTGAATGCTCCATCTCGTGTGGCCGCCGGTGAGCATCAGTGGGTAGTCGCCGCCTGCCCTGGGCGGGTCCTTGTGTCGCGGTAAAGCTTCGTCGAGCTCCATGTAAAAAGGGTGATCGATGTAAAACTGTATGCGACGGGTTGTGGTCGGGTAGGGCATCTTGCCGTGCACGTGTTCGGTGAGCGGGGTGATGGTATCATTGTCGGCAAACTCGGTAGCGTTGCCCACTGAAACCGCGCTGCCACCGGGGGCCGAGAAGCGCACGTAGCCCTTGTCCTGCACGTCTTTCCACTTGGCGTCGCCCAGGTTGGTAGAGCGTTCCACCAGCTCGCCGGCCACCAGGCTCTCGTCGCGTTCGCCGTAGCGATGATCCCAGGTGAATTCACGGTGCAGCTTGGCCAGTGAAAGCTCGCGGCCCAGGTGGTCACTGTAGCGATCCACCCCGCGGCGCTGGGCGACCTCGCCTATGATGCGGGTGAAGTGATGAAAGATTCGCCACTCGTGCCAGGCTTCTTCTATTTCGACAGCCTTGCGGCCGGCGTGCAGGAAGGGCGACAGCGGCGTTGCCCACTTGTGGTCGTCGCGTTCGTACCAGCCCGATACCGGCAGCACGTAGTCGGCCCACTGCCCGGTCGAGGTCATGCGCCAGTCCATCACGGCCACGCGACGCAACTTGGGCCACAGCGTCTTGAGCAGCAACGGGTAGGCGCGCACACGGCGCAGCAGGTTCGAGCCGAAACTGAACAGCATGCGAGGCTCGCTGTCGCGCGGCGGCCAGACGTGTTGCCATCCCTTGTTGAGCGACTCGTCGAGGTAGTCGCCCAGCGGACGTTTCATATAAGGGTCCCAGTCACCCGAGCGGCCGCTGTACTCGAGCAGCCCTCCGTGCGTGGCCCAGAACAGCACGCCGCAGGCGAAACCCTGGCCGCGCCGGAAGGCATCGCGCGCGAACTCGTAGGCGACCATTTCCTCGGTGTAGCCTTTCCACTTGAGCCAGGTGCTGCGGGGCAGGAAGTCGGCGTATAGCTTTGCCGTGTCGACGGCGCTGGTTCGCGTGCGCACGAAGAGATCGAAGGCGTCGTTGGTGAGAAACGGGAAGGCCACGAAGCCGCCGCCCTTCTTGCCGATGTGGCCGCAGAGCGAGAACAGGAGGGCCTGCGCGCGCTCCACCAGGTTGCCGTGGTAGTACTTGGCAAAGTTAGAGGTGGTCACGTTGGTGGCGGCGCGTGCGTGGGCTACCGCGCGGGCCAGGCGGCTGATCTCGCCGGCCGCCGTGCCGCAGATGCGCGCGGCCTGCTCGGGTGAGTAGTCGGCCAGGCGTTCGCGCAGCAGCTCGAATACCGGCCGCACTGTGACGTTTCCCCCAAGGGTGGCGACCTGGTAGCTGCCCTCGAGCGCGGGCTTTACGCCAGCGAGCGCGAGGCTGTCGCGCGGGGCCTCCACTGCGCCTGCGCTGGTTTCGTCCCAGCGGTAGAATATCTCCTCTTCGCCTCCGCGCTGGAGGTCTGACTGCCTGAGCAGGAGGCCGGTGTCGCTGCGCACCAGCATGGGCAGGTCGGTCTGCTCGCGCACGAAGGCGCGGTCGTAGAGTTGCTCGTCTATGACCACGCGACACATGGCCAGCGCGAGGGCCGCGTCGCTGCCCGGGTGCACCTGCAGCCACGCGTCGCTGTGTATCGAGGAGGGGCTGTAGTCGGGTGCGATGGTGACCAGGCGCGCGCCGTTGTAGCGGGCCTCGGTGAGAAAGTGTGCGTTGGGTATCTGCGTGGCGAAAGGGTTGCATCCCCAGATCAGGATGAGGTCGGAGTTGAAGTAGTCGTCGGCCGAGCGCTCGAAGACGATCTTGCCGAAGGTCTCCGCCGCGCCGCGGTGGCCGTCGCCGATCTCGGTGTTCATGTCGAGGCTTATGCAGCCCGTGAGATCCACGAAGCGGGTCTGGGCCGCGGCCATGGCGCCGAAGGTGAACAGCGGCCCGTTGTCCCACACCACGCGGTTGCTGCCCTCTTCGGTGGCGATGGTGACGAACTCCTCGGCGAGGTCGGTGAGGGCTTCTTCCCAGCCCACGCGTTTCCAGCGACCGCCACCGCGCGGGCCGACGCGTTTGAGTGGGTAGGTCACGCGAGCCTGGTCGTACATGCGCTCGCTGTAGCACGCGCCTTTCTGGCAGCCGCGGGGGTTGAAATCGGGTACGTCGGGGCGCGACTGCGGGTAGTCGGCTACCTGTTCCTCGCGCCACACCACGCCGTCTTTCACGTACACGTTCCACGCGCAGTGCGATTGGTACCAGCAGTTGGTGAAGTGGGAGCTTTTGACCACGCGGTCCCAGCTCCAGCGGTCGCGGTATACGTCGCGCCAGTCGCCGTATACGAGGGCAGTGTTTCCGGTGGCGGTCGTAGGGGCGGCAGTTTGCGTTGCCGACGACAAGGGCCCGAGCCTGGACAGCGCAAGAGCTATCGCGGCGCCGCTGCCGGCTGCAATGAATCCTCGCCGCGTGAAACGCAGCGGTCCTTTCCTGCCTGTCATATCCTCGTCCTTAAGACGGGACGGTTGAAGGACCGACGGACAGCAGCCACCCGGGCTGTTTTCTCGTCGGTCGCGCTACCGGGCGGCTGTCCCGGTTCAACTAAGGCGGCAGTGATACTTCTAGCCGCTCGACCGGGCCGTGGCAATGTTGCTGAGTGGTAACGGGTCGTGCGGATACTTGCACGTTACTTTCTGGCAGGTAGAGTGTTGTTGCGAAACGGTCGCGCCGTCCGCCCCGTTTGCTACTTGATTGCTCGAGTTGATCGCTCGAGTTGATCGCAGGAAGGAGTGAAGAGTTATGAAGGGCGGTATCAATAGCAGTAACGGCGGCGGGCATCCTGCGGGCGGCGGGCATCCTGCGGGCGGCGGGCATCCTGCGGGCGGCGGGCATCCTGCGGGCGGCGGGCATCCTGCGGGCGGCGGGCATCCTGCGGGCGGCGGGCATCCTGCGGGCGGCGGGCATCCTGGCGAGCTGCCCGAGCAGGTAGCCACGCGCCTGGTGGGCCAGACCTGGCCCGGCCATGTCTTCGATCGCGCCCCGCGCAACGTTTACTGGGAGACCACGCTGGCTTGTGACCTCGCCTGCCGGCACTGTCGTGCCGACGCGCAACCCGATGCCGATCCGCGCGAATTGACGACCGAGGAGGGACGAGCGCTGCTAAGGTCGGTAAAGGAGCTGGGCTCGATGGTCGTGCTGACCGGTGGAGACCCGATGAAGCGCCCCGACCTGTTCGAGCTCATAGAATACGCCCGCGGCCTGCGCGTGCCGGTGGCCGTTACGCCCAGCACCACGCCGATGCTCGAGCGCGGGCAGGTGCTGCGCATGCGCGAGCTGGGCGTGTCGGCTCTCGGTGTCAGCATTGACGCTCCCGACGCCGCCAGTCACGACGGTTTCAGGCAGGTACCCGGCACCTTCGACTGTTCGATGAACGCGCTCGCTTGGGCGCGCGAGGCTGGCATTGCGGTGCAGGTCAACACCACCGTTACCACCGAGACCATGCCTCGCCTCGAAGAGCTGTTCCGACTGCTGGCCGACGAGCAGTCGCCACCGGTCAGGCGCTGGAGCTTGTTCCTGCTCGTACCCGTTGGTCGCGGGCTTGAACTGGGCGTGCCCAGCGCCGAGCAGGTGGAGGAGCTGTTTGCCTGGGTATACGAGATCTCGCGCGACGCGCCGTTTCACGTGAGCACCGTGGAGGCTCCGCACTACCGGCGTTACTGGATACAGCGACGGCTGGAGGAGGGTTCGACGGCCGACGAGGTAAACGCGCTCGGCCGCCGCATGGGCTTCGGCTTTCGCGATGGCAACGGCATTGTTTTCGTCAGTCACACCGGCGATGTCTACCCCGCTGGCTTCCTGCCCCACCCCCTGCTGGGCAACGTGCGCGGGCAGCCCTTGGAAGACATCTACCGCCGGTCGCCTGCGCTCATCGAGTTGCGCGATGCTGACCGTCTCGAGGGCGCCTGCGGTGAATGCGAGTATCGCTACGTCTGCGGCGGCTCGCGCGCGCGCGGCTATTCTATGACCGGCAGCGTGCTCGGCCCCGACCCCTTCTGCATACTCGCTTCCTGAACAGGGGAAGAAGGTAGCGGGTGTGTTTGCGGGGTGGCGATAAGGGCGGGAGTGGTGCAACCTACCCCGCATGGCTGAAGTTCATCCACTGCTGCAGGAAAAGAAAGTATTCATGTCGGTGGGCGTGTGGGACGCGCTGAGCGCCCTGCTCGCCGAGCGTGCCGGTTTCGACTCCGTGTTTCTCAGCGGCTACGCGGTAGCCGGTGCGACCCTGGGCTTGCCGGACTTCGGCATGATGACGCAGACCGAGGTGCTCGATGCCGCCCGGCGCGTAATAGCGGCCGTCGACTTGCCGGTTATCGTTGACGGCGACACCGGCCACGGCGGGGTACTCAACGTGCAACGCATGGTCCGCGAACTCGTGGCCATGGGTGCGGCCGGTGTCATTCTCGAAGACCAGGTCTGGCCCAAGCGCTGCGGGCACATGGCCGACAAGCAGGTCGTTTCCCTGGAGGAGCACGTCGCTAAGATAACGGCGGCCCGCGAGGCCATCGGCGACTTTCGCCTGATGATAGTTGGTCGCACCGATGCTATCGCTCCGCTGGGCCTCGACGAGGCCATACGGCGCGGCAATGCATACGCTCGGGCTGGCGCCGACCTGGTGTTCGTGGAGGCTCCCGAGACCGTCGAAGACATGAAGCGGATAGTGGCCGAAATCGACGCGCCACTGACCCTCAACATGATAGACGGCGGCAAGACACCGCGCCTGTCGCTCGAGCAGGTCCACGAGCTGGGCTTCGTGTCGGTGGGTTACGTGCTCACGGGGCTGTTCTCGGCCACCGCAGCCGTGTCGCGTGCATTCGAGCACCTGCGCAGGCATGGCACGAGCGAAGGCCTGGACGACAGCATGGTGGGCTTTGACGATTTCACCTCGCTGCTGGGGCTGCAGGAGTGCTACGAAACCGATCGCCGCTTTCGCAAGAAAACGCAGGAGGGTCGGGGCTGACATTTCGCCGCGAGGAGACCTGTTACCTTTTCGGGGTTTGAGACGTGGTCTGAAACCCCGAAAAGGTACGTCTTCCCTTTATTAAGATGAGACGGCAGGTGTTGAGTTTCGTGGTGGGCGGGCTTCTGCTGTTCGCCGCCGATGTGTGGGTGACCCTGGGTGGCGCCGCGAAGACGGGATTGCGGGGCGGCACGGCGACCTTGACCGCGGCCCGGGTCGAGGCACTGGTGGGCCAGTACCGTCGCGCGCTTGGTCGCGAGCCGGGTAGCGCCGAGAGGCAAGCGCTGGTCGAGCACGCGGTAACGAACGAGATACTATACCGCGAGGCCTTGGCAAGGGGCCTTGATCGCAACGACAGCGGAGTGCGCTTTCGCCTTGCCGAAAAAATGCGCTTCCTCGCTGGCGAGCAGGCAACTGCCGACGAGCGCTCGCGCGATCGGCTGTATCGCCAGGCCCTCGAGCTCGAGCTCGATCGCGATGACCTCGTCTTGCGTCGCCTGCTGGTGCAGAAGATGCGGCTGCTGCTGCGCGCCGGTGCGGCGGTTGAGCAAGCCGGCGACGAGCGCTTGCTTGCCTGGATGCGTGGCCACGCCCGGGACTACGAGCAGCCGGCGCGCGTGGATCTCGAGCAGGTATTCTTCTCTGCCGACGGTGAGGGCGGCGCCGACGCTGCGCGTCACCGCGCCGAGCGAGAGTTGGTGGCCGCCGTGGGTAATGCGAGGACCGCGCCCGCCGGAGATCCCTTCATGCCCGGCCGCCGTTTCAGCAACGTATCGCGGGCGACACTGGCGCGTAGCTTCGGCCCGGCTTTTGCCGACTCGGTTATGTCGCTGCCGGCAGACGACTTACTGCCCAACGATGAGCAGCTCGGCAACTGGCAGGGCCCCGTCGAGTCGGCCTACGGCTGGCACCTCGTGCGCGTTGGCAACCGCCGGCCGGCCAGGCTGCCAGCACTCGACTCGGTGAGGAGCAGGCTCACCGCGGCGCTGGCCAACCATGAGCGCGACCTGCACTACCGCGAACAGCTGGCCGAGCTGCGCGAGGCCTGGACCATCGTCGTGGAAGCGCCGAGATGAGCAACTTCACTGTACTTACCCTGGCGGCCTTGCTCGCACTGTTTCCGCTGGCTGTACCCCGGGCGGTCCACTCGCACGCGTTCTCACCGGTGCTGTTCGAGCTCAGCGAAGACGCGACCGACCCCGGGCTCGTGCACGCGCGTTGGACCACGTCGCTGGTCAGGCTGCGTGGCAGCGAGCTGAGCCCAGCCTTGCCGGCCCGATGCCAGCCCGTGGGGGAGGTGAAAGAAGCGCGGAGCGACGCGCGCGTGATCATCGAATGGACCGAACGCTGCGCTGCTGCGGCCACCGACCGGGCGGCGGCTACCGGCACAAGCGCGCTGGCCGGCACAACGATCGCGGTGACCGGCCTGCCCGGCTCAGGCAAGGACGTGCTGCTGCGCCTTCAACTGGCCGATGGCCGCAGCCTGCAGGCGGTGCTGCGCGCCGATTCGCCAGCGTGGACAGTGCCGCTGGCCGGCACGCGCGGCTCGGTGGCGCGCGGCTACTTCACGCTGGGGGCAAGTCACATCGTTGGTGGGCTGGACCACCTGCTGTTTGTTTTCGGCCTGCTCCTGCTCGTCACCGGCCTGCCCATGCTCGTGAAGACCGTCACCGCGTTTACCCTTGGCCACAGCATCACGCTCAGCCTCGCCGTCGTCGGCCTGCTGCCGACATCGTCGGCGTGGATAGAGCCTGCCATAGCCGCGAGCATCCTGGTGCTCGCCGTCGAGCTCACCCGCCCGCAGCAACAACGCGCAACAATGATGCACCGCAGGCCGTGGCTGGTGGCGGCTGGCTTCGGCCTGCTGCACGGCCTGGGCTTCGCCGGCGCGCTGGCCGAAGTGGGCCTGCCCGGCAACGAACTCGTGACGGCGCTGTTCTCGTTCAACCTCGGCATAGAGGCCGGGCAGCTTGCGTTCGTGCTCGCGGTGTTGGCCGCCAGGCGTGCAACAAGCGGTGCGACGGCCCGCGTACTGGCTGGCCTGCCGCCATGGGCGTCGCGGATGGTCCTGCAGACTCCGGTCTACGCGCTGGGCTGCCTGTCGGTGTACTGGTTGCTGCAGCGCAGTGCGGCCGCACTTGGAATTCGCGTAGCGGGCGGTCTGTTATAGAAAAAACGTGGGGACGCCCGATGCCAGCGGGGACACCTGGGGAGAAAAGACAACATGCTGCTGCTCGATCCCAACAACAACGATCGCTACTATCCCGACGACCGCGGCCGCGAAATAATGGACGCGACCATCGGGTTCTTTGAGTCCAAGGGAAAGCGGCAGCTCAAGAACGACGACCACGAGCGCCGCTGGTACCAGGACTACCTCGATTTTCTGCGCGACAACCGTGTGTTCGCCTCCCTGTGCACGCCCGCGGGTGAGGGCGCCGACGACTGCCGCTGGGACACCTGGCGCAACTGCGGCTTTTCCGAGATCCTGGGCTTCTACGGCCTGCACTACTGGTACGCCTGGCAGGTGTCGGTACTGGGCCTGGGGCCGATATGGATGAGCGAAAACCAAGCCGCCCGGCAGAAAGCGGCAGCGCAACTCGAGCAGGGCGAGCTGTTCGCCTTCGGCCTGTCCGAGCAGGCCCACGGCGCTGACCTCTACTCGAGCTCCATGCGCCTGGAGCAACTGGCCGGCGGCGACTACCGAGCCAACGGCAGTAAGTACTACATCGGCAACGGCAACGTTGCGCGCATGGTCTCCACCTTCGGTCGCATGGGAGACAACGACGACTTTGTGTTCTTTGCCGCCGACTCGCAGCACCCGGCTTACAATCTCAAGAAGAACGTCGTCAACGTGCAGTCCTACGTGTCGAGTTACGAGCTCAACGACTACCCCGTCAACGAGAGCGACATACTGTCTCGTGGGCATGAGGCCTGGGACGCCGCCCTCAACACGGTCAACGTGGGAAAGTTCAACCTCGGCTGGGCGTCGATCGGCATTTCGACGCACGCGTTCTACGAGGCCGTCACCCACGCACACAACCGCGTACTCTACGGCCAGCGCGTGACCGAGTTTCCGCAGGTAAGGCGGCTGATGATGGATTCTTACGCCAGGCTGGTGGCCATGAAGCTGGTGGGCCTGCGGGCGGCCGACTACATGCGCGCCGCCGGCCCCGACGACCGACGCTACCTGCTATTCAGCCCCATCGTCAAGATGAAGGTGACCACCCAGGGCGAGGACGTCATCAACCACCTGTGGGACGTGATCGCCGCGCGCGGGTTCGAGAACGACACCTACTTTGAGACCGCTGCCCGCGACATACGCGCGCTGCCCAAGCTCGAGGGAACGGTGCACGTCAACATGGCGCTGATCGTCAAGTTCATGGCCAACTACCTGTTCAACCCGGCCGAGTTTCCGGAGATAGGCCGCCGCGACGATGACAGCAACGACGACTTTCTCTTCCAGCAGGGAGCCACTCGCGGGCTGGCGGGCATACAGTTTCACGACCCCATGCCGGTGTTCGAACGCCACTCACAACTGCCCAACGTGGCGCTGTTCATCGAGCAGATCGAAACCATGAAGGAGCTGTGCCTCAAGGCGGCACCAACCAAGGAACAGAGCCGCAACGTGGACTTTCTGCTCGCGGTGGGAGAGTTGTTCACGGTGGTGGTCTACGCCCAGTTGGTACTCGAAAACGCGCCCATCTACTCGATACCCGATGCGCTGGTCGAACAGATTTTCGACGTACTGCTGCGCGACATGTCGCGTTACGCCGTCGACCTTTATAACAACCCGGCTGCCAGCGACGAGCAGATGAAGTACTGTCTCAAGCTGCTGCGCAAACCGGTGGCCGACGCGGCGCGTTTTGATGGCCTGTACACCAACCAGGTCGTGGCGCTGGCAGGCGCCTACGAAATGAGGCCGTGAGCGTGAGGGCAAAGGGCAAGTCGTGGAAGTAACAGCCGCGGTCGCGCGCCGGGCCGGCGAGCCCCTGGCCATTGAAACCGTCGACCTCGAAGGCCCGCGCACGGGCGAGGTGTTGGTCGAGATAAAGGCCACGGGCGTTTGCCATACCGACGCCTTCACGCTTTCGGGCGAAGACCCCGAGGGCCTGTTCCCGGCCATACTGGGCCACGAGGGAGCCGGCGTGGTGGTCGAAACGGGCGCGGGCGTCACGAGCCTCGCGGTGGGCGACCACGTGATCCCGCTCTACACGCCCGAGTGCCGGCAGTGCGAGTACTGCCTGAGCGGCAAGACCAACCTCTGCCAGGCCATACGCACGACCCAGGGGCGGGGCGTGATGCCCGACGGCAGCAGCCGTTTCTCGGTTGACGGCGAGCCGGTGTACCACTACATGGGCACGTCGACCTTCGCGCAGTACACGGTGCTGCCGGAAATCGCGCTGGCGAAAATCCGCGCCGATGCGCCCTTCGACAAGGTCTGTTACATAGGATGCGGTGTCACCACCGGCCTGGGTGCCGTTATCAACACCGCCCAGGTAGAGGAGGGTGCCACGGTAGTGGTGTTCGGCCTCGGCGGTATAGGGTTGAACGTTGTTCAGGGCGCGCGCATGGCAGGCGCATCGCGCATAGTGGGCGTGGACCTGAACCCGGCCAGGCGAAAACTGGCCGAGAAGTTCGGCATGACCGACTTCGTTGATCCGCGCGAAACCGAAGCGCATGAAACCGGCGGCGACCTGGTCGATGAGCTGGTCGAGCTGACCGGTGGCGGCGCCGACTACAGCTTTGAGTGCATAGGCAACGTGACCACCATGCGCCAGGCCTTGGAGTGCTGTCACAAGGGCTGGGGCGTGAGCGTGATCATAGGAGTTGCGGGTGCCGGCCAGGAAATAAGCACGCGCCCGTTCCAGCTGGTGACCGGCCGGGTGTGGAAGGGCACTGCCTTCGGCGGGGCCAGGGGGCGCAGCGACGTGCCGGGCATCGTCGACTGGTACATGGAGGGCCGTATCAACATCGATGATCTTATTACCCACACCATGCCGCTGGCCGATATCAACCGCGCTTTCGAGTTGATGCACGCCGGCGAGTCGATACGCAGCGTGGTGACCTTCGACTGAACGGGTTGCGGTTCCTGCGCCGTAAGGCCGTCAGGGTGTGGCGGCCACCGGGTCGAGGTCCACGTTGCCCAGCACGCGCGAGGCGGGAGAGTCGCTGCACCAGGTGTTGTTCTCGGCCTTGACCACCTGCGAGGGATCGTTGAGCAGGCTCGCGTCCACGTTGCGCGCTATCCGTGGCGGCGCCTTGTTGCGGCACACGGTATTGCCGCCGCTGCTGGAGACCAACTGCCCGTCTATCGTGAGTGCACCACCACCGAGGTCGAGTTCGGCGTCATCGAGAGCCACGACGCCACCGGTGCCCGGTTCGGACGTGCTCTTGCGGCCGCCGTTGTCGACCACCTGGTTGTCCTGCATGCTGACGACGGCGTTCTTGGAAGCGCGTAGGCCGAAGAATCGCGAATTGCGGATCACGCTGTCGCTGATTACCAACTCTACTTCACCGCCTACTCTCAATCCGCGCGTACAGTTGTCGATCAGCGTGTCGACGATGTGAACGACCTGTTGATCGCCCACGCCGGTGCTCAGTAGTGGACCGGCGCAGTGAAACCTGGCGCTGCCCGGGCCCACCATCTGGCAGCCGTTCAACAGGAAGCGACCACCCTGGGCCGCACGCAGGGGTTTTTCGCAGCCTACGAAGCGGACGTCGTCGAGAGTCGCGTTCCAGTAATCGCGCGAGTCGGGGTCGCTCGAGGTCAGTGCTATGTCGCCCGCCACCTGCGCGCACTTGTCGCAGCCGTCGAGTATCTCGATGTTGCTGAAGACCGTGCCGACGGCGCTTTCCTGGTTGGTGAGCGCATCGTCGCAGTGGCGGGTGAAGTCCACGTTCTCGACCGTGTTGTTGGCGCCCGCGGCGTGGATGCCTTCTGAGAAATAACGCAGCGACAGGTTGCGTACCGTGTTGTTGTTGCCCTCGAGCACCACGAAGCCGGTACCGTTTTCGTACTCGGGGCAGTCGCAGGTCCCGTCGTTGTTGAGGTCCTCCGGGGCGCAGCTGCCGGGCGGGAAGCCCTCGAAGCAGGGCGGGTCGAGTTCAAAGGTAATGTTGCGGTCGAGCCCGTCGATTATCACGTCATCGCAGAACAGTTGCCGCGCCGCCCAGCCGTCGGCGTCGTCGAGCAGGATAACAGTGTCGCTGCAGTCAAAGGTGATACGTCCCGAAGTGCCACCGCAATTGGCAATGGCGGCTTCGAGCGCGGCCTGCGTGCAGGCCACCGCGCAGGAGTAGTCGCCCGGTGAGTTCGCGCAGGTGCCGGGGTCGCAGTCGTCGGTTCCCAGCGCGCACTCGTCTATGTCGACGCAGTCGCCACCGAGGCCTGGTTCAAAACCGGCCGCGCAGGCGCAGTCCAGGTAGTCGGGTGCTGGCGGGGTTCCACCGGGGCAGTAAATACAGCGCAGCTCGCCCGACACCGTGGCGCACTGCTCTTCGCGGCACTCACTGTCGCAGCCGTCACCGGCCGCCGTGCCGCCGTCGTCGCATTGCTCGAAGGCCGTCACCGTGGTGTCGCCGCATACAGTTTCAAACAGCGCTAGTTGTGCAGCGAGGTTGTTATCTATGTGTTTCTCGGTCGCAGAGGCGGTGGCCGATTGGCAGAGCCCATGGCGGTTGGCGCGGGCCCAGCGTTGGCTGAATCGCGTACGACTGCGCAGCTGGCATCTAGACAAGCGCCCGGTACCCGGCCGCGCCAGTTCGCGCAGCAGGCAGCCTTGCCGTCGCTTGGTGAGATTGAACAGCAACTTGATCTTGCTGCGCACGCAGGTGGAGGGAATATCGTTGACGGCCAGCAGTTGCGCGTTCACGTTCGACTGCAGCCACTCGTCTTCTCCTTCCAGGCGAAGGTCGGTGGCCGTGGCGGGGCAGGCGGCGCCGGCGAGCGAGGCCGTGAGTTCGGCCTTGGCAAAGCGGTCGTTGAGTCGCAGTAACGCGCGATCGCTGCACAAGGTCAGCAAGGCGACCGAGGGCTTGCGCGCATTAGCGGCGTAGCAACGCGACAGTTGCCGGTAATAGCTTCCGGCGGATTTGAGCTTGTCGTCACGGCAGTCGTCAAAAGCATCGGCGCGCGTCAACGAGGGCGCAAGAAGCCCGGCAAGCAGCAGGCCGAGAAACGACATGGCGGCGAAGCCGCTGAGCGTCGCCCGAGACAAGTACTCGGCTCGGTTAATGGCGGTACGCTTGACCTGGGGCAGCCAGCTCATGGTTACTGACTACTACACAGATGGGGGGGTAATCAATGGGTAGGATGCCCATTGTGCTCGTCCCGGTCGATTATTACCCGATCGGGGGGGAAGAGGGTTCCGCGGGCAGGCCGGCTTTGCTCAACTGTCCGTCGCCGTCATACTGCCGCGTTCAGGCGTCCCGGCAGGGGAAGCCAAGGGAAAACAGGAACACATGTACCGCGAAGAGATAAAGGTCCTCGACTGCACCATCCGCGACGGCGGGTTGATAAACCAGTACCAGTTCACCGACGATTTCGTCAAGGGTTGCTACCGCGCCAGTTGTGAAGCGGGCGTCGACATAGTCGAGCTGGGTAAGAAGCTGGCCGTCAGCGACGAGTACACGCGCGAGAAGTGGGGCAAGTGGAACTTCTGCGACGACGACGACATCCGCCGCGTGGTGGATTCCTGCGATTGCGAACACCGGCCCGACGTGGCCGTCATGTTCGACGTGGGCCGGGTTGACCTCGACCGGCTGGTGCCGGCTGACCAGTCGCCCGTCGACATGATACGCACGGCCTGCTACGTGGCCGACATCGACAAGGGCATCGAGCTGGTCCGGCGCACAAAGGATCTCGGCTACGGCACTACGATAAACATAATGGCCTGCTCGGCCGCCATCGAGAGCGACCTCATCGAGGCGCTGGGGCAGGTGAACGAAGCCGCTGAAGTCGACTACCTTTACCTCGTTGACAGCTACGGAGCGTTTTACTCCGAGCAGGTGAGCGCCTACCTGGCCATGTACCGCGAGCACGCGCCCGACAAGCCGCTGGGATTCCACGCCCACAACAACCAGCAACTGGCGTTCTCAAATACCCAGCAGGCCATCATCGAGGGCGTCAACCTGCTCGACGCCACCATCAACGGCATCGGCCGCGGGGCGGGCAACTGCAACCTCGAGCTGCTGCTCAACTTCCTGAAGAACCCCAAGTTTGACGTGCGCCCGGTGTACCGCGCCATACAGGAGCAACTGGTGCCGCTGCGGGAAGAGATAGAGTGGGGCTTCAACGACATCTACGGCATAAGCGGCCACCTCAACCAGCACCCGCGCGAAGCCATGCGCGTGCGCGGCGATAACGGCGCGCGCGACCTGTGCTACGACTTCTTTCTCGAGCAGAGCGGCGAGGGCGACTCGGCGCTCGATTGATTCCCCCGCCGCCGCGGCCAGGCGTTCAGCCCATGAGCGCGCGGCTGATGATGATCTTCATGACCTCGCTGCTACCCGCACTTGTCGACCACGCGTGCCGAGCTGATTTCGGTGTCGAGTTCGGCGAGCTTGAACTGGGTGTTCTGGAAGGCGGCCAGCGGCCCTGAGGCAAGCACCTGCTCGAAAACTGCGCGCGCGTCGCTTCAGTGAAAATAAACAGGCAGTAAAAGTGGGGGTTTTTCGGGGGGGGCTTTTTTGCCTGGATTCCTTGACAGCCACCCCCCCGGGCGTGTTAGAAGCCGGTGGCATGGTTTGAAAGGGATTGCAGGCATCTGATTCTCGCCGCCAGGGCGAAGGAGGTTGTATGAGTGTCATGTTTTTTCTCAAGTCCCGGGGCGGAGTTCTCCGCGTGGCTGTTCTCGGGTGCGCTGCAGTTGCCACTGGGTTGTGCTCGCTGCAGAACTCCTACGCGTCATATGAATGCGAAGACGGTATAACTTGCGTTGATTGTTCCAGTACCATCTACATTAACGAAGCCGGGGGCGGCGATTTTGTCGGGTACTCCGGCTTTGTATACACCACTGATTCGGCCACGAGCCCATGTTTCGCACTGCAGGACGGATACGATGCGGACCTCAACGGGGCTGAAATTCGCTGCACTCGCACGAACGGAAATTGCGCCACGGCAGTTGAGGGAGATAGCGTGGGCAGTGTTCTCGAAGAAGGGAGTATAACCGGACCGTTTACGGTGTGCGCTGATAACGTATTCGAGGTCAAGGGTGTGCTGATGGACGGATGTGCCACTGGTGTGGCCGGTAGCTCTGGGTTGGTGAAGAAAGTCTGGCGGAACATCATCAAAAACGGTGGAGCTACTGGAATTGACGTTGCCTTGGTCAATAATACTGCGTTTATAAGGAGCAACCTGGTGGATGGGTATCCCGTTGCCATAGAAGTTTCGGGCACAAGCAGCGGTAAGGGACCAAAGGTATGGCGTAATGTGCTGGTGCGCTACGGTACAGGGATTCGGGCCCAGGACAGCAGCAAATTGCGGGTCTTGAACAACATAATCTGCGAGGGCAACGTAAGTAGCACTTCAATTGACGTGACGGTCACCAACAAGACTTTCACCGATAACTATTGTTGTAGCGAAGACCAAAACGAATGTGCTGCCGCAACCCCTTTTGAGAACGACTGAGGCCTGGGTATATGCACGCGTATATTAAAACCTGTTTTTTGGGGTTAGCCGGCGGAAGGAAACCTTTTTTCGGTAGGACATGGTGGGGGGTGGTTTATGGGGCGGGAGCTTGCTTCTTTTTTATGGCGGTTGGTCCCGCGCCAGCCCAGGACTGCAGTTGGGAGCAGGTTCTCAACGAATCTGAGGCAGCGAAGCAGGCTGGCTCGCGGGTGGTGGTCGATGCGGTGGGCAACGTCGTGGTGGGTTGGACCGAGACGACCGGGCAGGAAACCCCTACACCACAGTATAACGCTCTGCTGCGCCTTTTTTCGTCCGACCTTGGTATTGCCCTCTCGTCGCAACAGCAGGTAAACATGTCTTCGGTCGGTAGCTCGGCCCTGCACGGTCTTTGTGCTTTTGCTTCGGGTGGAGGGGCAGCCATGTGGACGGGGCACGGACCCGGGGGTGAACAGGAAGTCTACGCGCAGGTGTATGACAGCGACTGGGTGCCGGCGGGTTCCGAGTTCAGGCTGGACGAGGGACTGGCGGGCCAACAGGCGTGGTTCGGGCCCGCGAACCTGGCCTGCCTGACCGACGGCTCGCTGGTCGCGGCATGGACGAGGACTCTTGATGGAGGCTCGGATCCCAACGATATGACAATCGGCTTCAGGCGCTTTGACGCTACCGGAGCCCCGTTGAGCGGCGAGATCTCGCCAACCGATTTTACCGACGGCCACCAGTACTACGCTGTTGTGCGGGCACTGCCGGCCGGCGGGTTTATCCTGGCGTGGACAAGCGGCTGCCACCAGGGCAGTTTCGCGCCCGGCTGCGCTCCGGCCGGGGGTGATCTTTCGGTATCGCAGGACGGTTCCTGGGCCGGCGTTTTTGCCCGCAGGTTCAGCGCTGACGGCTCAGCATTGGAACCCGAGTGGCAGGTAAACAGCTTCAGCGAGGGAACGCAGGGTGGATGGGGAAGCCTGGACCTGGCCGTGGACTCAAGCGGCGGCTTCGCGGTTGCCTGGTCTGGCAACGGTCCTGGCGATGATATGGGCATTTTTTTTCAACGTTTTGCGGCGGACAGCAGCCGTGTGGGCGCCGAGCTGGCACTTAATTCTGCCACCAGGGGCTTGCAGATGAGGCCACGCCTGGCGATCAATACCGTGGGCAGTGTGCTGGTGGCTTGGAACAGTTCCGATGGGCACGTGGTCAGGAGAAAAGGCCTGCCCAGCGAGGCTCCAGCGCTGATGGCCAAGCGAGTGGGTGCGGATGGCAGCTTGCTCGGACGCGACTTCATGCTCGATGGCTACGCGGACGGGTCTGCGATCTTTGCGAAGCTGGTTTCGTCAGGGTCGGGATTCGTCGCAGTCTGGGATTACAACGGGCCGGGCGAACTCAGTTGCGAGATCACGGATTTTGATCGCTGCGGCGAGGCAGTGGTGGGCAAGGCTTTTACTGCCGCGGCGCCGGTTTGCGGGGCAGTGCCCGAGACCGATTGCTGTCCGTTGGCGAGGGCGTCTGTCAGCTTGGGCACACGTCCAGCGCGAGACAAATTGGCCTGGAAATCGGAAGGCCCCGCAAGCGAGCCCGCCGAGATTCTTCCCGGCTGGGGACTGGGGTCTTACAGCGTGTGCCTTTACGATCAGGGCGACGCCGACTTGTCTCTGGCTTCGATGTCGATAGACCCCTGCCAGGGTGATCAGTGCTGGAAGCAGGGGTGGAAGCGTGCCGCGCACAAAGCCCGCGGCCCTTCGAGTAGCTCGAATGCACGAATGCGGGCCAATGGCAGGGCGCTGAGCAAGGCTGGTGTCAAGGTCAAAGCTGCCGACTTGGTAAGCGGCAGTGTCGCTGCGGTTGTCGGGCCGGTGCTGGGCCAGCTGCGCGGACCCGGCGGTCAGTGCTGGCAAGCAAGCATGCAGCTTAACAAACAGACATCAAGGCAGCTGAGGGCGACAAAACCCTGAGGCCGCGGCCAGGCGTTCAGCCCATGAGCGCGCGGCTGATGATGATTTTCATGACCTCGCTGCTACCCGCACTTGTCGACCACGCGTGCCGAGCTGATTTCGGTGTCGAGTTCGGCGAGCTTGAACTGGGTGTTCTGGAAGGCGGCCAGCGGCCCTGAGGCAAGCACCTGCTCGAAAACTGCGCGCGCGTCGCTTCAGTGAAAATAAACAGGCAGTAAAAGTGGGGGTTTTTCGGGGGGGGCTTTTTTGCCTGGATTCCTTGACAGCCACCCCCCCGGGCGTGTTAGAAGCCGGTGGCATGGTTTGAAAGGGATTGCAGGCATCTGATTCTCGCCGCCAGGGCGAAGGAGGTTGTATGAGTGTCATGTTTTTTCTCAAGTCCCGGGGCGGAGTTCTCCGCATCGGAGACACGACCGTGTTTTGGAACGTCTTCCGAATCTTCTTAGTCTTCGCTCTCTTGCTCGTCGCGCCGGGTGCTTACGCTCAGAATGAGATTTCCGGTCCGAGCTGCCCGGGAGGTAAGTTCGGGTCAGATACTATCCTGACGGGCAATGTGGAGATGACAAAAGACGACCCGGTATGCATTAGATTGAAGGACGGGGCTAACCTGGATTTCAGAAACCACTGGATTCGGTGTGTGAGTCCTGAAGGCTGCGCTACAGCAGTCCACGCGTCTAAGCCTAACAGTACTGTATTCGGCGGCCTCATTCAGAGCTACACTGGCAACATTGCCGTGGCCGTCCACAACGCGAAGCGGATTCATACCATGTCTATCAACTCCCCGACCACGGGGGTTCTGGGAGACCCCGAACCCGGGGATTACACAAAGAAAGTAGACAACAATCCTTTTATGAGCTGTGGTGCATTCTGTGTTGACGTTGTAATGCCCGACAGTACGTCTTTCATTCGGGCTAATGAAATAGCGTCAAGCATTGGTGGCATAAAGATCACCGGTCGCGACACCAACAAGAGTGGTCGGGGTCCAGATGTTTCCAGCAACACTATGTCTGTTGTGAATACAGGTCTCCACCAGGTCGGGCAGGATAAAAAGATACGGTTTTTTGATAACAAGATCACCGATCTTAATTACCCCCACACCATTCCGTGTCTTGTTGAGAACACCAGTCTTATGTTCGATCCGAACCAATGGGGAGGAAATACGTGTAGTGACCCGGTCTGCTGCCCCGCCGCGCCGATCTGCCCTGCTCCGTTCTCGCCGGGCTGCACAAACAACGAATGCGTATGCCAGTAGGGCGCGATCCAGTCGGATACGGGGTTGTTAATTGGCTCTCGGCTCCTCTGTGCCAAAAAGGATGAACCAGTGACGGGGTTTACCACTTGCAGCGTGCTGGTTGGGGTACTTCTGCTCACTCCTGTTGCGAGCGCTGCCCAGAGGTTTGCTGTCGCTGAATGTGGACAAGTGATAGAGGCGAAGACGCAAGGGGAGTTACTCGGAGACCTCGACTGTTCTACTCACCAAGGGCCAGCCGTGACGGTAGCGGGTGGGACGCTTTATCTGAACGGCTATACTGTGACCGGCAATCTAGATTACCCGGCCGGGACAGAATCGGTCGTATTCTGCTCTGCCTCGTGCACTGTTACGGGCCCTGGTACCATCGAGGGTAGTGTTACCGGCTTTTATGCTAGCTACGATGCACGGCGGGTAAAACTCAAGAATCTGACAATCACGGGTAGTGAGATGATGGGTGTCCAGGTATCCAGGCGAGCCATCCTTGATTCCGTTACGATCGAAAATACTTTTATCGGCGTCTCGGCTGGTATTAAATTGACGCTTTTAAACTCTACCGTTAAAAATAATAGCGATATTGGTGCGCTGGCTTTGGCGCGCGGGATTGTTGTCAAGGACTCAACGGTTACGGGCAACGGGTCTAATGGAATAGCAGCTGCCCATGGGGGGCGGGTTCAACGGTCAACGATTACCAATAATGTTCTGACCGGAGTGAGCTTGACACAGCGATTGAAAATAAAGGACTCAACGATAACAGGTAATGGCTGGCAGGGAGCGAGTGCGGCGGGCGGGGTATTAACTGTCAAAAATACTACGGTTGCTCAGAACGGTCGTATCGGCATAGTGTCGACAGTGCGTGTCAGGGCGTTTGACTCTTTCATCATTGATAACTGTACGAATCCGCTTGTTCAATCTGGAATAAACTGCGCTGATATCATGTCCTGCGGTCCTCCGAAGATTCGCAATACGAGGTGCGGAACCAGTCTACAATGCCAAGCCCCGGGAGTTTCGTGGGGTATATGCGAACTGGATTGAGAGCATGGACTTCCCCCGGTTTCTTAGACAGCCGAAGGCTGTGTTATGAAGCACTTCCAGGTGACAAAACCGTGAGACCTTGACAAGGCGCTGCTGCGCGGCCCTGCGCTGTACTGAGGCGCTTGCGCCGCCGCGGCCAGGCGTTCAGCCCATGAGCGCGCGGCTGATGATGATCTTCATGACCTCGCTGCTGCCCGCGAAGATGCGCTGTATGCGCGCATCGAGGTAGGCGCGGGCCACCGGGTACTCGCTCATGTAGCCGTAGCCGCCGTGCAGCTGCACGCACTCGTCGACTACGCGACCCTGCAGTTCGCTCACCAGCAGCTTGGCCTTGGCGGCGGTGGGCACGTCGAGTTTGCCGTCCACGTGCAGCTCGAGGCAGCGGTCGACGAACACGCGTGCAGAGCTGATCTCGGTGTCCAACTCGGCCAGCTTGAACTGGGTGTTCTGGAAGGCGGCAAGTGGCCGGCCGAAGGCCTGCCGTTCCTTGACGTAGTCTACCGTGTAGCCGAGCACTGCCTCGGAAGCGGTTATGCCCGAGATGGCCACCGATAGTCGTTCCTGGGGCAGTTCCTGCATGAGGTAGACGAAGCCTTCGCCTTCTTTGCCCATGAGGTTGGAGCGTGGCACGCGCACTTCGTTGAAGAAAAGCTCCGAGGTGTCCTGCGCTTTCATACCTATCTTTTTAAGATTACTGCCGCGCTCGAAACCGGGGCGATCGGCCTCGACCAGCACGAGGCTGGTACCCGCGGCGCCTGCGTCGGGGTCGGTCTTGGCCACCACGATCACGAGATCGGCGTGCTGTCCGTTGGTTACGAAGGTCTTCGAGCCGTTGATTATGTAGTCGTCGCCGTCCTTGACCGCGGTGGTGGTGATGCCCTGCAGGTCGCTGCCCGCCCCGGGTTCGGTCATCGATATGGCGGTGACGATTTCGCCCGTTATGCACCTTGGCAGGAACTTCTGCTTCAGTTCCTCGGAGCAGTAATTGAGCATGTAGGGCACGGCTATGTCAGAGTGCACCGCCCAGCCCAGCCCCGACAGGTGAAGAGTGGCGATCTCTTCGTCGATGATGGCGTTGTAGCGAAAGTCGGCGCCCACGCCGCCGTACTCTTCGGGCACCGTGGGGCAGAGCAGCCCCTGGGCGCCGGCCTTGTTCCACAGCGCGCGATCCACCTGCCCGTCGGACTCCCATTGCTCGTGGTAGGGGGCGACCTCGCCGGCCAGGAACTTGCGCACGCTGTCGCGAAACTGCTCGTGTTCGGGTTGGTATACGGTTCTTTCGATCATCCTGGTGTTCCTCGCTGGTTTGCCTGTCAGGCGGCGTGGCGCGTACCGGCGGCGGGGGGGTCTTCGGGCGGGCCGGCGAAGCACTGCACTATCTGCATCCAGTGCGTGGCCGCTTCGCCTGTTACCACCAGTGATGTGTCGGCCACGTTGCGCGTCTGCGTCACGACGTGGCAGAAATCAACCGCGTCGCCTTCCACGCGGTCGGGCGTGGCGGGGTCGTTGAAATCCCAACGCTCGCCCGAAGGCGACCGCAGGCTCACAAATGGCGCGGGGTCGGGCAGCTCGAGGCCGCGGTTTACAAAGGCCCAGCCCAGTGTCTTCACGCCCAGCACTACTATGTTCCTGGCGCGGTCGCTGTTGGGGCAGGCCTTGCCCAGGAACTCTAGGCCCGCGAGATCCCAGACCTCCTGGCCGTGGGCCCAGGTCTCCATCTGCCGGGCGGTGATAGAGCTGCGCACGCTCATGTCGGGACCGGCCCACTTGACCCGTTGCTTCGGGTCGGCGGTGGCAAAACGCTCGGCCATCTCCAGGTAGAACCCGCGCCAGCGGGCCACCAGTTCCGTTCCCTCGCAGCCCTTGAGCCAGCGCCGAGTGAACTCGGGGTGGCCCAGCTCAACAATGCCCGGTAGCGACTCTTTCATCAGCCCGGCAAACGCGTCTTCGTCGGCCAACGCCAGGTCGGCTGCGTGGTTCCAGAAGTGCAGGTGGCCCACCACGTCGTTGATGGTCCAGTCCTTGTACAGCGTCGTGCGCGCCAGTGCCGCGTTGTCCATGGCGGCCAGCAGCTCGTGCAGGACGTCGCTCTCTTCTTTGAAATCGTGTGCCTGTTGCATGGTTGTTATCCCCGGTTTATGACCCGCGCGGCACCTCGTCGTACAGATCAAAATCGCTGCGCCGCGTGAGCCACCAGTAGCGCGTGGTGGTGCCCGACCAGTTGTTGGTCACTCGCCCTTTGGCGTTCTTGTACCAACTGCGGTCAACGTCTGACCAGACCGTGTTGGCCAGGTCCTGTTGCACGCGCCGGTCCCAGGACTCGAGTACGCCTGGTTTAAGTTCAAGGCTGGCCAGCCCGTGGCTGAACAGGCGGTCGATCAACGAGGCTATGTAACGCGCCTGGCATTCGATCATGAAGATAATCGAGTTGTGGCCGAGGTTGGTGTTGGGTCCGTACATCGTAAAAAAATTCGGGAAGCCGGGCACGGTCATGCCCAGGTAGGCGCAGGGAGTCTCGGCCCAGCGCTCGTTGAGCAACTCCTCGCCGCGTCCGACAATGCTCATGGGCGCCAGGAAGCCGGTGGACTCAAAGCCGGTGGCCATCACCAGCACGTCGGCAGGGTGGCGGGTGCCGTCGGCGGTCAGCACGGCGTCTTTCTCCACGCGGTCGATGGCGTTGGTGACCAGGTGCACGTTGTCGCGGTTGAGCGACTGGTAGTAGTCGTCCGACACCAGCAGGCGCTTGGCGCCTATGGGGTAGTCGGGCACCAGCACGCGCCTGAGCTCGGCGTCGTTTACGTTGTCTGCAATGTGGCGGCGGGCCTGTCGCTCCACGTAGCCGGCAAAGACGCGGTTGCGCAGGAACATCGGAAAGCGCGCTTCGAGCATGGCCCAGGTAAACCAGCGCATGAGCCTGGCCAGCCAGGGGTAGCGACGAAAGCGCTGCAGCTCTGCCTTGTTGTACTCGCGGTCGTTGCGCGGGATCATCCAGTTGGGAGTGCGCTGCAGCACGGTCACGCTGCGCGCCCGGCGTGCTATGCGGGGAATGAACTGTATGGCGCTCGCGGCGTTGCCCACCACCACCACGTCGCGGTCGGCCAGCTCGCAGCCGTGTTGCCAGCGGGCCGAGTGGAAGGTGTCGCCGGCAAAATCGCCCAGGCCCTTCAGGTCGGGCGTCGTGGGGCGGTTGAGCTGGCCGGTGCAGCACACCAGCGCGGCGGCCGCGTACTGCTCGCCGTTGCTGTCGGTGAGCTGCCAGCAGTTGCCGTCTTCGTCCCAGCGCGCGTCGGCGATCTCGGTATCCAGTTGTATGTGCTCGCGCAGCCCGTACTTGTCGGCGCAGTGCTCCATGTAAGCCAGTATCTCGTCGTGCTCGGCAAACAGGCGGGTCCAGTCGAGTTTTTGCTCGAACGAAAACGAGTAGGACACCGAGGGCACGTCGCAGCAGGCGCCGGGGTAGGTGTTGTCGCGCCAGGTACCGCCCAGGCGGTCGGACTTCTCAAGGATGGTGAAGTCGTCGATGCCCGCGCGCTTGAGCTTGATGCCCAGGCACAGGCCCGAAAAACCCGAGCCGATGATGGCCACGTTGCGCGCTTGCTCGCCGCGCTTGTTATTGTTGCTGACCATGACGCGACCGTTAGTTTTGCTGTTGCGCGCACGCCTTGTCAAAAGGGCGAAAAGGTAGGTCTTCCCCTTCCGGGTGTTGGGTGGTAGAAGGGCCGATGGGCTTTGAGGCGGTGCTGTTCGACCTCGGCGGGGTGTTTACGCCCTCGCCCTTCGAGGCGGCCGAGAAGGCCGGCGCCGATATGGGCGCCGCTCCCGGCCAGCTCATGGAAATAGTTTTCGGGCCTTACCACGAGGACACCGACCACCCCTGGCATCGCCTGGAGCGTGGCGAGACCGAACTCGAAACAGCGCGGGGCGAGATAGCCGAGCTAGGCCGCGTACACGGCCTGGAAGTCGACCTGTTCGCGGTACTCGCCAGCCTGGCCAGCGACAACGGCGGCCGGCAGGTGGTCATTGACTGCGTGCGCGAAGTACGCGCGGCCGGATTGCGCACGGCACTTGTCACCAACAACATTCGCGAGTTCGGTGACGCCTGGAAGAACATGCTGCCGGTAGACGAGCTGTTCGATGCCGTGGCCGATTCCTGTCTGCTGGGAGTGCGCAAGCCCAACCCTGCCATGTTCGAGCACGCGCTGGCCCAACTGGGCGACGTTGATCCCACCCGCGCGGTGTTTCTCGACGACTTCGCCGGCAACATAGACGCCGCCGGCCGTATGGGTATGCACGCCATACTGGTTGAAACCGATCCCGGGCCGGCGCTGGCCGAGCTCAGGGCGGTGCTGGCTGTCGAGCTGGCCGTCGGGAGCCGGTGACCTTGGGCACAGTTATCGAGGGTTTGAAGGTGCTGGGCTACCAGGTGGCCGACGCGGTGGCCACCATCACGCTCGACCGCCCACCGATGAATACCTGGACCGGCCGCATGCACGAGGAGTACTGCCGGTGCATGGTCGAGGCCGAGCGCGACACGGCCGTGCGCGTGGTGGTGGTGACGGGTGCCGGCGAGCGCGCCTTCTGTGCCGGGGCAGACGCGCGAGCGCTGGAGGGCCACAGCGAGCGCGGCGCGTACGAAGACGGGCTACCGAGCGACCACGCCCGCCCGGCCACCGACGCTCACCCGCGCTACCAACACGACTTCGCCTTCCAGTTGGCGATGAGCAAGCCGATCATTGCCGCCATCAACGGTGCGGCGGCAGGCGTTGGCCTGGCGCTGGCCTGCTTTGCCGACCTGCGGTTTGCCGCCGACACTGCGCGCATGACAACTGCCCATGGCCGACTGGGTCTGCCGGCCGAGTACGGATTGAGCTGGATGCTGCCGAGACTGATCGGTGTCACACGGGCGGCCGACCTGTTGCTGAGCAGCCGGATTTTCAGCGGCGAGGAGGCCGCGGCCATGGGCCTGGTCAACGAATCGCTGGGGGCCGTCGACCTTGGCAAACGTGTAGAGGACTATGCCTCGGGTCTGGCCGAGCGGGTGTCGCCCGCGTCGCTTGCGGCCAGCAAGCGGCAGCTCTACGACGACCTGCACCGCGACGTAGGCGCTTCGCTCGAAGAGGCCAACCGCCTGCTGCGGCAGATGATGAAATCGGATGACTACCGCGAGGGCGTGCGCGCTTTCGTCGAGAAACGCTCGCCTGTTTTCGGCACCGGCAGCAGGAACGGATAAGTGCTGGCCGAAACCGCTGATCAGGGGTATGATGTATCTCATGCGTCGACTCTGCATATCGTTGGCCGCCTTGCTTCTGATGGAGCAGGCGGGGCTGTGCGGCCTGCTGTGCGCTCTTCCGGGCGCGGGATTGGCACAGGCTGCAAGCGCGCCGCTGCAGTCAGCGGCGGTGGATTCGGCTGCGGGCAATATGCCCTGCCACGGCGATCACGGCTCGCCCGTCGGTAGCCAGCCTACCGGTACTGCCACCAACGGCGACACAACACCTGCCACAACGGGTCACGATGACAGCGCCTGCTGTGAGCAGCCCACTGTTCTAGCTGCGGGGCCGTCTTCGCTGCAAGAAGCGACGGCTGTTTCCCCGGCCACCGTAACGGTGGCATTGCTCGCGTCGATGCAGGTCGTCGCCGCGACGCCGGCAATAAGAGCTGCGACAGCCACCGGGCCACCGGGCAAAATCAAGCGCCGACCTCTCTACATTCTCAACGCCAGTTTCCTGGCCTGACCCAAGCATCGATCAATCGCGCCGCACCCAGGGGTGTAGCGTACGACTCGCGGATGGACGGCGCTGCTGCGCTGCCTTTCGCGTTACCCTTTTGAGCAGGACCGCGTCTGCCGCCCGACAACGAGCCAGTCGCGAACAGAAACGGAAACGGAAAGTAGAATGAAAAATTTAAACAGTTCGATCATCGTGGCACTCGTAGTGCTGTTGTTGTGTGCGCACGCTTCTGCCGCCGTAAACAGCGCGCCCGCCGATAACGCGGCAATCGAGCAGGCGGCAATCGTGCCACAGCCGGCCCGGCAATTGGCCAACCAGGCGGTGAGCGCCAACCCCGGCCTGGCAGCCCTGCGCCAGCGCAGCGCCGAACTCGAGCAGCTGGCCGAGGTGGCCGCCAACTGGGACGACCCGCGCCTGTCGGTTGATTATCTCAACACCCCTGTCGATTCGCTCGCGCTCGATGACTCGCCCATGTCGGGTCTGCAGTTCAAGCTCAGCCAGAAAATACCGCGCTTGGGCTGGACCGGCGCGGCGCGCGAGCTGGCCGACGCCCGCCTGCAGGGGAGCCGCCACGAGAGCGCCGAAGCCGAGCTGCTGCTCCGGCGGCAGGTAGCCACGCTGTACTGGAAACTGGTGCTGACCCGCGGCTTGCGGCGCATCACCGGCGAGCACATTGCGCGCACCGGCGAACTGCTCAGGGCCGTGCGAGCGCACTACGAGGTGGGTAAAGCCGGCCAGAACGCCGTGCTGCGACTGACCGTCCTCAGGGACCGTCTGCGAGACGACCTGGGTGACTTCGATAGGCGCGAGGTCACGCTTGTCGCGGCCTTGACCCGCGCCCTGGCGAGCCCGGCGGCGCAGGATTTTGTAACCGGCGATAGTGTCGAACCGTTGGCCCCGGTCGGAAACAGCAAGGGATGGTCGCGACTGGCGCAGCAGAGGCGCCCGGTGCTCGCGGCGCTCGCGCAGCGTGCTCGCAGCCAGAGGGCAGGCGCGCGCATGGCGGGTGTCAAGGCCCGTCCCGGAGTGTCGCTGTGGGTGGGGTACCGTTTGAGAGAGATCGACACCGCGCTGGACGACGGCAGCGACTTTGTGTCGGCCGGGTTTTCTGTGCCCTTGCCGCTGTCGGGCAGCGCGCGCGAGCGAGGCCGACAGCGGGCCTACATGAATGCGGAGCTCTCGGCGCTCAGTATGTTGGCCGATCGTGAGAACGAAATCGCCGCCACGCTCGCGGTCATCAACGCCGACTGGACACGCGCCTTCGGCAAGGCCGGCACTTATGATCGCACGCTCATTCCGGCCGCGCGCGCGACGCTCGAAACAACGCTTTCGGATTTTTCGGTTGGCAAGGCCGACTTTTCTTCGCTGTACGAGTCGCAGGTGGAGCTGCTTCGCTTGCAGGAAGCCTGGCTGCGCGCAGCAGTCGGAACTCACATCTACGCGGCGGCGGCGGTAGCCGAAACCGGCGTGAGCCACACGGGAGAACTACGATGAACCAGAACAAGAAGCCCCTGAAGATGAAATCAACGGTCCTGGCGAGCGCGCTGACCGTGCTGTTTTCAACCCTGTTGTTTTTGCAGGTCGCCGGCTGCGGTCCAGACAACAGCGCCGGCCTGAGCGGTACCCCCGTGCTCGGAGACACCCTGTATACATGCGCCATGCACCCGCAGGTCATGCGCAGTGAGCCGGGCGAGTGCCCGCAGTGCGGCATGGACCTGGTCGCCATTGATACCGGCACGGATGCCGACCACGTCGACCATGCCGACCACGGCGACAGCTCTCCGGCGGCCGGTGGTGAGCGCAAAATTTCGCACTGGGTGGCACCCATGGACCCGGCCTACGTACGCGACGGACCCGGCAAGTCGCCCATGGGCATGGATCTCGTGCCCGTTTACCTGGACGCGGCGGCATCGCCGGCCGGTGTCAAGGCGGGCGGTGCGACGGTGGTTAGAATAGACCCTGTGATGCAGCAGAACATGGGCGTGCGCCTTGAGCGCGTCGAGCGACAAACGATTTTCAGGCACATACGCACCGTGGGCGAGGTTGAAGTCGGCGAGAGCGAGGTCTCGGTCGTCAACCTCAGGTTCTCGGGCTGGGTCGAAAAAGTCTACGCCGATAAGACCGGCGAACTGGTCACGGCCGGCCAGGCTTTGTTTGACATTTACTCGCCCGAGCTGGTGTCGGCCCAGGAGGAGTACCTGCTCGGCATTCGCACGGGCGGCGCTACCGGCGAGCTGGCGAAATCGGCTGAGCGCAAGCTGGCGCTGTGGGATCTTTCGCCGAAAGACATCGCGGCCATCGCCGAAGCGGGCCGGGCCAACCGCGTGCTCACGGTGCGCGCACCACGCAGGGGTTTTATCCTGCGCAAGAGCATCGTCGAGGGTGCGCGTGTCAAGGCGGGCAGCGATCTCTACCACGTGGGCGATCTAAGCCGCATCTGGGTGACGGCCGACGTCTACGAGTACGACGCTCCCTGGGTCGAGCCCGGTCAGAAGGCGCAGATGGAGTTGACCCACGCGCGGGGCCGCGTGGTCGAAGGTTCGGTGGCCTACGTGTATCCCACGCTCGATGAGGGTAGTCGCACGCTCAGGGTGAGACTCGAGTTCGACAACCCGGGCTACCTGCTCAAGCCCGGCATGTTTGCCACCGTGTACATAGAGTTTCGTCGCAAGGACGGCGTTCTGGCCGTGCCAACCGAGGCCATACTGCACTCGGGTCGACGCGAGTTGGTGTTCGTGGCGAGGGGCGGCGGTCGTTTCGAACCGAGGGAGATAACAACCGGCCTGGTGGGTGATCACCACGTGACCGAGGTCCTCGAGGGCCTGTCCGAAGGCGAACTGGTGGTCGCCAGCGGGCAGTTCCTGCTCGATTCCGAGAGCCAGCTGCAGGAGGCCATACGCAAGATGCTGGGGCGCTCCGAAACCGCCGGCAGCAGCGGGCAGGGCTATGATGATGACGAGGGACCAGAAGAAATCTATGCTTGCCCCATGCACCCCGAGGTGGTTTCGAACGAACCCGGCCGCTGCCCCGAGTGCGGCATGTTCCTCGAGAAGAAAGACAGCACGCGGGGACAGGGTCGATGATCAAGCGACTTACCGAACTCAGCCTGCAGCACCGCGGTTTCGTGGCCGCGCTGGCAGCCACCTTGGTGCTGGGCGGGTGGTGGGCCATACGCACCATGCCCGTGGACGCCATTCCCGATCTATCCGACGTGCAGGTAATCGTGTTTACCGACTACGCCGGCCAGGCCCCGCAGGTGGTCGAAGACCAGGTCACCTACCCGCTGTCGACGGCCATGCTGTCGGTTCCGTTCGCGACCTCGGTGCGCGGCTACTCGTTCTTCGGCTTTTCGATGATCTACATCATCTTCGAGGACGGCACCGATCTTTACTGGGCCAGGTCGCGTGTGCTCGAGTATCTCAACTACGCCCAGCGCAGGCTGCCCGAGGGCACAACACCGCAGCTGGGCCCCGACGCCACGGGCGTGGGCTGGGTGTACCAATACACGCTGAGCGACTTCAGCCGGCGGGCGCAGGTGTTGCGCGACAATCTCGACACGGACCGTTCGGGCCTGCTCGAAGAAGACGAGCTGCCCGTGCCCGGCGCGATCAGCGTGGTGGGTGGCAGTAGCACCTGCGGTTTTCAGTTTGTCGGTCGTTGCTGGTGGTCCGGCCACGAAGGCGGAAACGAGCTGCCGGTTTACAGCGATGACGAATTGCGCGAGTTTTTTGCTACCGACAGCCCGGCTGCCACGCGCAGCGCAGAGGAGTTTGTCGACGACTCGCTGGGCTATCTCGTCGACGGTTTTGACAGTGACGGCGACCGGCGCATCTCGCGCGACGAACTCGCGCGCGCGGCTGCCTTCATGGGACACGATCTCGCGCGCCTGCGGTCCATACAGGACTGGTACCTCAAGTACGATCTCATGAGCCAGGAGGGCGTGGCCGAAGTGGCCAGCGTGGGTGGCTTTGTGCGCCAGTACCAGGTCGAGGTCGACCCCGAGAAACTGCGCGCCTTCGGTGTCACCATCCCGGCGGTCAGGCGCGCGATACAGCGCGCCAACCTCGACGTTGGCGGGCGCCTGATCGAGATGGCCGAGACCGAGTTCATGGTCAGGGGCCAGGGCTACATTCGTTCTATCGACGATCTCGCCACCATACCCGTAAAAATAGTGGACGGCGCACATACGCCGGTGCTGCTCAGGCAGGTCGCGCGCGTGCAGCTCGGTCCTGCCCCGCGCCGTGGATTGGTCGAGATGAACGGTGAGGGCGAGGTTGTCACCGGCATAGTGCTGCTCAGGTTCGGGGGCAACGCGCTCGAGGTGATCGATCGCGTCAAGCAACGCCTCGGGGAACTCAAGCGCGGCCTGCCCGAGGGCGTGGAGATTCATACCAGCTACGACCGCTCTCTGCTCGTGAAAAGAGCCATATCGACGCTCACCGGCAAGCTGGGCCAGGAGCTGGTGGTGGTGGCGCTGGTGTGCCTGGTGTTCCTCATGCACCTGCGCTCGTCGCTGGTGGCGCTGGTAGCGCTGCCGCTGGGCGTACTCGCCTCGTTGCTCATCATGCGATTGCTGGGGCAGAACGCCAACATCATGAGCCTGGGTGGCATTGCCATAGCCGTAGGAGTGATGGTTGACGCGTCGGTGGTGATGGTCGACAACGTCCACCGTCACCACGAGCACAAGCCCGGCCGTAGCCACATGGACAACGTGCGCGAGGCCGCGCTCGAGGTCGGGCCGGCGCTGTTCTACTCGCTGCTGATAGTGACGGTCTCTTTCCTGCCGGTGTTCGCGCTCGAGCAGCAGGAGGGGCGGCTGTTTGCGCCACTGGCGGCGACCAAGACTTTTGCCATGGCGGCTTCGGCCGTGCTCGCCATCACCGTGGTACCGGTGCTTGCCTACTGGTTCGCGCGCCCACCTGCGGGTCGGACAGCGGGCAATAATTTTGTCAGCAGGACCCTGGTTAATGCCCTGCGGCCGGCCATAGAGTTCTCGGTGCGCCGCCCGCGCGCCGTGGTGGCCGCGGCCGCGCTCGTGGCAGTGTCGACACTGGCGCCGCTGGGTATGATGGGCAACGCGTTCATACCGC